>CBIHOS010000098.1:0-16613 GCA_966211945.1 uncultured bacterium
TGTGCGACTGGAGTGCCGACCGGTGTTCTTCCGCTCTTTCGGGGAACGGCCCCTACCCGCGGGCGGTGGCGTGGTCGGCGATGCCTCGTCGCGTTGGTAGGGGCGCCTCCCCGAGGCGCCCTGACGCCGTGGCGTACTAGAAATCGACGCGCGCGGTGAGCAGGAAGCGGCGCGGCGCCGCGTAGGACGTCGGACGGCCGTACTGCCCGTTGGGCACCTTCTGGTTGATGATCATCGCGCGGGTGTAGCTGGCCGGGTCGCCCGCCACCTGCGTGCCGTCGAACAGCCGCGTGCGCGGGTCGAGGAACGGCCGGTCGTCGACGCTCAGGGCCGTCTGCGTGTTGAACAGGTTGAGCACGCGCGCCTCCAGGCGCGTCGTGAACCGGTCCATGATCTTCAGGTTGTATGCGGCCAGCAGATCGACGTTGGTCCAGAAGTCGTTGCGGTTGGTGCCGACCGGCTCGAGATTGAGGCGATAGCCGTTGTTCCAGTTGATCGCCTTGTCGTTCCACGGGCTGCCGCTCTGGGCGCGGATGTAGGTGCCGAGCGAGAACGCGTCGGTGACCATGTACGTGCCGAACACCTTCAGCACGTGCGTCCGGTCCTGCGACAGCGGGCCGTAGCGGAAGTCGTCCTCGACGAAATCGCCGGGGCCGTCCTGGATGATCGACGAGGTGTTGAACACCTGCGTGTTCGCCCCGCCGTAGTCGAAGTCGATGTTGCCTTCGAGGCGGCTCCACGAGTAGCTGGTCGTCAGGCTCCAGCGGTCGGCCATGCGCCGGGACAGCTCCACGGTGAACGCCTTGTACTTGCGGTCGGCGGCGATGTTGCCGACGGCGAAGCTGCTGGCCGGCAGGTTGCGTGGGTAGTCCTCGATGAAGTCGTTGGCGTCCCGGTACATGTAGAAGACGTCGAGCCCCCACGATGTCAACAGCGGCGTCGCGTACCCGAACAGCACTTCGTCCGTGTAGGTCGGACTCATGTCGTCGAGCAGCACCTTGCCGGTGGTGTTGGATCCCGGCGTGTCGCTGATCAGCGCGCCGGTCCGGGCGTCGAAGAACGCGTTGTTCTGCACGAGCCGGTTCGGCGCGAGCGACCGCGCGCTGCTCTTCTGGTCGGTCGAGTAGTAGCGGCCGTAGTTGCCGTAGACCTTGTCGCCCTTGCCCTTGCGCAGCTGGTAGTTGGCGCCGAGGCGCGGCTGCAGCTGGTCGCCGAAGTCGAAGGTCAGGAACGTGTTGCGGCTGTCGATCTCCTGCGCGAACTCGTCGCGGTTGAGGAGCAGGCCGGCGTTGACCACCAGGCGCGACCCGACCTGCATGCTGTCCTGCACGAAGAAGCCGTAGGTGCGCGACTTGGACAGCTGCGAAGGCTGCGTCGGGTAGTAGAGCGCCTGGTAGCGCGTGCCGCTCTCGACCAGCGTGATGCTCCCCCAGCCGTTCGAGATGCGGGTCAGGTCTTCTTCGGTCGTCTCGTAGCCGAAGCCGACGCGCAGGTCGTGCGCGGTGCGGCCGAACGACAGGTAGGTGGCCGCCGTGGCGCGCAGTTCGTCGCGCTTGTAGTTCTGCCGGTTGAGCAGCAGGGAGGCGGCGCCGTAGCGGAAATTGGTCCCCGGCTCGGTGAAGTAGCCGAGCGACCGCAGGTTCGCGATGTCGAAGGTCGGCTGGTAGCCGAGGTCGGTACGGGCGACCGACTCGTTCTCTTCCTTGAGACGCAGGTACTTCACTTCGACGAAGTTGCGCTGCCCGAAGAACTGGTTCCAGGCGGCCGTCGCCACGCCGTTGGTGCCTTCGCTGTCGGTCGCCACTTCCGGCGAGTCGCTCGTGCCGACGCCGCCGAACTCGGTCGTCGACGGGCGGAACCTGTAGCCGACGTTGAGGAACTGCGACGGGGCGAGCGCCGCCGTGATCTTGCCGAACAGCTCGTTCGTGCTCGTCTCGCTGTCGGGCACCGCGCCGACGAGGTTGGTGCGGCCGGTCGTGGAACTGCGCGCGAACTGCCCCGACGTGTAGAAGAAGATCCGGTCGCGCAGCACGGGTCCGCCAATCGCGTAGGCCGGCACCCAGCGGTCGGTCGTGGCTTGGGCGTTGGTCGCCTCGACCTTGTTCACCCACGCCGACGGGATCGCCTCGAAGCGCAGGCCGCCCGACAGCCGGTTGGTGCCCGATCGGGTCACCGCGTTGGTGACGAAGCCCGACGACCGCCCGAACTCCGCCGTGATCGCGCCGCGCTTGACGTTGAACTCGGCGATGTCGAACTCGTTGACCTCGGTCGACAGATAGCCGAAGCCGGGGTTGGTGATGTTCACGCCGTCGATCAGGTACGTGTTGTCCTGCCGGCTCGCGCCGCCGTTGGGCGCGAAGCCGTTGTTCTCGGCCACGCCGGGAATCAACTGGAACAGGCCGGCATACGTGCGCTGCAGCGGCAGTTCCTTGATCAACTGCGCGTCGTAGTTGAAGTTGACCTCGGTGGACTTGAGGTCCACGACCGGCGCCGCGGCGCTGACCTGCACGGTCTCGTCGAGGTTCAGGCCGATGACGATGTCGACCTGGGTGTCGACGTCGACCTGCACCACCACGACACGCTTGGCGGTGCCCACGCCCTGCTTGCTCACCTCCAGCGTGTAGGTGCCGGTGAGCAGCAGCGGGAAGTTGTAGCTGCCGTTGGCATCGGTGACCGCCGTGCGATCGCCGGGGAGCGGGTCGCCGGTGAGTCGGATCGTCGCGCCCTGCACCAGTTGCCCGCCCTGGTCGAAGACGACGCCCGAAATCGAGCCGGTGGTCTGGGCGCCCGCCACGGCAGGCACCAGACACGAGAGCACGGCCAGCAGAGATGCCAGCCAGCGCTTGATCACCATAGGAACGACTCCCTCCCGGAGCACAGAAACAGCCGCTGGTCCCTGCGGACCACCATCTCGCGGCATGTGGAAGACGGGGTGATGCTAACGACCGTGCGACGGCGATGCAACAGCGGGGCCGCCGGATGGAAATCGAACGGCGACGGGAATGGCCACGATCCCGTTCAGGACCATCCGTCACATGGGTGGGAAATACGGCTCGTTGGATCGCAGCATCGGATATCGGGACCCGACGTGTCGCCGTCCACGTCAGGGCGCCTCGGGGAGGTGCCCCTACCCGCGCGAACAGGTCATCGCCACCGATCGTGGCGGACCAGGCCGGCGACCATCACGCGACCCGCGCGCATTCGCATCGCCCCCGACGTCAACCGACCAATGTCGCGGCGTACACCGCGGCGCCGAGCAGCCCCGTCTGGCGATTGAGCACGATCTGCACGGGCATCCGCTCCAGCAGGCGCGCCATCGGCGGCTTGTGGCGAAAGGCGTCCAGGAACGCCGGCTGGTCGAAGGCCGCGAGGATCTTCGCGGGGATGCCGCCACCCAGGTAGACACCGCCGGTGGCGACGCACTGCAGCGCGAGGTTGGCGGCGGCGCTGCCGTAGATCGTGACGAACAGGTCGACCGCTTCGACGCAGTGGGGATCGGACCGGTCCAGGCCGCGGGCGCTGATCTCGGCCGGCAGATCGGCCTCGTCGAACTGGGTCAGCAGCGGCGATCGGCCGTCGCTCGTGAAGCGCAGCAGGTTGATGAAGCCGCGGCCCGAGATGACGTGCTCGTACGTGGCCCGTCCGTACTGCGCGGTCAGGAACTGCAGCAGCGCGATCTCCCGCGGCGTTCGCGCGCCCAGATCGGCATGCCCGCCTTCGGACGGCGAGGGCACCAGCCGGCCGTGCTGCCGCACGAGAATCGCCTGACCGAGGCCGGTGCCGGCCGCCATCAGGCAGGCATTGCCGTCGGGATTGAACTCGCCGGTCTGCAGCACGTGCAGTTCGTCGCCGCGCAGCGCCGGCACGCCGTAGGCCATCGCCTCGACGTCGTTGAGCAGCCACGCGCGCCGCACGCCGGTGCTCGCCATCAGTTCGCGCCCGTCGATCGACCACGGCACGTTCGTGAGCCTGGCCACCTGCTTCACGTTCGGCCCGGCCACGCCGATGCACGCAAACTGCACTTCCTGCGGCCGCACGCCGGTCGCGCCGAGAAACGCCGAGATCATCGCCGACAGGCCGGGGAAGTCCAGCGTCGTGTACTCACGGACGTCGAGCATCTCCGGCCGTCCGCCGTGCGGGCGGAACAGGCCGAGTTGCGTCTTGGTGCCCCCGAGGTCGCCCGCCAGCAGCATGGCGGGAGCATAACCGAACGACGAATGGCGAACGACGAACGGGTATCGGGTATCGGGTATCGGGTATCGGGTAGCGGTAGCGCCTACAGCCTCAGGTAGGCTACAGGCTAGAGGCTACAGGCTGCCCGAAGCCCTTGTCGGACGGTTCCGGTCCGGCCGCTACGAAACGAAGCCCAAGGCCCAAGCCCCAAGGCCCGGTTCTTTGCTACCCTGCGGCCATGACCGACGCCCGGGTGCCCTCGCGCGTGGTCCGCACCCGCTTTCCGCTGCTGCGCGACGACCAGCTGCGGTCCCTCGCACAGTGGCGGCTCGTGCAGCCGACCCGTGATCAGGGCGAGAACTGGTACTCGTTTGCCGATCTCGCCACGCTTCGCGAGGTCCACGACGCGCTCGGCCAGGGGACGGCCCTCAAGGCCATCGTCCGGCAGCTGCTGGCAGCCCGTCAGGGACAGCTGACGCTGTTCGACGCCACCGCCACCCGTGACGAGAGCGCCCGCGCCCGCGTCGTCACGCTGGCCTCACGGCCGCCGCGAGGCGAGGAGGCGTCGCCGCCGGCCGTCGATTCGTCGCGGGCCGAGGCGGCGTTCGAGCGGGCCACCGCCCTCGACGGGGCGCCGGGGCAACCGGCCGCGGCCGCGATGCGGGCCTACCGCGATGCGCTGGCCATCGATCCGACGCTCGTGCCGGCCCTCATCAACCTCGGCAACCTGCACTATGCGGTGGGACATCTGCCCGAGGCGGCGGCGCTGTACGAGCAGGCCGTCAGGCTGACGCCCGACAGCTTCGAGGGATGGTTCAACCTGGGGCACACGCACCACGACGAGGGCCGCTTCGCCGAGGCGGTCCGGTGCTACGGCCGGGGCCTCGAATTGAGCCCGGAGTCGCCGGAGGCGTGCTTCTACCTGGCGGTGGCGTACGAGAAGCTGGGCCGGTCACAGGACGCGCGGCCGCTCTGGCAGCAGTACCAGCGGCTGGCGCCCGACGGGGAGTGGATCGCGCTGGCGCGCGAATTCGGCGAGTAATCAGCGCACGCGGAAGGTGATGATGCCGCGCACCGGGTCGTAGGGCGAGACGCCAACGGTCACGCGATCGCCCGGCACCACCTTGATGCGAAAGCGCCGCATGCGCCCGCTCAGCTGCGCGAGCACTTCCTGCCCCGAGTCGCACTGCACGCGATACAGCCCGCCACTGTGCACCGCCGTGACGGTCCCCTGGACGTCAATCAGATCGTCTTTGCTCAATCAGTTCATCTCCAACCGTGCATTGTCGCACGGCCGCCGATCGCCCAGGTAGGACAAGCTCAGCCCAGGGCCCGCACGGCGTCCTCCACCTGTCGGGCGAGGGCGGCGTAGTCGTCGCCTTCGAGCCGCAGCGGCGCGCCGAAGCGGACGGTCACCCGCCCGGCCGAGGGGAACGTCGCCTTCTGGTGGAGGACCGCGTCGGCCCCGATCAGCCGGACCGGCACGACCGGCACCCCGAGCCGCGCGCCGATCATGCCGATGCCGGCCCGGAACTCGTTGATCTCGCCGGCCATCGTCCGCTTGCCTTCCGGAAAGATCAGGAGCGACTGGCCTTCCTCGAACAGCTGGCCGATGTAGCGCAGGGTCTGCCGGGTGCCGGCCTCGCGCTGCGGAATCGGGAACGCGTTGAAGAACAACGACGCCAGGTAGTAGTTCAGGCCGTTGGTGACGCGGGCCTTCAGGGGCACGCCGGCCGGATGGAAGTGCGCCGTGAAGAATTCCTTGGCCATCGCGACCGCCGTCGCGTACCGCCAGCGTCGCGGCAGCGCCATCAGGATGACCGGCGTATCCATGTGGCTCTGGTGGTTGGCGGCGAACACGACCGGGCCGTCCAGGCCGTCCAGGTGCTCGAGTCCTTCGGCGCGCACCCACGCGAAGATCCGCCCGATCGGCAGGATCCAGGTCGGCAGACTGATCCGCCGCAGCGCGTACGGCAGCGGCGCCCGGTTCCACCGCGGAAAGTCGATCTGGTAGGGACGGCTTTCCGGTGCCAGTCCTGAGGTAGGGCCCGTTGTCCCAACGCGGCCGATGGTCCCGATGTCAGGTCGGGCTGCGGCCGCCGGCCCTACCTCCTGGTCCACGCGCCCCGTCACCAGCGATCGCAGTTCGCCGACGGTCTGCGCTCCGGCAAACATCGCTTCGTCCAGGATCGTCTGGAACTGCTGCTCCAGCGCCATCAGCAGCTCGACGCGCTCGAGCGAGCTCAGGGCGAGCGATTCGATCGTCGTCTCGTCGTCGATCGCCGTGGCGCCCTTCACGAACTTCGCCAGCACGTGCTGGAGCGGATCGCCACCGACGAGCGGCCGCGCTTCGTCCTGCTCGCCCGACTCGACCCAGGCCCGCAGCGCCGTGCGTTTCAGCTTGCGCGTGCCTTCGGTGCGCGGCAGGTCGCGTCCCGGCCAGACCGAGGCGCTGCGCACCTTCTGGTGGTCGGCGAGGCTGACATTGGCGGCCTCGACAATCTGCCCCAGCGCCGCCGGATCGTCGAGCACCAGCACGGCGTGAACGCGTTCCTCCCCGTCTGCCCGCCGTCCGACCACGGCTGCGTCGTGCACGCCGGGCTGGGCGATCAGCGCGCGCTCGACGTCCTCGGGGAAGACGTTGAGGCCGTCCGGCGTGACGATCATCTCCTTCTTGCGGCCCTGGATGTAGAGCCGGCCCTGGTCGTCGAGGCCGCCGATGTCGCCGGTGTGCAGCCAGCCGTCCTCCAGCGTCCGCGACTGCTCGGCGCCGCCGCCGACGTAGCCCTGCGAGACGTTGTCGCCGCGCACGAGGATCTCGCCGTCCTCGGCGATGCGCACCTCGACGCCGTGGATCGGCTTGCCGACGCTGCCCTTGCGGGCGTTCAGCGGGTGGTTCAGCGTGACGATGGGCGCCGTCTCGGTCAGGCCGTAGCCCTGCACGACGAGGAAGCCGAGGCCGCCCCAGAACTCCTCGATCGCCGGATCGAGTGGCGCGGCGCCGACCACGGCCGCCCAGAACTTGTAGCCGAACGCCCGGTGTACGGCGCGGAAGCGCCACCAGCGCCGGTACCATTGCTCCTTCGGCAGCGCCGCCACCCCGCTGCCCTCGGCCGGCTGCACCGCCAGCGTTTCAGGAAAGCGAATCCTGACGTATTCACGCAGCACGTCGAGGATCTTCGGCACCGACACCAGCACCGAGATGCGCCGCGTCTTCAGCTGCCTGACGATGTCGGCCGGTGCCAGGCTGCGCATGAAGACGACGGTGCCGCCGAGCATCGGCGGCACGAAGGTCGCCATCGCCTGGCCGAACATGTGGCTGAGGGGCAGCAGGTTCAGGAAGCGGATCGGCGAGAACGGGCCGATGTAGCGCCGGTACTTCGCCATCTCGCGCTCGATCGGCACGATGTTGGCCAGCACGTTGCGGTGCGTGATGATCACGCCCTTGGGTTCGGCCGTGGCGCCCGACGTGAAGATGATCTCCACGGTGTCGTCGGCCGTGATCGTCACGGGCGGCGGATCGTGCGGGCGCTCAGCGTCGGCCGGCCCGTGCTGCAGCAGCGTGGCCACCCGCCACCGCGGCGCCGCGTGCGCCAGCGCGTCGCCCTCGACATCGTCGCCGGCCAGCACGAGCCGGGCGCCGACGATCGCGGCGATGCGATCGACGAGCGACGGCGCCGATCGGTAGTCGACCGGCACGACGATGATGCCGCGCAGCAGGCAGGCCCAGAAGGCGGCGATCCACTCCGGGCGGTTCTCGGCCCACAGCACGACGTGGTCGCCCTTGACGATGCCGGCCGCGTGCAGGCGGGCCGCGATCCGCGTCGCCGCGACGCCGACCTCGGCGTAGCCGTACGTCCACGTCCGGTACCCGTCGTCGTGGACCAGGAACGGCGCGGTGCGGCGCGCGAGATCGTCGAAGAAGTCGAGCAGGGTCGCCCGGGCCGGCCCGGGTGCGCGCCGATCGCCGGGCGCCGGGTCGAGAGGGTGGGGCATCGGCCGCTTATGATAGTGGACGCCCATGGCACTGCCGCCGGCCTTTGCCGCGAGCGCGCTGTACGACAGCCTGCTCCAGAGCGCGCTTCAGCGTTTTCTCGCGCGCGCCACGCTCGAAGTGGAGGCCTCGCTCGCCGACTCCTCGGTCGGCACGCTCGCCATCGAGCCGACCGACGACCCGTGCGAACTGGTGCTGCGCTGGTTCGGCACGCGACACATCCTGCACGTGCCGCGCACCCAGCCGTTCACGGCGCACGAACTGCGGGTGGCGCGGGCGATCGGCGAGGTGCTCTCCGCGCGCTATCAGGCGCTGTTCGACCCTGCCGTCCTCGCGGCGCGGGCCGACCTGTTCCAGGGACTCATCGAGGACCGCTACGTGGCGGCCTTTCTCGATCGGCGGCCGTACTCGGCTGGCGCCGAGCGCAACCGCGCCGACCGGCTGGCGAGCTGCATCGAAGTGTTGCGCGTCGCGGCGCTCTCGAGCTACGAGAGCCACGCGATCTCGTCGGGCGTCCTGGCGCTGGGCACCGACGTGCCGCACGACCGCCACCAGACGGCGCGTCTCTACGGCCAGCCGCTCACCGCGGTCAAGAGCTTCTACCGCCTGTGCGATGGCCTGCGCACGGTGTTCCTGATCGGCGAGGACGGGCTGCTGCTGGACATCATCGACATCGCGCGCCGGGCCCGCGAGATTCACCCGATGGTGGCCGTGACCTCGCCCTGCGCCTCGGCGTACCGGCAGCACGCCGCGTCGACGCTCGGCACCCGCGACACCTGCATCGTGCTGAGCCCGTCGCACGAGATCAAGGTCTTCGCCGAGGGCGCCCACGTGTTCACGTTCCGCAACGCGGAGTGGCACCTGCTCGACACCGAGGCCAAGTACGTCCACTGGCTGCAGGCGGTGGGCTCACGGCCGATCGCCGAGAAGCTGTTCCAGTGCGCGCTGGACATGGCCGACGCACGGCAGGGCGCGCTGCTGGTCGTGCTGCGCGATGCGGGCTCGGCCGGTGCGCTCGTCGCGCCGGTCGACCGGCTGGACGCCGCGGCTCGGGCCCGCGGCGACAGCGACCTCACCCGCCGGCCGCTGCACTATCTGTTGCGCGGCCGCTCGCTCGCCGACATCGACGACAGCGTGCTGATGGCCCTGGCCAGCCTCGACGGCGCGACCGTCGTCGACACGGACGGCCGCCTGATCGCGGCCGGTGCGATCCTGATGCACCCGCACGGCGATGGCGGCGATGCCTGGGTGTCCGAGGGGGCGCGGACGACGGCGGCGCAGGCGGCCGGGCGGTTCGGCTCCGTGCTGAAAGTCAGCACCGACGGGATGATCACCTGCTACGACGGCCGCCGGCTCTGGGAGATCTGACCGGCGGGGCGCGGCGGGTAGGCCGAGGTCGAGCTGGCGCGCGACGCAGGCGTCGCGGGGAAGCGGGCTAGAATGGCGTCCCCGGTCGGGCCGACGCACAGGCGCCGGCCGGCCGTAGCCTCTCAGGTAGGGACGGCCCGCCGGGCCGTCCGAAACGTGTCGGCGCGCTCGGCGAGCGCGCTCTATCCAGTTCGGCGCGGGTGATGGCAGGGGAAAGCGACAGCTCGTATGCGAGTGTTCGTAACCGGAGCCACCGGCTACATCGGGTCGGTGGTCGTGGACGCGCTGCAACGCGCCTCCCACGAGGTCGTCGCCCTGGTGCGCCACCAGGAGAAGGCGCGGCGGCTTGCCGACCGCGGCGTGGATACGGCCGTCGGCACGCTCGGCAACCCGAACACCTGGCGTCAGCAGGCCTCGACCTGCGCCGCGTTCATCCATGCCGGCTTCGAGCAGTCGGCCAAGGGCGTCGAGATCGAGCGGATCGCGCTCGAGGCGCTCGTCGAGATCGCCCGGCATGCGGGTGAGCGCGGACCGGCCTCGCTCGTGTACACGTCGTCGATCTGGGTGCTCGGCCCTGCGCCGGAGCCGGCCGACGAATCGGTGACGCCGGCCCCCATCGATCTGGTCGCCTGGCGGCCCGCCCACGAGCGCCTCGTGCTGGACGCGGCCACGCCGGCGCTCCGCACCGCCGTGATTCGTCCTGGTGTGGTCTACGGCGGTGCTCGCGGCATCGTCGCCGACATGCTCAAGGACGCCGAGAACGGCCTGATGCGCATCGTCGGATCCGGCGAGAACCATTGGCCTCTCGTCTACGACCGCGATCTCGCCGACCTGTACGTGCGGGTGCTGGCGAGCGAGGCCGGACGCGGCGTGTTCCATGCCACCGACGAGGCCGACGAACAGGTGCGCGTCATCGCCGACGCGATCGCCGCGCATCGTCCGCACCCCCCCGACATCCGCTTCGTGCCGCTCGCCGAGGCGCGCACCAAGCAGGGCGCCTATGCCGATGCGCTGGCGCTGGACCAGCGCGTGCGCAGCCCGCGCGCGCATGCCCTCGGCTGGACGCCGCTGCTGCGTTCGGTGTCGGGCAACATCCCGCGCCTGTTCGAGGAACTGCGCCGGGGCCGGGCTGCCCGCCACGAGCAGGAACATCACGATTCGTAAGGAGCTACCATCATGACACTGCGGATTCCCGTCGCGCTGCTCGCCGCGCTGCTGTCGGCCGGCGTCTCGCCGGCCATGGCCCACATAGCCGCAGGCAAGGGCGGGGGCACCGCCGCCGCGGCGGGCGGCCCCCCAGCCGGGCCGGGGGTGGCAGCCGCGGGCCCGGCGCCGGGGCAGGCAGCGGCCGCTGCTGCGGCGACGCAGGGCGACGCCAGCCTGCCGCCTGCCGAGGAAGGTGCCAAGGCACGCTTGAACGCGTCGCCGCGTCACGGGGAGTACGCCGACATCACGGTGCCCGGCGGCGCCAAGGTGCGCGCCTGGGTGTCCTATCCGGAGCGCAAGGACAAGGCGCCGGTCGTGATCGTCATCCACGAGATCTTCGGCCTGTCCGACTGGATCCGTTCGGTGGCCGATCAGCTCGCGGCCGACGGCTACATCGCGATCGCACCGGATCTGCTCACCGGCAAGGGTCCCAACGGCGGCGGCACCGAAGCCTACGCGACGCGCGACGATGTGGTCGCGGGCGTGCGTGGACTCACGCCCGAGGACGTCGTCACCAGGCTCGACGCCGTGCGTGCGTACGCCGTCGGGCTGCCGGCCGCCAACGGCAAGACGGGCGCGGTCGGCTACTGCTGGGGAGGGTCGACGACCTTCATGTATGCAACCAGGCAGGCTGGCCTGAACGCCGCCGTCGTGTACTACGGCGGCTCACCGGCCGATGCCGCGACGCTGGCGGCGATCAAGGCGCCGGTGCTCGGCCTGTACGGCGAGAACGACGCGCGCGTCAACGCGACGATCGAGCCGGCCAAGGCGGCGATGGCGAAGTTGAACAAGATCTACGAGACGCACATCTACGCCGGCGCGGGCCACGGGTTCCTGCGGGCGCAGTCGGGGCAGAACGGCGCCAACCTGAAGGCGACGCAGGAAGCGTGGCCGACGATGCTGGCATTCTTCGCCAAGCATCTGAAATAGAGGCAGGGCCCTACTTCACGCTGACGCCAGCGCTGAGGACGAACATCGACACCGTGGGATTGCCCAGGTAGTCGCCGTCGAGCGGCTTGGCGCCGACGCGGTAGAAGCGGCCGTCGAAGCTGAACGCGAGCCGCTCGCGGATGAACCATCGCGCCCCGCCGCCGAAGTGGATCGTGGGCGTCATCGGTCCCCACGGCAGGTCCGAGTCCGTCTTTCCCACCTTCAACTGCGCCAGTCCGAAGCCGGCGCCGAGGTAGCTCCAGCCGCGGCTCGACCCGAAGTTGAGCGACAACTGCGGCATCACGCCGCGGGCGCGGAACTCGGCCGCCGTCGATGCGACGCCGCTCTCGTCCACCGTCCCCGCCTGCGAGCCGCCGACGAGCAGCAGCGACGCCCCGAGGCCGATCGTGACCTTGCGGCGGACCGGGTAGACGTGCGCGCCGGCGTCGATGCCGAGGACGGTGCCGGGCAGGTCGCTGGACAACAGGCCGCGCGGCGCGGCGAGCGCCTCCGACGTGCCGGCGCTGCTGTAGGCGCCGTGCAGGTCGATCACGAACGGCCCCGGTGGTTCGGGCGGCTGGGCCGCGGCCGTCCCCGCGGTGAGTAAGCACACGCTGACGAAACAGGCAGTGCGGGCGATCGCGGCAGGCAGCAGTCGCATCGCGGCCAGTATACCGGCCGATCGGCGGGCCGGCCGGCCGCGCTGACGGTAAGATCGCCGCCATGCCCCGACCCGCCCCGGCCCGCCCGCTGCTCGCCGTCGGCCTGCTGTCGACCCTCGTCGCCGGCCCCGCCGCACAGTCGCCCGCCCCGCGTGCGGCGGACGGCCTCGACTACCGCTCCATCCGCGCCGAGCGCCTCATCGCCCACACGCGCTTCCTCGCCGACGATCTCTTCGAAGGACGCGCCCCCGGCGCTCGCGGCGGTGACCTCGCGGCGAAGTACATCGCCACGCAGTTCGAACTGCTCGGCCTGCAGCCGGCCGGCGAGGATGGCAGCTACTTCCAGCCCGTCCCGATCGTCGAGGCCGCCCTGTCGCGCGAGGGGACGACACTGCAGGCGACGGGCGCCAACGGCCAGCGGTCGTTCACGATGGGCCAGGACCTCGCGCTGCTGGCGTCGGTCGAAGGCCCGTCGGTCGCGCTAAACGCCGAGGTCGTCTTCGTCGGCCACGGCATCGTCGCACCGGAGTTCCGGTGGGACGACTATGCCGGCCTCGACGTGACGGGTAAGGTCGTCATGGCGATGGTCAACGACCCGCCGGCGACCGCGGCCGAGCCGGCGCTGTTCGATGGCAAGGCGCTCACCTACTACGGCCGCTGGACCTACAAGTACGAAGAGGCGGCGCGGCGTGGCGCAGCTGGCGTGATTCTCGTGCACACCGAGCCGTCGGCGACCTATCCGTTCGGCGTCGTGCTGTCCACGACGGTCGGCGACCAGGTGTTCCTGCCGCCGGCGCCCGGTGCCGGTGTGCTGCGGCTCAAGTCGTGGCTCACCGAGGAGGCTTCGGCGGCGCTCGTCGCGCTCGGCGGCCAGGACCTGAAGACATTGCAGGCGCGTGCGATGACGCGCGGCGCCGCACCGGTGCCGCTCGGCGTCAGCGTGGCGCTCCGCGTCCAGCAGAAGACGACGCGCAAGACGTCGCCCAACGTCATTGCGAAGCTGCCTGGACGCCGCGCCGGTGAGGCGATCGTCTACTCGGCCCACTACGATCACATGGGCCGTCGCGACACGACCGACGGCAGCGACGGCATCTGGAACGGCGCGCGCGACAACGCCTCGGGCATCGCGGCGCTCCTGGAGATCGCCCGGCTCCATGCCACGGCGGGCCGCATGCCGGGCCGGACGGTGCTGTTCCTGGCGACGACGGCCGAGGAGCGCGGCCTGCTCGGATCGGAGTACTTCACGCAGCGCCCGACGTTCCCGATCGATCGCATCGCGGCCAATATCAACGTCGACAGCATGAACGTGTACGGCTCCAACGCGTCGTTCGTGCTGCTCGGCGCCGATCGCACTGACGCGCTGCCGCTGGTGCAGGCGGTGGCGGCCGCACAGGGACGCACGGTGGGGAAGGACACGCACCCCGAGCGCGGGTACTTCTTCAGGTCCGATCATTTCCCGCTGGCCAAGGCGGGTGTGCCGGCGTTCTCCCTCACCCTCGGCGACCCGGCCGGGTTCCGCGGCCCGCGGGCCGCGAAGGCCCGCGAGCTGAGCGAGGCCTACAACGCCACGCACTACCACCAGCCGTCGGATCAGATCTCGCCGGAGTGGGATTGGACTGGCGCCGCCGAGGACGTGAAGCTCGTGGCGGAGATCGGATGGCGGATCGCCGCGCAGGCGCGGATGCCGGCCTACCGTCCCGGCGATCAGTTCGCCCAGCCGCGCGCCGGGAAGGGTGGCCGCTGATGCTCGCGACGCTCGCAGGAATCCGTGCCGCCGCGGCGCGCATCGAGGGCATCGCCCGCCGCACGCCGGTGCTCGACCTCGCCCCGCTGGTGGCGCTCGCGGTCAAGTGCGAGCAGTTGCAGCCGATCGGTGCCTTCAAGATCCGCGGCGCGTACAACTTCATCGCGCAGGTGCCGGACGCAGCGCGCGTCCGCGGCGTCATCACGTACTCGTCTGGCAATCACGGGCAGGCGGTGGCGTTCGCCGCGCAGCGCTTCGGCGTGCCGGCGCTCATCGTCATGCCCGAGACGGCGCCGGCGGTGAAGGTCGAAGGTGCGCAGCGGTGGGGCGCCGAGGTGGTGTTCGCCGGCACGACGACGCTGCACCGGCAGGCGCGAGCCGAGGCACTCGCGGCCGAGCGCGGCATGGTGATGGTGCCGCCCTTCGACAGCCTGCCGATCATCGAAGGTCAGGGCACGGCGGGACTCGAGTTGATCGAACAGGTGCCCGGCGTGCGGACGGTGTGCGTACCTGTCGGCGGCGGCGGGCTCATCGCGGGCGTCGCCGCGGCGGTCAAGCTCACCGATCCGGGCATTCGCGTTGTCGGCGTCGAGCCGGCGGGTGCGGCGAAGATGTCCTCGTCGCTGGCGGCGGGAGCGCCGGTGACGCTGCCGGCCGTGAAGAGCATCGCCGACGGCCTGTTGGCGGTGCGGCCCGGGGAGTTGAACTTCGCGCACGCGTGCGCGTTCGTGGACGAGGTCATCACCGTCGACGAGGCGGAGATCGTCGCGGCGGCGCGGCTGCTGTGGGACAGCGCGCGGCTCGCGGTCGAGCCGAGCGGCGCCGCCTCGGTCGCCGGCGCGTTGCCGCGGCTGGCGCGATGGGCGGAGCAGGGTCCGGTCGTCGCCGTCGTCAGCGGCGGCAACGTCGCCCTCGACGTCCTCGCAGCGATGCTCGCCCCCCGCACCGACGTCCTGTAGGTAGGGGCGCCTCCCCGAGGCGCCCTGACGCCGTGGCGTGATGGTGACGGGGCGATCGAGGACGCGCCCTGCCGACGGTTCACGCCAACAAACGACGCGCGGCCGTCTCCGCCTCTTCCACCGTCGTCACGCGGCCGTCGAGCTGTTCTTCGTACACCGCCCGCAGCAGTTCGCCCATGCGCGGGCCGGGCGCGACGCCGAGCGCGATCAGGTGGCGCCCGAGCAGCAGCGGCGGCGGCGCCTCGTGCTCGACCCCGAGCTGCTCGACGCGGTCGAGGAACCACTGGCCGAAGCTGCAGTCGAAGGTGCCGCCGCGGCCGTTGCAGTCGGCCTCCGACAGCCTGGCGAGCAGCACCATGTCGACCTTCCGCGCCAGCCGCCGGAATGCGCCGTCCGACACCGGCTCGATCGACTTGCCCCAGGCGCCTGGCAGCATGTGCCACGCCACCAGGCCGAGCACCTGCTGGCGCACGGGGTAGCCGTCCAGCGTGTGCACCTGCAGGCCGTCGAGCACGCGAGTCGCGAGCGGCACGCCGACCGACTCGTGGCCGGGCGACCGGATCCGTCCGTCGACGTCGACCGTCACGAGCGGCTTACCGATGTCGTGGAGCAGCGCGCCCAGCATCAACGCGACCCGCTCGGGGCCTGCGAACGCGTCGCGCCGGCGGGCCGCCTCGTCGACGACCATCGTCGTGTGCGTCCACACGTCGCCCTCGGGATGCCATTCGGCGTCCTGCGGACACGTCGCCAGCGCCTCGAGCTCCGGCCACAGGCGCGACACGACGTCCAGCTCGCGCGCCAGGTGCAGGCCGATCGACGGACGGGCGGATCGAACCAGCAGCTTCTCGACCTCGCCCCAGACCCGTTCGGCCGGCAGATCGTCGATCGCCGTGGTCCTGCAGACGGTGGCGGTGGCGGCGTCGAGCCGGCACTCGAAGCGGGCGGCGAACTGCAAGGCGCGCAACACGCGCAGGCTGTCTTCACCGAAGGTCCGCGCGTCCACCATCCGCAGCAGCCGCCGCTCGAGATCCGCGCGGCCGCCGTGCGGGTCCAGGTATTCGCCGGTGAGCGGATCCCAGCCGATGGCATTGATCGTGAAGTCGCGCCGCCGCGCCGCTTCGTCGAACGGCAGCAGCGGGTCGCCGTGTACCTCGAAGCCCTTGTGGCCCCGCCCGACCTTCGACTCGCGCCTCGGCAGCGACACGTCCAGACCGCCCACCTTGAAGACCGTGAAGCTTTCGCCCACGGCGTTGACCGGACCGAACGTGCCGAGCAGCGCCTTCAGGTCGGCCACCGGCAGGCCGAACACCTCGAGGTCGATGTCCTTGGACGGATGCCCGAGCAGCGCGTCGCGCACGTAGCCGCCGACGACGAGCGCGCGTCCGCCACGGGCGCGCACCGCCTCCGCGATGGTCCTGGCCAACGTCGACGACTCCGGAGTGCGGTCAGCGGTCTGCATGCGGAGAAGCAAAAGTGTAAAAGTGCGAACCAGGTACCCGGTACCCGGTACCCGATACCCGGTTCTACTTCACCTTCCGGCTGAACCGGGTCGAGATCCGATCGACGAGGCCGGGTGC
>CBIHOS010000099.1:0-16586 GCA_966211945.1 uncultured bacterium
ATCACTGCCGCGCGCCCGGCTGGCGTGCCGCTCGAACTCGTGGCGCTCACGCATGCACAGGAGCGCGACGTCCTCGTCGTGCGCGGTCGCGTGCGCAACCCGGTCTCGGGATCTGACCGCCGCGTGCGTGCTCACGTGGCGCTCCTGGACGGTGCCGGCGTCGTCGTCGGCGAGGCAAGCAGCCCGCTGGCCGGCGACGACCTGCGCGCGGGCCGCGAGGCGGGGTTCGAGACCCGGCTCGCGGTGTCTCCGGCGATGCGGCGCTACCGCGTCACGTTCCGCGATCCCACCGGCGAGCAGGCCGTCCATGTCGATCGGCGCGCCGTCACGCGTTGACGTGCCGACGTCCAGCATTTCGCATCGAGCATCCGCATTTCGCATTCCGCATTGAGCATTCCGCATTGACTGGTGTCCCCATGACCCTGCCTCCTCTCGCGCGCAAAACCCTGCTCGTGCCCCTCGTGGCGGCGCTGCTCGTCACGCCGCTCGGCGCGCAGGAGGGCTTCCGTTTCCGCAGCACGACCGAGCTGATCAACGTCACGGCGACGGTCACCGACGCCTCGGGCCGGTTCGCGCCCGGCCTGCGCCGGGACGACTTCGTGGTGCGCGAGGACGGCGTGCGCCAGGAGATCTCGCACTTCTCGAGCGAGCGCGTGCCGGTCAGCCTCGGCATCGTGCTCGACGTCAGCGGCAGCATGTCCGGCGAGAAGTACCGGGCTGCGGAGCGGGCCCTGAACCGCTTCCTCTACGACCTGCTGGCGCCCGAAGACGAGGTCTTCATCCTGGGCTTCTCGGACCAGGCCGACCTGGTGAGCGGCTGGACGACCGATCGACGCCAGCTCGCCAATGCGCTGGCCCGCATCCGGCCGCGCGGCGGCACGGCGCTCTACGACGCGGTCGCCGAGGCGGTGCCGATGGCGCAGACCGGCCGCCACAAGAAGAAGGCCGTGGTGGTCATCTCGGACGGCAACGACACCGACAGCCGGACCGACTCGGCGTCGCTGCAGTCGCTGATTCGTGAAACGGAAGTGCTCGTCTACGCGATCGGCATCGACGGTGCTGGCGGGTCTGGAGGTGGCGGCGGCGTGACCTGGCCCTCGCAGCCGCGGATCCAGCTGCCGTTCCCCTTCCCGGGCAGCCGCGGCGGCCCGTGGGGACGGCCGCAGCCGCGCTATCCGACCGGTGGCGGCACCGGGCGCGGCGGCGGCGATCGCGTCAACGTCGACGTGCTGCGGACGATCACCGACGACAGCGGCGGCCGGACCGAAGTGGTGCGCGACACCAACGATCTCGACCCGGCGACCGCGAGCATCGCCGACGAACTGTCGCGCCAGTACTCGCTCGGCTACGTGCCGCCACGTGCCAAGGACGGCCGCTGGCACGCCATCGACGTCACTGTGGCCGGCGGCCGCCACCAGGTTCGGGCGCGGCGGGGTTACCTGGCGCAGTGACAAACAAGTACAAGTCAAAAGTCAAAAGTTCCCAAAGCCCTTTTGCCCTTGGACACGTGCCCTTCGCCATTGTGACCGGCAGGTAAGATGGTGACGCGTGTTCGTCCCGCCTCTGGTCCTGGCTCTCGCTCTCAGTCTTGCCGGCAGCGTTCTCGGGGTGCTCGTGGCCTCGGTCGTCTACCTGTTCGGCGACGCGGCGCGTGATCGACTCGTCTCCTGGCTCGTGAGCTACGCGGTCGGCACGCTGCTCGGCCTGTCGCTGCTGCACCTGGTGCCGGAGGCGCTGGAGACGCTCCCGCCGCCGCGCGCGCTCGGGGCGCTGCTGCTCGGCATCCTCACGTTCTTCATGCTCGAGAAGCTGGTGCTGTGGCGGCACTGTCACGACACCCACGAATGCGCGGTGCACAGCACCGCGGCCAGCCTCGTGATCGTCGGCGACGCGTTCCACACGTTCGTCGATGGGGCGATCATCGCCGCCGCGACGCTGTCCTCGCCGTGGCTCGGAGTGACGACGGCGCTCGCGGCCGCGGCGCACGAGATCCCGCAGGAACTCGGCGACGCCGCGATTCTGCTCAAAGCCGGCTACAGCCGCACCCGCGCGTTGACGCTGAACCTGCTCTCCGGCCTGGGCGGCGTGGCCGGCGCCCTGTTCGTGTTCGTCGCGCTGCAGCACTCTCCGACGGTCCTGCCCTACGTCATCGCGTTCGCGGCGGGCTCGTTCCTGTACGTCGCGATGTCGGACCTGATTCCCAGCCTCCACCAGGGCCATCTGCAGGTGAACCCGGTCGCGCAGGTCCTGTTGATCAGCGCCGGGCTGTTCACGCTGCTGATGGTGTGATCGTCCGGCCCCGGGTCTCCGGGATGAACACCCACCAGCCGGCGGCGGCCAGGAAGGCCAGGCCGACCACGCTGAAGGCGGCCGAGAAGCCGTGGGTGTCGGCCAGCGACCCGACGACGAACGGCGCGCCCGCGCTCGCCAGCCTGCCGATGTTGTAGGTGAGCCCCTGGGCCGTGGCCCGGACCGCCGTCGGATAGGACTCCGAGGTCACCACGCCGAACCCGGTGAAGTAGCCGGTGCCGAACAGCGCGACCAGCGGACCGAGCAGCACGAGCACCATCGGCGTGCGCGTCTGCGCGTAGACCAGCATCAGCAGCGACGCCATCAGCAGGTAGGTCACGTAGACGCGCTTGCGGCCGAACGCGTCGGCAATGGCGCCGAACGTGACGTACCCGATCCACATACCGACCTGCATCCACACGACGAGCCATCCCATCGCGGTCGGACTCAGGCCCACGCCGCCCTGCGCCACGCTCAGCGACAGGAAGGCCGGAATCCAGGAGTTGAAGCCCCACCACGCGAACAGGCAGCACGCGTTCATCAGGGCCAGCGCCACTGTCAGCCCGGCGCGGCCGTCGGCGAAGACGTCGGCGAACCGGGCCCGGGCGCCGCTGCGCACCATCGTCTGCCAGACCTGCGGCTCGGGCACGGCCCGCCGGATCCACACCGTGAGGAGCGCCGGGACGACGCCCACCAGGAAGACGGCACGCCAGCCCCAGATCGGCAGGACGAACGTGGCGACGATCGCCGCGAGCGCGTATCCCACGGCCCAGGCGCTCTGCATCAGGCCGAGCGCCTTGCCGCGGTGCTCGTCGGGCCAGGTCTCGGCCACCAGCGCGGCGCCGCTGGCCCATTCGCCGCCCATGCCCAGGCCGAGCCCGATCCGGAACAGCGCCAGGTGCACCGCCGTCTGCGCAAAGCCGGCGGCGGCCGTGAACACCGAGTACAGGAGGATGCTGCCCATCAGGGCGCGGGTCCGGCCGTAGCGATCGGCAATCCGGCCGAACAGCACGCCGCCCACCGCGCCAGCGACCAGCGTTGCCGACCCGATGAGGCCGGCGGTGGCCTTGGTCAGCCCGAGGTCCTGCATCACGGCCGGCAGGACGAGCGCGTAGAGCATCACGTCGAAGGCGTCGAGCATCCAGCCGAGCCCGGCCGCCCAGAGCGCCGTGCGGGCTTCGGCAGGCGCGGTCCTGAGCCACGCCAGTCCGCCGGTACTCATCGCCATTGCCGGGCATTCTCCCCTACCTGTCCCTCACGAGCGACACCCCGGCCGCGCGGGAGTCGTCTGGAAGCAACAGTCGATGCGGCGCATGACGGTGTGGGCGTGATCTTTGCCTTCCGGCGACTGGCACGTCCTTTGATCTATAGGAAGCCGACGGAGGACGCACGACACCTTCGAGCCAGCCAGCGGCTCCAGGGGCGTGCGATGACAGTCATGTTTCGCATTCAAAGACTCTTCACGGCCGCTCTCATCACCCTGACGCTCGCGGGCATCGCCCGCGCGCAGGCGATTCCGGAACGGAAGGACTTCCAGCTGTTCCAGGACGTCGCCAAACAGGTGCGTCAGTACGTGAACTTCACGGTGTTCGACAACGTGAGCGCCGATGTCGACAACGGCGTGGTCACGCTCACGGGGCAGGTCACGATGCCGTACAAGGTGGACGACCTGACGCGGCGCGTGTCGCGCGTCGACGGCGTCCGCAAGGTGGACAACCAGATCCAGGTGCTGCCGGTGTCGCGATTCGACGACGAGTTGCGGCTGCGCATCGCCCGCGCCATCTACGCCAACCCGAACTTCTGGCACTACGCGTCGATGGCCAACCCGCCGATCCACATCGTGGTGGACCGCGGCCGCGTGCGGCTCGAGGGCACCGTCAACAGCAACGTCGAGCGGATGCTCGCGCAGTCGCTGTCGATCGGCTTCGGCGCCTTCTCGGTGGAGAACAATCTCAAGACCGACGCCGAGGTGCAGGCCGAACTCGAACGCATGGACTGACCTGCTCAGAGCGGGACGCCTCGGGCGTCCCCTCCCTTGACGCCTTCCCGCTGCCTTCCCGGGAGGGCGTCCTTTTTTTCAGGAGTCAGGAGTCAGGACCTCAGGAAGCAGGAGGCACGTGGCCGTCGGGGAGTGTCAGGCTGAACGTGCTCCCTTGCCCGGGCGTGCTGTGGACCGTCGCGGTGCCACCGTGCGCGTCGGCGATCGCGCGGACGACCGAGAGCCCGAGGCCGCTGCCGCCGCGGCTGCGCGATCCGTCCTGCTTGTAGAACCGGTCGAAGACGCGCGCCTGCTCGTCGGCCGCCAGGCCGATGCCGCTGTCCACGACGTCGATGCGGATGGCGAGCGGCAGCGGCACCGCCGCGACGCGAACATGGCCGGAGGGCGGCGTGAACCGGATTGCGTTGGCCACCAGGTTCGACAGCGCCTGCTCCAGCCGACCGGCGTCGGCCTCCACCTCCAGACTGGTGTCCTCGAAGGTCAACGCCACGCCCGCTGCGGCGGCCGCCGGCGCGTGGCGATCGCGCAAGCGGTCCCACACCGACGACAAGGGCACCGGTGCCTTACGCAACCCCGGGCCGCCCGCCTCCATCTTCGCCAGATCCAGGAGGTCGCCAAGCAGGTGTTCCAGCCGGACGGCCTCATCGTCCACCACCGCCAGGTAGCGGGCGCGATCGGCGTCGGAGATCGGCAGCTCGGACATCCGCAGCGTTTCGACGTAGCCCCTGATCGCGGTCAGCGGCGTGTGGAGTTCGTGCGAGACGTCGGCCAGCAACTGCCGGCGAACCTCCTGCTCGGAGGTCACCCGCTGGATCTGCGCGGCGAGCGCGTCTGCTGTCTGGTTGAAGGCTCGCGCCACCCGGCCGATCTCGTCGTGCCCGCCCTCCGGCGCACGGGCGCTGAGGTCGCCAGCGCCCAGGCGCGTGGCGGCCATCTCCAGCGCCTGCAAGCGCCGATGCGCCGGCTTGAAGGCAATCCAGGCCAGCAGCCCGGCCACGCCAATCGCGCCGATCACCGCGCAGCCCAGCGCCAGCGGCCCGAGCTCGCCGATCACCGCCCATCCCGGCCAGTGCGGCAGGACGACGATGCGCCCTTCGAGCGTGCCGAGCACCTCCACACGCGCAACGCCGGCCGGACCTTCGACGGGATCGTCCGACTGCGAGGCCAGGTCGGCGAGGCGCCTGACCACCGCCTGCGGCGGGCGTCTCCCCGCCGGGCCGGTGACGCGGCCTTCGGTTGTGACGAAGAACGCCGGCCACGGACTGTCGGCATGCCGTGCGAGCACGTCGCGGACGTCGGCGGCCGGATCGATTACGAGCGTCTCGGCGAGGTCGCTGGCGACGATCTCGGCCAGGCGCTGGGCGGTGGCGCGCGCATGCAGTCCGGTCGGCCGCGACAGCGTGAACAGCACGACACCCAACTGGACGATCAGTCCGGCGGCGAGCAGGCCGAGGCAGGCGAGCGCGATCCGCCAGTACAGCGACCCGAGCCATCGGCGCCGGCTCATGACGCGTCGCGGAACTTGTAGCCGACGCCCCACACCGTGAGCAGGCGCTCCGGTTGGGCCGGATCGCGTTCGATCTTCTGGCGCAGGCGCTTGACGATCGTGTCGACGCTCCGGTCGGTGACGTGCGTGCCCGGGCCCCAGGCGCGGCGGATGATCGCCTCGCGCGAGAAGACGATGCCGGGATTGGCCGCGAGCAGGCGCAACACCGTGAACTCGTGCGCCGTCGTCTCGACCGGCGTCCCGTCGACGGTCACGCGATGCCGCGAGGGGTCGATCTCGAGCCCGTCGCGCCTGATGACGTCGGCCGGTTCCTCCGCGACCACGCCGGCCGGGCCGGACGGCCCGCGCCGGATCAGCGCGCGCACGCGCGCCATCAGTTCGCGGACGCCGAACGGCTTGGTGAGGTAGTCGTCGGCGCCGCTGTCCAGGCCGAGCACCTTGTCGGTTTCGTCGCGCCGGGCGGTCAGCAGCAGCACGGGCGTGCGCATCGTGGCCGGCATCTGTCGCAGCGCGCGGCAGAGTGCCACGCCGTCGAGGCCGGGAAGCATCACGTCGAGGACGAACAGATCGAAGGGACGCTCGCGCGCCGCGTCGAGGGCGGCGCGTCCGTCCACGAAGTGCTCGCTCGTGTGCCCCTCGAACGACAAGTGCAGCGCCACCAGTTCGCCGATGTGCGCCTCGTCATCCACCACCATGACGTGTGCCACGACGACAGGCTACCTTGTCGGGACGGTGCCGCGGAGCCAGGCACCGCTGCCACCGAATTTTCACGATTGCGACATCGCCGGGCCACACGGGTCCCGTCATATCGATCAACGACGCGGCGAGCCCCGCGCACAGGGCGTGGGATTCGCCGGAACGTGACGGGTACCCCGGTGGTGCCAGGAGATACACGATGAGCACGAAGACGATGGGGACGAGCGTGAAGATGATGGTGGGCGCCCTGGCGCTGACGCTGGGTGTCGGCAGTGCCGCCCTGGCGCAACCCCGCATGGGCGGTCCCGGTGGCTTCCGTGGGCCCGGCGGGCCGCTGGCTGGGTTGCTGGCGGTGCATCCGGAACTGCCGTTGGCGGCGCTGAACCTGACCGACGCGCAGCGTGAGCAGGTGCGGACGATCCTGCAGGGACATCGCGAGGAGGGCCGGGCGCTGGCGACCCGCGCGCACACGGCGCTCGAGGCGTTGCGCAAGGCGTCGGAGGGGACGGTCGACGAAGGGGCGATCGGTCAGCAGGGGCAGACGCTCGGCACGGTGATCGGCGAGGCCGCGGTGCTGCGCGCCCGCGTCCGCTCCGAGGTGCTGGCCATCCTCACGCCGGAGCAGCGGGCCGAGGCCATCAAGATGCAGGCCGACCGCCAGACGCGCCAGCAGGAGCGGCGGCAGAAGATGCAGGAGCGGCTCCAGAAGCGCGGCGAGAGGCGGCAGAAGCAGTAGAACGCGTCGAACTCAGGCGGCAGCGGCGTTCCGCTGCCGTCCCTTCCGCACGACCCACCAGACGAGGCCGGTCACCGTGAGCGCCGCGGCGGCCATCGCCGCGAGGAACAGCGCGACGGTCAGCACCAGAATCCGCTGCGCCCCGAACCGCGCGTCCACCTCGAGCGGCTCCCCGGCCAGTCTCGCCGTCAGCGGCTGTTCCCACGTCAGGATGTTGCCGCGCTCGATTTCCTTGCTCGGCGCATTGTGGTGGGTCACCCGGCTCGGCAGGTGCAGCCGGATGGCCACCAGCTCCTGCCCATCCCACCCGACGTCGCCGACGTCGCGTCCCTCGACCGGTCCCAGTTGCTGCACGAACTGCAGGCCGTCGCCGAGCGTGGTCATGCCGTACTCGGCCCACGCGAACGGCCTGACCGATGGCAGCTGCCGCACGTCGGAGACCTCCATCCGAATCTGCACGAACCGTCGTCCGTCGCGGCGCCACGGGCGGCTGACGCGCGTGACATCGGTCACCGGCGACGCGTACAGCTCGCGGATGGCATCGCGATCGACGGACGCCGTCGGGTCGAGCGGCACATCGAGTCCGTGGAGCGCGGCCAGCGCGGCCAGCGACGAGTTGACGACGAGCGTGGCGGAGCCGTCGAGGTCGAGGTACAGCTCTTCCTCGTATTCGTACTGACGGCCGAACGGACTGGCACACGACGCGAGGGCAATCAGGGCAAGCGCCGCCAGGGCGAGCGCCTGACGGGGCGAAACCGGCATGGCGCCCTAGTGTACCGCCGCTAGAATAGCGGGGCTCGCCCCCCTGAGGACCCTTGCGTGCCCGAACGTCCCATCCTGTTTCTCGTCGACGGTAACAACCAGATGTACCGCGCGTATCACGCGATCCGCGGGCTGACGGGACCGGACGGCCGCTCCACCAACGCGATCTACGGCTTCGTGACGATGCTCCGCAAGCTGATCGCCGATCACCAGCCGGCCTTCATCGCCACCGCCTTCGACCTGGCGGGGCCGACGTTCCGATCGGCGATGCAGGCCGACTACAAGGCCACGCGCACGCCGATGCCCGCCGATCTCGTCGAACAGGTGCCGCTCGTCCACGAGGCGTGCGAGGCGCTCGGCGTCCGCATGCTGACGCACACCGGCTACGAAGCCGACGACGTGATCGCCACGCTCGCGACGCGCGCCGTGGCGGCCGGCTTCGACGCGGCGATCGTCACCGGCGACAAGGACTTCTTCCAGATGGTCGACGGCCATGTCCGCGTCTACAACCCGCGCGACGAGGGCGCGTGGTTCGACGCCACCGGTGTCGAGGAGAAGTTCGGCGTGCGGCCCGATCAGGTGGTCGACGTGCTGGCGCTGATGGGCGATGCGATCGACAACGTCAAGGGCGTGCCCGGCATCGGCGAGAAGGGCGCGCGCGACCTCATCGCCCAGCACGGGTCGCTCGACGCACTCCTCGAGGCCGCATCGTCGGTGCCGCAGAAGCGGTATCGCGAGGCGCTGCTCGCGCATGCCGAGGACGCTCGACTGAGCCGCGACATGGTGCGGCTGCACTGCGACGTGCCGGTCGACGTGAGCCTCGACGCGCTGCGCTACGTCGGCCCGGACCAGCGGCGCTGCTACGAGCTGTTCAGCCGCCTCGGGTTCAAGACGCTGGTCACGGCATTCGCGCCGACCGCCGTCGACGTCGAGCGCACGTTCACGACCTGCGGCGACGTCGAGGACCTGCGCGTGCTCGCCGCGCACGTCCGCGAGGTCGGCACCTGCGCGGTCCACATCGTCACCGACGAGACGCCGGCGATGCAGGCCAACCTGGTGGGGCTGGCCATCGGCACCGGGCAGGGCCGAGCCACCTACGTGCCGCTGGCCCACACCTCGCTCGACGCGTGCCCGAACGTCGCCGCGCAAGGCCTGCGCGAGGTGATCGGCCCGCTGCTCGCCGATCCGGCCGTGGCCAAGACCGCGCACGACATCAAGGCGCTGACGCTCGTCCTCGAGCGCAACGGCATCGCGGTGGCCGGGCTGCGCGACGACGTGATGCTCGCCAGCTACGTGCACGATGCGGCGAGCGCCAATCACGCCCTCGAACCGCTCGCGCTCGAACGACTCGGCTACAAGGCGATGGAGAGCGAGGTGATGCGCGGCAAGGGCGTCAAGGCGCTGCCGGTCTCGCAGGTCGCGGTCGAGATGATGACGACGTGGGCCTGCGAGCGCGCCGATCTCGTCGCGGAGCTGACCGGCGATCTCCGCACGACGCTGAAGCAGGAGGACCTGCTCGGCATCTACGAAGAGTTCGAACTGGCGCTCGTGCCGGCGCTGGTGGCGATCGAGCGGGCCGGCATCCGCGTCGACACGGCGATGCTGGGGACGCTGGCGACGCGCATGGACCGCGAGCTCGACGAGCGTTCCGTCCGCATCTTCGACATGGCGGGCACGACGTTCAACATCAACTCGCCCAAGCAGCTCGGCGAGGTGCTGTTCGAGCAGATGCAGCTGCCGGTGCTCAAGCGGACCGGCGCGCAGCGGACCGCGTCGACCGCCGCCGAGGTGCTCGAGGAGCTGGCGCTCACCCACGACATCGCCCGCGAGATCCTCGACTGGCGCGCCATGCAGAAACTGAAGGGCACGTACGTCGACGCCCTGCCGCTGCTGGTGCACCCGAAGACGGGGCGCGTGCACACGACGTTCAACCAGGCGGTGGCCGCGACCGGTCGGTTGAGCAGCAGCGACCCGAACCTGCAGAACATCCCGATCCGGACCGAACTCGGCCGCGAGATTCGCGGCGCCTTCGTCGCCGAGCCCGGCCACGTGCTGATCTCGGCCGACTATTCCCAGATCGAGCTGCGGGTGCTGGCGCACGTCGCCCAGGAACAGAGCCTGATCGACGCGTTCCGCCGTGGCGACGACATCCACGACCAGACGTCGGCCAAGGTGTTCGGCACCGACAGCGGCCTGAGCGTGCACGAACTGCGGCGCCGCGCCAAGATCATCAACTACGCGCTGCTGTACGGAAAGACGGCGTTCACGCTCGCCAAGGACATCGGCGTCACCCAGCAGGCAGCGCAGGCCTTCATCGACGCGTACTTCGCCGGTTACCCATCGGTGCGTCGCTTCCTCGACGAGACGATCGCGAAGGCGCGCGACACCGGCGTGGTGAGCACGTTGTACGGCCGCCGGCGCCGCGTGCCCGAGCTGACCAGCCGCAACGGCCAGATCCGATCGGCCGCCGAGCGGGTGACAGTGAACCTGCCGATTCAGGGCACCGCCGCCGACATCCTCAAGCGGGCGATGATCGACCTGCACGAGGCGCAGTCGCAGGTGCCCGGCCTGCGGATGATCCTCACGGTGCACGACGAACTGGTGTTCGAGGCGCCGGAAGCGGCTGCCGATCAGGCCGCCGCCCTCGTCAAGCACCACATGGAGCACGCGGTGCAGCTCGACGTCCCGCTCGACGTCGACGTCGGCATCGGCCGCACCTGGAACGAGGCGAAAGCGTAAGCGGCTGCGCTACTGAGGGTGCTTCCAGCGGCCCTTGGCTTCTTCCCACTCGCCGGTGAAGCGCGTGGCCGCGTCGGCGGCCTCGGCTTCGTCGCCGAGGCGCTTGACGCGCTCCGGGATCAGCGCCTGCGTCACGAGGCGGTCGATGTCGGCGCGCAGCGACGCGCCGCCCTCGGGCGCCAGGGTCGACCGCACCCAGCCGGCCAGCGCGAGGTCCCAGGCGAGCTCGAGGTCGCCGCGGGCCAGGGCCGCGGCCGGCAGCCAGTACGAGGCGGTGGACGATTCCGGGTAGCGACCGAGATGGGCACGCATGCGGGCGGCCAGCGACTCGTAGATCTCGCCGCGTTCCTCGGGCGGCCGCGTCTGGGCATGGCGGTCCATCGCGGTGGCCCACCAGTCGATGACCTGCTCGCGTGCGGTCGCGGGCAGCAGGCCCATCTGTTCGAGCGCCGGCTCGATCAGCGCCGCCGCCGCCCGATAGTGACCGTCCAGGTAGAGCGCCTCGCCCAGTCCCACCACCAGATCGAGCCGACCGCGGTCCGAGAGCGAGGTCGCGTCCACCGAGCGCAGGGCGTCGCGCGCCGCCGCGAGATCCTCGGGGGCGCGGCCGGCCCGGTGCCGCTCGAGGAGCGACCGGCCGAGCAGCAGGTGCGCCTCGCCCGGCGCATCGGGCCGGGACGCCGCTTCCCGGGCCGCGGTGATGGCCTCGTCGTACTGCCCGGAGTTGTAGAGTTGCCGCGCCCGCGAGAGCGCGTCGCCGGGGGGCGGTGGCTGGGCTGCCGCGGCCGCGCTGACGGCCACGAGCACCCCGCACAGGGCCACGACTCGCACCGCCCCTCGCACGAACTCAGTAAGTGCTTTCATGTCAGCCACTTCCAAACTACCGATCCGGTTGGCTTGCTATACTACCGGGCCGTGGTCGAGCCCGTAGTCGTCCCCAGGAGCGAACATGCCCTCTCGCGTCAGGACATCGATCCCGATGCGCTCAAGGTGCTCTATCGCCTCCACGCCTCCGGTTTCGAGGCCTACCTCGTAGGGGGCAGCGTACGCGATCTGCTGCTGGGGCGTCGCCCGAAGGACTTCGACATCGGGACCAGCGCGCACCCCCACGAAGTGAAGCGCCTGTTCCGCAATTGCTGGATCATCGGCCGCCGCTTCCGCCTCGCGCACGTCCGCTTCGGCACCAAGACGATCGAGGTCGCGACGTTCCGCCGCCAGGTCACCGACACGCCGGAGCCGCAGGAGCAGCACTTCCGTCCCGATCATCCCGACGAGGGCGATCTGCCCATCGTTGCCGGCCCGAGCGCCGAGGTCACCGCCGAGGCCATCGACCGCCCGATTCAACGCGACAACGAGTACGGCTCGCCCGAAGAGGACGCGTTCCGCCGCGACTTCACCGTCAACGCGCTGTTCTACGACATCGGGACCTTCTCGGTCATCGACTACACGGGCGGCCTCGGGGATCTCGAGCAGCGTGTGCTCCGCTGCATCGGCGATCCCGACGTGCGTTTCACCGAGGATCCGGTGCGGATGCTGCGCGCGCTCGTCCTCGCCGCCCGCCTCGACTTCTCGGTGGACGACGCGGTGCTCGACGCGATCGATCGCAAGGCCGGGCTGATGGCGCAGGCGTCTTCGGCCCGCCTGCTCGAGGAGTACTACAAGATCCTGCGCAGCGGCCACGCCCGCGCCTGCTTCGACCAGCTCGCCGACAACGGCCTGCTCGAACACATGTCGCCGGAACTGCTCAACGACGACGGCCCGCTCTCCGAGGCCTTCGACGCGGTCGACGCCTACCGCCGCCGCTTCGACGATGCGCCGGAGACGCTGAGCAACCCGGTGCTCGCAGGAACGCTGCTCCTGCCGCTCGGCCTGCTGCGCGACGAAGGCCACCGTCCCCGATACCACGACGACTGGGAGCGCGAGGCGCCGGCGATGCTCGGCCAGATGCAGGTCGCGCGCAAGGACATCGAGCGCCTGCGCCACTTCCTGTCGCTGCAGAAGCGCCTGCTCGACGTCGACGCGCCGGCCCGCGTGCAGCGCGCGCTGCTGCACCGCGGTGCGTTCCGCGATGCGCTCACGTGGCTCGACATCCACGGCGATCGCCCGGATGTCGTCGCGCACTGGGAGCAGCTGCTGCGCGAGGAGCCACCCGCGCCGGTGCAGGAAGAGGACACGGCGCGCCGGCGCCGCCGGCCCCGGCGGCGTCGATCGTTCAATCGGTAAGGCAGAGACTGAGGTAGGAGCCGTTCCCCGGACGGCCCCTCAACCGGCGGCGGCCGATGAGGCCGACGTCCGATTACGCCATCGCGTCAGGGCGCCTCGGGGAGGCGCCCCTAACCAGCGTCACACTAGAAGCTGACACGCACACCCGCGCGCACCCGGCGCGGCGGGCCAACGGTACGCAGCGGCGTGCGGCCGGTGTCGTAGTCGGCGTCGAGCAGGTTCTCGAACGCGACGAAGCCGCGCAGCGACTCGATGAAGCGGTGCTCGCCCATCAGGTCCACCACCCCCGACTTCCCGAGCTCGAACACGTTGCGGTCGTCGTCGAACTGCGTCCCGGTCCACCGGACCTGCGCCGCGAGCATCGTCGCCGCCAGCGGCTGCCAGCGCACGTCGAAGCCGCCCTGCGCGGTCGGCACCTGCGGCACCCGCTTGCCGGCGAGGCCGGGTTCGTCCGACTCGTCGAAGCGCGAGCGGGTCCACGCCAGCGTGCCGCTGACGGCCAGCGTCGAGTTCACCTGGAGCCTGCCCTCGAGTTCGAGGCCGCGCGATCCGATGCGTCCGGCGTTGCGCCGCTGACGGGTGATCAGGGTGGGCGTCGTCGAGAGCGTGACGTTGGTGACGGCGTCGTCCAGCCGCGCGGCAAACAGCGTGGCGCGCAGCGAGACCCGGCGCGGCTCCCAGGCGAGCGTCACGTCGCCGCCGGTGACCCGCTCGGCATCGAGGGCCGGGTTGTTCTGGGTCACCGTGTTGCCGGCCCTGAACGAGCGCAGCCGCTCGTTGAGCGTCGGGGCACGGAAGGAGCGGTAGCCGCTGGCCCGCAGCGTCAGCGCGTGAGGCGCCGAGTAGGCGATCGAGACCTTCGGCGACACCGCGTTGGTGTCGCGCGAGCCGCCCGGCGAGCTCTCCGTGCTGACGCGATCGGCACGCAGACCGCCAACGACGACGAGCCGGGGCGACGCGGCCCAGGTGGCCTGCGCGAAACCACCGGCGAGCGTCTGGGTGCCGTCGGACAGCGTCGGCACGCCGGTCGGCCGGTTCTCGATCAGGTCGCCCTCGACCTGCCGGATGTCGGCGCCCGCGAGCAGCACCACCTGCGCGATCGGCCGGACGTATTCCGCCGACCCGCCCCGCATCGACGATGCGACGCGCTGCCGCGAGCTGAGCGTTTCGCCCGTGCGCGTGGCATTGACGGCGGAGAAGGACTGGTCGTAGCCCTGAGCGGCGGCAAAGCCGCGGAACCGCAGGTCGCCCCACCCACCGGTTCCGGCGACTTCGGCGCTGCCCTGCTTCTGGTTCGTGTCGTTGTCCTGGAGCGGCGTGCCGTTGGTACGGTCCTCGGCATAGGCCTGCCCGCGGCCGGACACGCGCCAGCCGTCGGTGAGCGCGCCGCCGGCGCTGACCGCCGCGACGAACGACTCGACGCCGGCCGGCACGTCGATCGGCCCGCGGATCTCGGGCCCGATCGTGATCGCGCCCTCGGTCGTGTTCCATTCACCGGAGAGCGACCCGCTCCAGCGTCCGCGCCGCGTGCCCACGAGCGCCGAGGCGCGGCCGGAGTCCTGGTTGCCGCCTTCGAGCAGCGCCCGCACGAGCGGCGACGACGGCTGTACCGACAGCAGCTGGATCACGCCGCCGGCGGCGTCGGCGCCGTAGAGATCGCTCGCCCCGCCGCGCACGACCTCGACGCGGTCGATGGCCACCTGCGGCACGCGGTTCCAGCTCACCCAGCCGCCGAACGGGTCGTTGAGCGGCACGCCATCGGCCAGCACCAGCGTGCGGCTCGCACCCGACGCCGACAGCCCGCGCAGCGTCACCCCCTGGGTCGTCGGGTTGGCCGTGCGTGACGGCGACCGGCGGAAGAGCGAGAAGCCAGGCGTCAGGCGCAGCGCGTCGTCCAGCGTGCCGGCCGCGACGACCTCGAGGTCGCGGCGCGACAGCACGGTCGCGTCGGCCGGCAGGTCGGCCCCGCGAACGGCGCGGCGGCCCGCCGTGACCGTGACCTGCTCGTTGCGCGCGGCGGGCTCCAGGCGTACCTCGATCTCCGCCTGGCCGTTGAGCAACTCGACGCGCTCGGCGAAGCCGGCCGCCGACAGCCGCAGCGCCGTCGGCAAGGTGCCGGCCGTGGCGGGGACGCTGGCGACGCCGTCCGGTCCGGTCAGCACCGCCGTCGCGACCCGGCCGGCGTCGACCTCGGGGGTCACGCTCGCGCCCGCGATCGGGTCGCCAAGCGTGTCGAGCACGCGCACCCGCACCTCGCGGACCGGAGACTGGGCGGCAGCGGGCCCGACCGCCACGACGAGGACGAACAGGACGAACAACGCTTGACGTATCACCATGTGCAAGACGACCGAACCGGCCCGCGGGTTACGCGGGGTTGGATGTGGAGGCTATCCGTTGACTCGCTCGAACTCGCGCATGAACTGAACCAGCGCGTCGACACCGGCTTCCGGGAACGCGTTGTACATCGACGCGCGGAGGCCGCCGGCCGAGCGGTGGCCCTTCAGGCCGTCGAGTCCCTCGCGGGCCGCTTCCCGCGCGAAGCGGTCGTCGAGCGAGGCGTCGGCCAGGCGGAACGTGACGTTCATCCGGGAGCGCGAGGATGGCTCGGCGTGGCCGCGGTAGAAGCCCGTGCGATCGATCTCGTCGTACAGGCGCGTCGCCTTGCGGGCATTGCGGGCGCCGAGCGCCGCGAGCCCGCCTTCGGCCAGCATCCAGCCGGTGACCAGGCCGAGGACGTAGATGCCGAACGTGTTCGGCGTGTTGTAGCGCGAGCCGTGCTCGGCCTGCACCGCGTAATTCAGCATCGTCGGCAGCGCCGGCGTCGAACGCGTCAGCAGATCCTTCCTGATGATCACGAGCGTGACACCCGAGGGCCCGAGGTTCTTCTGCGCGCCGGCGTACAGCACGCCGAAGCGGGTGATGTCGAGCGGGCCGCTGAACACGTCCGACGAGGCGTCGACCGCGAGCGGCACGTCGCCGACATCGGGCAGCGACGGCCACTGGGTGCCGTAGATCGTGTTGTTGGTGGTGACGTGGACGTACGCCGCGGCTGGATCGAGCGCGAGCTCGGACTGGGCCGGCACGCGGCGGAAGCGCTCCGGCTCGCTCGACCCGGCGACCCGCACGGTGCCGATCTTGCGTGCCTCGGCGATCGCCTTCTCGCCCCACACGCCGGTGATCACGTAGTCGGCGCTGCCCGCCGCCGGCAGCAGGTTCATGGGCAGCATCGAGAACTGCAGGCTGGCGCCGCCCTGCAGGAACAGCACCGCGTAGTCGTCGGGAATCGACCCGAGCGCGCGAACGTTGGCCTCGGCCCGCGCGAGGATGCCGTCGAAGGCCTTCGACCGGTGACTCATCTCCATCACCGACATGCCGGCGCCCGGATAGAGGTAGAGGTCGCGCTGCACCTCGCGCAGCACCGGCTCGGGCAGCACTGCCGGTCCGGAGCTGAAGTTGAACACGCGTTCGGTCATCGTTGTCGTGGACATCTGATTCCTCTCGCCGGTAGGGCCGCTCCCCGAGCGGCCCTGACACACCGACAGGGCGCCTCGGGGGGGCGCCCCGACCAAACCAGGCCGTTCCGCCAATACGTCGTCGCCCCACGTTCGTCGTTCGACGTTCGTCGTTCGACGTTC
>CBIHOS010000100.1:0-16482 GCA_966211945.1 uncultured bacterium
GCCGCAGCTGGCGGTCGGGCCGGTGTCACGCCGCAGCCCGGTGCGGCAGCGGCGCCCGCGAGTGCCGGCGCCGCGACGCGCTTCGAGTACGCCTGCATGACGCTGGCCTACGCGGCGTTCCCGTTCGCGCGCGCGCTGCAGGGTATCGAGGCGGCCGGCTACGACCGGGTCGCGTGGGGCGTCACGCACCGCGACGCGGCCGGGCAGGAACGGCCGGCCCTCGACGTGGAGGCGCCGCCGGCTACGGCTGCCGCGCTGTCGCGGCAGTGTCGTGACGCCGGGCTCACACCCGTGATGATGTTCTCCACCGTGTTCCTCGAGGAGCCCGAGGCTGCCGCCGCTCATCGCAAGCGGATTGCCCAGGCGGCCGCCGCCGGCATTCCTCACCTGCTGACGTTCGGGCGCACGCGGCCCGGCGAGTACGAGCGCGTCATCGCCTGCCTCCAGGCGATCGGCCCGGCGGCGCGAGACGCCGGCGTCACCGTGTTGATCAAGCAGCATGGCGGCAACACCGGCACCGGCGCGATGTGCTCGAAGATCATCCGCGAGGTCGGCGACGAAGGCGTTCGCATGTGCTACGACGCGGGCAACGTCCTCGACTACGACAGCCACGACCCGATCGCCGACGTCGCGACGTGCGTACCCGACATCCGCGCCTTCGCGATCAAGGACCATCGCGACTGGCCGAAGGACGAGGACTGCGGTCCTGGCTTCGGGGAGATCGATCACTACCGGCTCTTCCAGCCCGTCATGCGCACCGGTCTGACGATGCCGCTGGTGTTCGAGAACATCTTCGAGCCGCTGGTGCCGCGGCCGCGCGACGCCGCGGCGATCGACGCGCTGGCGCGCCGCTCGCGCGAGTACGTGCAGAGCGTCATCGCGGGCCTGCAGGCGCAGCCGACCGCCTGACGTTTGACTTTTGGCTTCTGACACGGAAGTGATCGATGACAAATGACATGACCCGACGCACGTTCCTCGGCACCGGCGCCACGCTGGCGGCCAGCCTGCCCGTCACCTTCGCACAGGCGCAGCAGGCGCCGCCGCCGGCCGCGCCGCCGGCCAACGCGATCCCGACCGCGATCATCGGGACCGGCGGCCGCGGTGTCGCCGACATGCGGTCCGTGCTCGAACTGGGCAAGGTCGTCGCGCTGTGCGACACGAAGGCCGATCGGCTCGCGGCCGCGGCCGGGATCGCGCAACGCGACGCGCCGCACACGGTCAGCGACTACCGGCGCATCCTCGATCGCAAGGACGTCGAGGCGGTCGTCATCGCGACCCCGCCGTTCCTGCACGCGGAGATGGCGGTGGCGGCGCTGCAGGCCGGCAAGCACGTCTACTGCGAGAAGCCGGTGGCGATCACGCCGGCGTCGGTGGCGCAGGTCGTCAAGGCGGCCAAGGCATCGAGCAAGGTCTTCATCGCCGGCCAGCAGCTGCGCTCGTACAAGCGCCTCGGCGCGGCGGTGGAGAAGATCCGCGGCGGCGCGATCGGCGACGTCCTGATGGTGAAGGCGCAGCGCCACGCCGAGTCCGATCTCAGTCACACCGGATCGTCGGCCGACTGGTTCTTCGACGTCGAGAAGTCGGGCGGTTACCTGATCGAGATGTCGGTGCACAACCTCGATCTGTGCAACTGGGCGATCGGCGCCACGCCGATCCGCGCTGCCGGCTTCGGCGGCATCCTGCTGTACAAGGACGACCCGCCAGGCCGCTCGATCATGGACGGCTACACGCTCAGCTACGACTATCCGTCCGGCGTGAAGCTGTACTTCACGCAGATGGTGTTCCATCCGAAGGGACTGCCGGGCGGCGGGCAGTTCGTGCACGTCTACGGCCAGAAGGGTGCCTGCGACCTGATGGGCGACACCAGCGTGTACGCGCTCGACGGCAAGACCCCGCCCGCCGAACTCGTGGCGAAGGCCGAGGAGTCGCAGCACGCGCACATGCAGGCGTTCTACGACTGCATCCGCGGCACCGGGAAGAACCCGGCCGACATCACCGTCGGCGCGACCGGGGCGCTCACGGCCATCATGGGCCACCAGGCGATCACCACCGGCAAGGTGGTCGAGTGGAAAACGATCGCCGGCTCGCTGTCGTAGTCGCAACGGGGACCGGGTACGGGGTATCGGGTTCCGGTTCGTCGTTCTCAATCCGCGGAGACACCCATGGACACACGCGCCAGCCGTCGGCAATTCCTGTACACCTCAGCGGCGGTCGCCGCCGCCGGCCTGACGCCGCTGCGCGCGCTGGCGCAGGGCAAGGCCCCCCTCTACAAGATCTCCCTGGCGGAATGGTCGATCAACCAGCCGCTCCGCAAGGGCACGATGCAGCACCTGGACTTCGCCAAGATCGCCAGGAGCGCCGGCATCGACGCCATCGAGTACGTCAACCAGTTCTTCATGGACAAGGCGACCGACGCGTCGTACCTGGCCGAGATGAACGCGCGGGCGAAGGGGGAAGGCGTCACCCAGGTCCTGATCATGTGCGACCAGGAGGGCAGCCTCGGTGATCCCGACGCCGCCAAGCGCCAGCAGGCGGTCGAGAACCACCACAAGTGGGTGACCGCCGCCAAGACGCTGGGCTGCCACTCGATCCGGGTCAACGCGTACAGCGCCGGCACGCCCGAGGAGCAGGGCAAGCTGGTGGCCGACGGGCTCCACAAGCTGTGCGAGTTCGCCGACGGCCACGGGCTCAACGTGATCATCGAGAACCACGGCGGCATGAGCAGCAACGCCAAGTGGCTGATGTCCACGATCGAGCGCGCCGACCACAAGCGGGCCGGCACGTTGCCCGACTTCGGCAACTTCAGCATCTCGCGGCCGACCGAACGCAATCCGACCGCAAAGCTCGAAAGCTACGACTCCTACGTCGGCGTGCGGGAGATGATGCCGCTCGCCAAGGGCGTCAGCGTCAAGCCGACGGTGTGGGACTTCCATGGCAAGAGCGGTCCGATCGATCTCCCGAAGATGATGAAGATCGTCGTCGACGCCGGCTACCACGGCTACTGCGGCATCGAGCACGGCGCGTCCGGCCGGGAACTCGAGTCGATCCGCGAACTGCGCGAGCAGCTCGAAGCGGCCCGTACGCAGCTCTCCGCGAAGTCCTGACGGTCCGCGGTTTCCTACCTTCCGCCCGCCCTCCATGGCCGAGTTGGACTACACTCAGCCACCTCGAGCGCGGGATGACACGCCTCTCACGCGCGGCCAGTCGGTGGCCGCGAGTGACGCGTGGCCGTGCTCGCCTCGCACTTCCGGACACACGGGCGCCCGACGGGCCCGGGGCAGGGGCCCGCACGCATGCCGCACCGCATCGCCTTCGTTCTCGCGTGTCTGCTCACGCTGCCGGTGCCCGACGCGCCCGCCCAGCCGGCTGCCTCACCGTCGCCCGCACCCTCGCCGCGCTCCGGCCGCCATCCGGAAGAGGGACGGCCGCTGGTCCGCACGTACAGGCCCGCCGACGTCGCCGGCGATGGCCAGAACTGGGCGATCGTCCAGGACGCGCGCGGCGTCCTCTACGCCGGCAGTGCCTCCGGCGTGCTGGAGTTCGACGGCGTCACCTGGCGGCTGATCGAAACACCGCTGTTGAGCACCGTACGCTCGCTCGCGATCACGTCGAACGGAGAGATGTACGCCGGTTCGGTGGCCGACTTCGGCCGCATCGACGTGGACGACCGCGGCCAGCGGCGCTTCGTGTCGCTGCGCGACAAGCTGCCGGCCGGAGCGCCGGCGTTCGGCGACGTCTGGCGTACGCTCGCCACCCCGCAGGGTGTCGTCTTCCAGGCCAACGCCGCGATCTTCCGCTGGGACGGCACGACGATGCACGTCGTGCGTCCGGCGAGCAGCTTCGCGCGTGCGTCCGAGGTGGACGGCCGGATCTACGTGGTCACTCCGGAAGCAGGCCTGAACGTCCTCGAGGGCGATGCCCTGCGGGCGCAGCCTGGGACCGCGTCGCTGGCGGCCGAGCCGTTTCCGGTCGTGCTGCGCTACGACGCCCGCCGGCTGCTGATTGCCACACGGGAGCATGGCCTGTACCTCTACGACGGCGCCGCCCTGGTGCCGTTTCGCACCGAGGTCGAGGAGTGGCTGCGCACTGCCGCCGTCTACCGCGGCGCCACTCTCCCGGACGGCAACATCGCGCTGGTCTCGACACGGGCCGGCCTCGTCCTGCTCGGACGCGACGGCCGCCACGTGCTGACGGTGAACCAGGACATGGGGCTGTTCACCAATCAGCTCTACAACCTGGCCGTCGATCGCGAAGGGGCGCTGTGGCTGGCGATGGCCGGCGGCATCGCGCGTGTGGACGTCCCGTCGCCGGTCTCGGTGTTCGACACCGGCGGCATCGCGCAGATGGTCCGCCACGAGGGCCGGTTCTACATCGCCACCAACAACGGCGTCACCGTGCTGCAGCCCGGCGGCGGCGCCACGGCCGCCACGCTTCGCGAACTGCCCGACGTTCAGGATCAGTGTTGGTGGTTCGAGAAGATGCCGGCCCTGCGCGGCGCCGGTCTGTCGCTCTACCTGGCGTGCACGACCGGCCTGCACGAGGTGCGTGATGGCCACGTGCTGCCGACGCCCGTCGTCGCTCCGAGCGTGTTACGGCCGGCGACATTGCTGCGTTCACGCGTCGACCCGTCGCGATTGTGGGTCGGCCTCTTCCAGGGGCTCGCCTCGCTTCGTTGGGTCGACGGGCGCATCGTCGACGAGGGCCGGATCGCCGAGGTGCCCAATGAGGTGCGCAGCCTGGCCGAAGGCGACGACGGGTCGCTCTTTGCCGGCACGTTGACCAGGGGAATCGCGCACGTCAGGTTCAGTGCCCGCCCGAGTGAGGGCGCGGCGAGGCCCGCCGTCTCCGGCGTGCGGTTCTTCGGGCCGTCGGACGGCATGGACGAAGTCTCTGGCGTGGTGCGCCACGCCGACGGCGTGCTCGGCATTGGCGTCGTGTCGAACACCATGGCCCGGTACGACTCGGCGATGGACCGCTTCGTCAAGGACCCGGCGCTGTCGGGCCTGCCCTTCGACAAGCTGCGCGTCGGTTTCGGCGTCTACGCCGCGCCCGACGGCGCACTGCTGCTCAACTCGGGCAAGGGCACGACCGTGGCGCGGCGGTCTGCAGCTGGCACGTGGGACATCGACGGGGCGCTGTTCAGCCGCTTCGGCGCCCAGCCGGCCGGCGCGCTGCTGGTCGAGCCGGACCGCGTCGCCTGGTTCGAGTGGCGCGACAGCCTGATCCGGTTCGATCTGGCGCGTGCGGCCGCCCTGAAGATGCCGTCGTCGGTGCTCGTCCGCCGCGTGACGGTCGATCGCGATCGGCTGCTCTATGGCGGCGGGGCGCCACCGGCTGCGCAGGTCCTGCCGGCAGGCACCGAGGCGCTGCGCTTCGAGTTCGCGTCGCCGACCTATCTCGACGAAACGGCGACGCAGTACCAGACGCGGCTCGATGGCCTCGAAACGGAGTGGTCGCCGTGGAGCACGGACGCGCGCCGCGACTTCACGAACCTGTCGTTGGGCACGTACCTGTTCCGGGTCCGGTCGCGCGGCGTGACTGGTGCGGAGAGCGAGGAGGCGACCTACGCGTTCAGCATCCTGCCGCCGTGGTACCGCACCTGGTGGGCCTACGCCCTCTATGTCGCGGCGGCGGCGCTGCTCGTGGCCGGGGCGGCCAGGGTGATGCGGCACCGCGTCGTGTCCAAGGAACGCGAGCGGGCGCAGTTTGCCGAAGCCCGCTTGCGCGCCGAGGCCGCCGAACAGCTGGCCGCGACCGAGACCGAAGGCAAGAAGCAGGTCGAACTGCTGTCCGACATCGGCCGCGAGATCACCTCGTCGCTGGACATCGACACGATCTTCGGGAAGCTGTACGAGCGGGTCAACCAGCTCGCCGATGCCGACGTCTTCGGCGTCGGTCTCTACCATCCCGAGCAGCACGAGATCGAGTACAGGCTGGCGATCGAGGACGGCAAGCGCTACGCGCCCTATACCCGCGACACCACCGACACCAACCAGCTGCCGGTCTGGTGCCTCCAGCACCGCCGGCCGGTGCTGATCAACGACCTCGCGGCCGAGCACGGCCGGTACGTCTCGAAGTACGACGAGCAGAGCCGCCGCCTCGAAGACGGCTCGATGTCGAAGACGCCGCAATCGATCATCTACGTGCCGCTGCTCGCGCAGGACCGCGCGCTCGGCGTCATCACGATCCAGAGCTTCGAGCGCGGCGCCTACGACGAGCACCACCTGAACGTGCTCCAGAGCCTGGCCTCCTACACCGCGGTGGCGCTCGACAACGCCAGTGCCTATCGACAGCTGAATGAGCAGGAGCACGAGATCCGGCGGCTGTTCGAAGCGGCCGAACTGGCGCGCGCCGCCGCCGAGGAAGCCGATGCCGCCAAGAGTGCCTTCCTCTCGACGGTCAGCCACGAACTGCGGACGCCGCTGACCTCGGTGCTCGGCTTCGCCAAGATCATCAAGAAGCGGCTCGAGGATCGGATCTTCCCGCTGGTGCCGACCGACGACCGCAGGATCGCCCAGACGATCCAGCAGGTCGACGACAACCTGCGCGTCGTCGTCAGCGAGGGCGAGCGCCTCACCAAGCTGATCGACGATGTGCTGGACCTGGCCAAGATCGAGGCAGGCAAGCTCGAATGGCACATGGGCGAGGTCTCGATCGCCGACGTGATCGACCACGCCACCGCGGCGACGGCGTCGCTCTTCGAGCCGAAGGGGCTGCGGCTGGTCAAGGAGGTCGCCGCCGATCTGCCGCTGGTGACCGGCGATCGCGATCGGTTGATCCAGGTGGTCATCAACCTGATCTCGAACGCGGTCAAGTTCACCGACCAGGGCACCGTCACCTGCCGCGCCGTGCGCGACGGCGGTGCGCTGGTGGTCAGCGTGATCGACACCGGCGTCGGCATCACGCCGTCGGATCAGCCGAAGGTGTTCGAGCGCTTCAAGCAGGTGGGCGACACGCTCACCGACAAGCCCAAGGGCACCGGACTCGGGCTGCCGATCTGCAAGGAGATCGTCGAGCACCACGGCGGCCGGATCTGGGTCGAGAGCGCCCTCGGCGCCGGCAGCACCTTCGCCTTCAGCCTGCCGTTGATCGGCGCCGCCGCCGCGGCAGGCACGGGGCCGGTGGAACTGGCGGCGTTGATCCGCCAGCTGCGCGACCAGGTGGTGGTCACCACGCCGCGCACCGCCGAACGCACGCCGCGCATCCTGATCGTGGACGACGAGGCGAACATCCGCGAGCTGCTGACACAGGAGTTCGTCGAGGCGGGCTACGCGGTGGCGACCGCGGCCAACGGCCGTGAGGCGGTGGCCAGGGTCCGATCCGAGCGCCCCGACCTGATCGTCCTCGACGTGATGATGCCGGAGATGAACGGCTTCGACGTCGCGGCGGTGCTCAAGAACGATCCGGCGACCCTCGACATCCCGATCGTCATCCTGTCGATCGTGCAGGACCGTGATCGCGGCTATCGGGTCGGCGTCGACCGCTATCTCACCAAGCCGATCGACACCGACCTGCTGTTCCGCGAAGTGGGCGCGCTGATCGAGCAGAAGAAATCGCACAAGCGCGTCCTCGTCGTCGACGAGGACGCCTCGACGGTCAAGACGCTGAGCGATGTTCTCTCGACCCGCGGCTACAGCGTGGTCGAGGCGAGCGGCGACGATCTCGTCGAGCGCGCCGTGGCCATGCAACCCGACATCATCCTGCTCAACGCCGTCGCGTCGGGCTCACAGGCCGTGCGCACGCTGCGCTTCGAGAAGGGTCTCGAGCACGTCCTCTTCCTCGTGTACCAGTAGGAGTTCTTCCGGTGAGCACGATCCTGATCGTCGACGATGAAGCGCACCTGCGCAGCCTGATCCAGCAGACCCTGGAGGAGCTCGAGGACGAGGGCGTCGAACTGCTCACGGCGAGCAACGGCGAGGAAGCCCTCGAGACGATCCAGAAGGTCAGACCGGATCTGGTGTTCCTGGACGTGATGATGCCCAAGCTCAGTGGCTTCGACGTCTGCAGCCGCACCAAGCACGATCTCGGCCTGACCGGCGTGCACATCGTGCTGCTCACGGCCAAGGGACAGGAGTTCGATCGCCAGAAGGGCCAGGAGGTCGGCGCCGATCTCTACATGACCAAGCCGTTCGATCCGGACGCGCTGCTGCAGAAGGCGCGCGCCGTGCTGGGCCTGTGAGGCGATGAGCCGCGTCGCATTGCGCCACGTCATCGGCCGCCAGGAGGGCGCCGGCGCGCTGGTCGCCGCGCTGTCGGAGGCGCTGGGCGTGTCGGTGACCGTCGAGGACGCCTCCGGCCGCCTGCTGCACGGCGAGCGCCAGGACGAAGCCGAACGCACGCGCTTCCCGGTGACGCATGCCGCACAGGAGCTCGGATGGGTCTCCGGTTCGGCGCACGCCGGATCGGTCGCGACGCTGCTCGATCATCTGGTGGCGCAGGAGGTCGAACGCAAGGCGCTCGGCGCCGAGGTCCTGCACCTGTACCGCGAGATCAACCTCATTTACAGCTTCTCGGAGAAGCTGGCGGCGCTGCTCGACGTCGAGCGCGTGGCCGACCTCACGCTGCAGGAGGCGCGGCACCTGATCGTCGCGACCGACGGCGCCATCCTGCTGCTCGACGAAACGACGGGCAGCCTGGATTCGGCGGCGGCGTTCGGCAACGAGATGCCGCGGCTGCACGGATTCATGCGAGGCCGCGGGATCGTCGGGGCGGTCGCCGAATCGGGCAACGCCGAAATCGTCAACAACCTGGACGAGGACGCGCGCCGGATTGTCCGCGACACGGCGCTGCAGGCCCTCATCGCCGCCCCTCTCAAGGTCGGCGAGCGCGTCCTCGGCGTCGTCGCGCTCGGCAGCACGGTGACGATGTCGTACACGGCGGCGGAACTCAAGCTGCTGACGACGCTGGCACTGCAGGCGGCGACGGCCATCGAGAACGCACGCCTCTTCGAACGGACGATCGAGGCGGCGCGCGAACGGGAGCGACTGCAAGCGCTGCATCGCGAGACGGAAGTGGCGCGGGCCAAGCTCGAAAGCGAACTGACGCTCGCGGCCCGCATCCAGGCCGATCTGTTTCCGGCCGTGCTGCCGCGGATCGGCGGCTACCAACTGGCGGCGCGCAACCGGCCGGCCAGGCAGTGTGGCGGCGACTACTACGATGCGCTGCCGGTGCCCGGTGGCGCGGAGCGGCTGCTGGTGTGCGTGGCCGACGTCGCCGGCAAGGGACTGCCGGCGGCGCTCGTGATGAGCAACATGCAGGCGACGCTGCGGGCGCTGCTCGGGCGGGCGCCGTCGATGCCCGACCTCGCCGGCCGCGCCAACGAGCTGCTGCACGCCTCGACGTCGCCCGAGAAGTACGTCACCGCGGCGCTCGTCGACCTCGATCCGCGCAGCGGCGCCATCGTCTGGGTCGGCGCCGGTCATCTCGACAACGTCATCCTCAGGGCTTCAGGCGAGGCCGTGCCGCTGGTCTCGACCGGGCCGCCGCTCGGTCTGCTGCCGCCGATGCTGCCGTACGAGGAGATCGCCCACGCGCTCGAGCCGGGCGACATGCTGGTGTTGTTCTCGGACGGCGTCACCGAGGCGCAGAACGAGGCGGGTGAGGAGTTCGGCGACGACCGCCTGCTCGCCGTCCTGCGCGCCGCCGCGACGGCGCCGGCTTCCGACGTCGTGACCCGGGTCTTCGACGCCATCGACGCCTTCGCGGGACACGCGCCGCAGTTCGACGACATCACGATGTTCGTCGTGCGGCGTGTCGCGGCAGTCGCATAGGTAGGTAGGGACGAGCCGCCGGCCCGTCCGTGCCAGTACTTCGGCTGCGCAGGAGTGACGACCGTGACGCGCGCGTCCGTCGTCAGCGTTCGGTGAAGTAGGCGTCGAACACGCCGGGCAACGCCGCGCCGTACTCCTGCCACAGCGCCGCCGAGGTCGGCGCCTTGCGGCCTTCGACCCAGTTGGCGTTGAACTCGTGGACGACCGCGTCCACGTCGTAGCGCTGCAGCCAGCCGTCGCCGAGCGTGCCGCTGTTGCGGAACGCGCCGTCGGTGTGGCCCTCGGTGAACCAGGTCTTCTCGCGCAGCAGCGCTTCGAGACGGGCCATCCGTGCGAGGTGTTCCGGCAGTCGCGGCACCGGCGGGCGGCTGATGTGCAGCAGGCCCCGCCCGTCGTTGTGCAACTCCATCGCGAGGTCCGGCTTCTGTCCCTTCGCGATCATCGCCTCGAGCCACCGTTCGAGCGCCGCGTTCTCGGGCACCACCGCCGCGTCGATCGGCGCGTTCCAGTTGCGATTGAGATCCTTGCCGAGCACGTTGAAGCGGGTGCCGCCACGCGCCACGCCGTCCTTGTTCGCCATCGGCAACACGTAGAGAGCGAAGCGCTCACGCCAGGCCCGCGCCTGTGCATCGTCCTGCAGCAGGCGGGTGACGAGGCCTTCGGCAACCCAACTGCTGCCCGATTCCCACGGATGCGCCCGGGCACGGATGAACACGCGCCGCGGTGCGGCTGGGTTGCCGATGCGGATCATCTCGAGCGGCCGGCCCTGCACCGTCTCCCCGATGCGCGACACCTCGGCGAAGCGGCTGGCGCGCACCGTCGTCATCAGCCGATCCAGATCGGACAGCCCATACGGCTGCATCCGCGCCACATGGAGCGTCGGGCCGGGCATGGTCACCGTGACGCGCACGCGGTTGCCGGGCAGGGCGTCGGTCGGCACGGTCGTCCACGTGCCGCCGTCGGGAGAGATCGCGACAGTCTTCAGCTCGCGCGCGACCGAGCCCGGCTGGCCGTTCCAGACGTTGTCGAGATTGCGGAACTCCAACGTGATACGTGCGCCAGGCGTGCCGACCAGGCGGAAGTGGATGTGGCCTGCCGCCCGGTTCGGCGAATTGCGTTCGTGGTCGTACAGCAGGTGCACGAGGTACGCCCCATCGCCGGCGCGCTCGTACCAGACGGGCGACGCATTCTCGATGCTGGTGTCGATGAACGCGAGATCCGCAACGGGGACCGCCGGCGGCGCCGGCGCCTGCGCGAGGACGCGAGACGATGGAGCGGCGAGGGTGAGGAGCAGGGCAGGGAGGGCGTAGCGCAGCGGCACGGCGGCATGCTGCCACAGAAGCGGCCTCGACGGGTGGAGGGCGGATCGATCGAGGCCGCTGGGTCAGCCCGTCGGGCGCGGTGTCGGCAGCGTCACCTGGAGCGACGCCGCCCGCCGCGCTTCCGGGTACAGGCGCATCAGCAGCGGCGTCGTCATGAACGTCGTCACCAGTGCCATCACGACGAGCATCGAGAACAGCGCCGGCGAGATGATGCCGAGATCGAGCCCGAGGTTCAGCACGACCAGTTCCATCAGCCCGCGCGTGTTCATGAGCACGCCGAGCGCGATCGAGTCGCGCGGCGCGAGGCCGGAGATCCACGCCGCGATTGCCGATCCGAAGAGCTTGCCGACGATCGCCAGCAGCAGGATCAGGCCGCAGTAGAACCACATCTGGACGCCGACGACCAGACCTATCTCGGTGCGCAGGCCGGTATAGGCGAAGAAGATCGGCAACAGCAGCGTCGTGGCGATCAGCTCGAACCGTTCGGTCACCGCGTGGACGAACGCGTCGGTCTTGGGCAGCATCACGCCGACGAAGAAGGCGCCGAACAGCAGGTGCAGCCCGAGCCATTCGGTGGTGACCGAGGCCAGCATCACCACGGTGAGCAGGATGGCGATGTTGTCCTCCGACAGACGCCCTCGCTTGTCGAAATTGGCGACGAACGCCCCAAGACCCCAACGCCTGAGGACGGTCACCGCGGCGACGAAGGCGGCGAGTCCGGCCAGCATCATCGGCACCGACAGGGCATGCTGCGACGCTCGCACCAGCGCGACGATGCCCGCCAGCAGACACCACGCGGTGACATCGTCGACCGCCGCGCAGGCGATGGCCACGGTGCCGATCATCGTGTCGTTGAGGCGCCGCTCGCGAAGGATGCGCGCGAGCACGGGGAACGCCGTCACGCTCATCGAGGTGCCCAAGAACAGCGCGAACTCGTGAAACGCGACATCGGACGAGCCGAGCCTCGGGTACAGGTACAGCGCGAGCAGAACGCCGAGCAGCATCGGCAGCGTGATGCTCGCGTGGCTGGCGAGGACCGCCGTGTGCCCGAGCTGCCGCAGGCGCTTCAGGTCGAACTCGAGGCCCACCAGGAACATGAAGAGCAGCAGTCCCAGCTGGCTCAGCGTGTTCAGATGCGGATGGTTGGCCACCGGGAACAGCGTCGCGGACCACTGCGGCGCGGCCCATCCGAGCAGCGACGGCCCAAGCGCGATGCCCATCGCCATCTCGCCCATCACCTGCGGCTGTCCGAACCAGCGCGCCGTGATGCCGGCGACTCGCGCGCTGGCGACCAGCACGGCGACCGACAGCAGCAACAGCGGCAGGCTCGGCGTGCCGGCGGGGCCGGTGGCGTGCACTCCGGCAATCACCGTTGGCGGCGGCGCGGTGAGCGATAGTCCGGCCTGCAGGGCCGCGAGGACGCCGAGGATCGGCACTCCCACCAGCAGTGCGTACTCCCCGACGACGCGGGACGCCCTGGTGATCAACGTGTCATCTCCATCGCGAATCGTGCGGCGGCCCGTCGATCACCGGCGGCGGGCGTGCCCGCGGCTCATTGGATCAGCCGCTTGCGCACGGCGTAGAGCACGATGTCGGCGGTGCCGTGCAGGTCGAGTTTCTGCATCAGGTTGCCGCGGTGGGTCTCGATGGTCGACACTCCCACGTCGAGGAGTGACGCGGCTTCCTTGTTGCTCCGCCCGTGCGCGAGCAGGAGCAGGACCTCTTTCTCGCGGTCGGTGAGCAGCGCGTAGGAGTCGGTCAGTCCGCGGCGCTGCAGCTGCGTCACGAACTCCTCGGCCAGCAGGCCGCTGACGGCGGCGCTGAAGTAGCGCCTGCCCGTCGTGACGGCGCGAATGGCCGGCACGAGGTCCTCGTCGGTGGCGTCCTTGAGCAGGTAGGCCTGCGCGCCCGCCTGCAGTGCGCGGAGCACGTAGGCCTCGTCGGCGTGCATGCTCAGCATCACCACGCGCGGCCCGCCGTCCATCCGCCGCACCCGCTCGGCGACGTCGATGCCCGACAGGCGGGGCATGGCCACGTCCAGGACCGCCACGTCGGGACGATGCTGTTCGCACAGGGCGACGGCCTCGACGCCGTCGGCCGCTTCGGCGACGACGTCGAACGCCGGCTGCGCCTCGATCAGGGCGCGCATGCCGCGCCGCACGATCGCGTGATCGTCAGCCAGCAGCAGCCGCACCGGGCACCTCCTCGGTTGCCGGCGGTACCGGCAGGCGAACCGTCAGCGTCGTGCCGCGGTCGGGCGCCGAGGTGACGTCGAGGTGCCCGCCCAGTTCGCGGGCCCGTTCCTCGATGCCGATCAGCCCGAGCCCGCGCGTGCGCGAGCCTGCCTTCATTCCGCAGCCGTCGTCGCGCACCACGACCTGCACGTCGCGGTCGGCGTAGCGCACGTCGACGTCGATCCGCGTCGCCGACGCGTGGCGGGCGCAGTTGGTCAGTGCCTCCTGCACGACGCGGTAGATGCAGGTGCGCGTCGCATCGGCGAGCCCCGAGACCGGACCAGCGACCGTCAGCCGCACGTCGATGCCGGAACGGCGCTGGTGGTCCCTGACGAGCCACTCGAGGGCAGGCCCGAGGCCGAAGTCGTCGAGCATGCTGGGACGCAGCCCCAGCGACAGGTCGCGCACCGTCTGCAGCAGTTCCTCCGCCAGGTCGCGCGCATCGGCCAACGCGACCGAGCGCGGCAGCGGCGAGGGCACCCGTTCGGCCCGGCCGAGCGCCATGCGCAGCGCCGTGAGCATCTGCCCGACGTGATCGTGCAGTTCACGCGACAGCTTGCGGCGCTCCTCCTCCTGCGTCGAGACGAGACCGTGCGACAACTGCCGCATGTGCTCCTCGGCTTGTTCGGCGCGCCCACGCTGCTGCTCCGAGCGCTGTTCGGCGACGCGCAGGCGCAGCACGGCGGCGAGCGAGACCGCGATGCCCACGAGCATGCTCTGCCAGAGCAGCCGGCGCAGGTCGTTGCGGAAGGCATCCTGCTGGCGCGTGACGCCGGCCCGTTGCGTAGCGAGGTTGGCGTCGTTGAGTTGCTCGATCTCGTGGGTGATGTCCAGCACCGCATCGCGGCGCGGCAACACTTCGCGGCGGAGGAACGACGCGCTGTTCAGCAGCTTCTGCAGGACGTTCCAGCCGAACAGCGGCTCGAACGTCTCCCAGTAGTCGTCGACCTTGGCTGCGAGGCTGTCGACGTGGACCTTGCCTTCGCCGCGGGTCAGGGTGCGCAGTTCTCCGACCGCGGCGGCGTGACTCGTGCGCAGCTCGGTGAGCCGCGCGCGATATTCCGGGGCCCGCTCACGGGTCGGATCGAGCAGGTAGTCACGGATGAAGATGCCGGACAGGTGCACGTCGGAACGCAGCCGGCGCAGCGTCGACTCGATCTCGCGGTGGTGGCGGTTGAGCTCGTCGAGTTCGGCGTAGATCGCCTCGGCCTTGCGGGCCGTCGCCAGCAGCGACACCGCGATGAGGATCAGCAGTCCGCCAAGCGCAGCCGCGGCGATGGGCCAGGTCTTTCGGTAACGCATGAGACGGCAGAACCCCCTGCGAGCTTACGCCGTGCCGGCGGGTTCGCCTATCCCCTGTCGAGGGGAGCACGGCCGTAGGCGCGCCTCCCCTCTCGACCGGATGGTCTTGGCCCACACAGACGCGTACGGTGTCGCACATGGCCGACTTCCATCAGCCCCGATTCGTCACCACCCTCCACGCGCTCGGGCGACCCGGGCAGCCGCACGCGCTGCCTCTCGTGACGGCGCGTACCCAGGCCCAGGGCCTGACGACGACTCTCGTGCTGCCGGCGCTCGCCGAGGAATTCGACGGCGCCGCCCTGCCACGCATCCTCCAGCGCCTCTCCGCCGCCGCGCCGGTCAGCCGGATGGTCGTGGTGCTCGGCCACGCCACGGCCGGGCAGCAGGCCGAGGCGGCCAGACAACTCGCGAACGTGCGCATCCCGACGATGCTCGTCCGGCTCGACGATGCACTGCTGCCGCAGGTGCATCGACGCCTGCGGCGGACCGGCCTCGAGATCGTGCCGGAAGGGAAGGGTTACGCGTGCTGGGTCGGCATCTGCGCGGCGCTCGCGGCCGGCAGCGACGCGATCGCGCTGCACGACTGCGACATCGAGTCCTACGATGCCGGGATGGTCGCGCGCCTGCTGGCGCCGATCGTCGTGCCGGAGGCGCCGTTCGACTTCGCCAAGGGCTACTACCCGCGGGCGCACGCGCGGTTGTACGGCCGGGTGACGCGCCTGCTCGTCGCCCCGCTGCTTCGCGCCCTCGAGGCGCTGTCGCTGCCGACGACGCTGCCGGCGTTCATGGCGGAGTTCCGCTACCCGCTGGCGGGGGAAGTGGCGTTCTCGCGCAGCCTCGTCAGCGAGCTCCCCGTGCATGCCGGATGGGGACTCGAGGTCGGGACACTGGCCGAGATCTACCGCCGGCAGTCGCGGTTCCGCGTCTGCCAGGTGGACGTCGCGGAAGGCTACGAGCACCGGCACCGCTGCATCGAGCCTTCCGACCACGCGGCCGATCTCACGACGATGGTCGAGCAGATCCTGGCGTCGCTGGTGGACTCGCTGGCGAGGGAACGTGTCTGCCTCGACGCGCGCACGCTCCGCTACGTGCTGAGTCACTACCGGCACGAAGCGCGGCGTCTCCTCGTCGCCTACGAAGCCGATGCCGTCGTCAACGGCCTGCCCTACGATCGCGACGCCGAGCAGCGGACGGTGGACGGGTTCGCGGCGGTGGTCGAGAACGCGATCGCGAACGGCTGCCGTGCCGCCCTGCCGGCGCTTCCGAGCTGGCAGGCGGTGGTGCAGGCGGCGCCAGATGTCGCCGTGGCCTTCGGCGACCTCGCGGTGGCGTCGGAACTGCCGGCAGCGGTGGCGACGGTCGTGGACTGGGGCGCGCTGTCGCGGCTCGAGTCCGCGGGCTGAAGGCGAGAGAGCCTCCGGACAGCGCTACCGCTTCTTCGCAGCGCGCCGCGCCGGTCCGGCGTTGGCGGCTTCGGCGGCCCGCAGCCGCGCCAGTCGCGCGATCAGCGCGGCCGGCAGCCTGGCGTCGAGCGGAAACTTCAGCGTGCCCTTACCGTTGTACGAGCCGCCGCGCAGGTCGCCGCCGAGCGCATCGACGAGCCGGGCGCTGAGCGGATAGATGGACACGTGATCGGCCCAGCCGGCCACGTAGAGCACGGCCCGGCCCTCGCGCTTGAAGGTCGGGATGCCATACGTGATCGATTCGTCGAGGCCGGGTACGGCGCGGCGGACGATGTCGCACAGGCGCGCCACGGGCGGCTGCACCTGTGGCGGCAGCTTCGCGAGGTAGTCGGCAATCGACGATGACGCGACGCGCATGGGCCGAGCCTACAGCCTACGGCCTACAGCCTAC
>CBIHOS010000101.1:0-16434 GCA_966211945.1 uncultured bacterium
GGACGAGTGTCGCGGCGCTCTCCGTGTCGAGGCCATCAAGGCTGAGGTGATCGGCCGCCCGGACGTCGGCGTCGAGCCCAAGGCCCGGCCCGCCCAAGACCCCAAGGCCCAAGGCCCAAGGCCCAGAGTGAAAACGAAAAGGCCGCGTCGTGTGACGCGGCCTTCGAGCAGCAAGTGCGGTGACAGGCGCGTTCGGGAACGCGCCCTACCGGCTATTCGGCTTTCTTCGCGCTCTTGCGGGCGCGCTTCGGCTTGGAGTCGGGCGCGGGGGCGCCCTCGTCCTGCAGCCTCTTGACGGCGGCGCGGGCGCGGCCGCGCAGGCCCTGCTTCGGTTCCTCGGCGGCGCCGGCCTCGGGTGAACCGGCGTTGGGGTCGTACTCGCTGCCGACCAGCTCGATCTGGGCGACCTCCGCGGCATCGCCGCGGCGGTGTCCGAGCTTGAGCAGGCGGGTGTAGCCGCCCGGCCGCTCCGCGAAGCGCGGCGCGATCGCGTCGAACAGCTTGGTGACGATCTTCTTGTCGGCGACGTCGCGCGCGACGAGCCGCTCGGCCGTCAGGCGACGCACGCGGCGCTCATCGTCGGTGCCGGCGGCGGCGAGGCCGCGCTTGGCAATCGAGATGATGCGCTCGACATAGGGACGCAGCTCCTTGGCCTTCGGCACTGTCGTCTCGATCCGCTCGTGGCGGAGGAGCGCCTGGGCCTGGTTGCGCAGGAGCGCAATGCGATGCTCGGTGACGCGACCGAGCTTGCGATGGGCAACACCGTGTCTCATGTTCTGCTCGTCTCATGCAGCCTGCTGCCTACCGGGCCTACGGCCTACCTGATTCTCGTAGGCGGTAGGCGGTAGGCTCGTAGGCTTCCTACTGAGGCTGCTCCACGCTCATGCCGAGGCTGAGACCCATGGTCTGGAGGATCTCCTTGATCTCGTTGAGCGACTTGCGGCCGAAGTTCTTGGTCTTCAGCAGGTCGTTCTCGGTCTTGGCCACAAGCTCCCGGATCGTCCGGATGTTGGCGTTCTTGAGGCAGTTGTACGACCGCACCGACAGTTCGAGTTCCTCGATGCTCTTGTCGAGGTGCTCGTTGCTCTCCTCGGTGAGCGTCGCCGGTGTGGCGTCGCCGCCCTCGCCGATCACGACATCGTCGTCATCGTCGCCGCCGAAGATGAAGAGGTGGTCGCGCAGCAGCTGCGCGGCCAGCTCGATCGCCTCGGTTGGCGTGATGGCACCGCTCGTGTTGACCTCGAGGGTCAGCTTGTCGTAGTCGGTGTTCTGGCCGACGCGCGCCGACTCCACCAGGTAGTTCACCTTGCGGACGGGCGAGTGGACCGAGTCGACCGGAATCCAGCCGATGCCGAGATCCTCGTCGAAGTTGCGGTCGGCCGACACGTAGCCGCGGCCGTTCTTCAGGCGCAGCTCCATGTACAGCTTGCCGCCCTCGGACACGGTGGCGATGTGCGCGTCGGGATCGAGGATCTCGACCGACTGGTCGACCTCGATGTCACGCGCGTGCACCGGCCCGGGCTTGTCGACGCGGACGTAGAGCATCTTGGTCTCGTCCCCATGCAGCTTGAACGGCACCTGCTTGAGGTTGAGGATGATGTCGGTGGCGTCTTCCACGACGCCCTCGACGGGCGAGAACTCGTGCTGGACGCCCTCGATCTTCACCGCAGTGATGGCGGCGCCCTCGATGGACGACAGCAGCACCCGGCGCATCGCGTTGCCGATGGTGGTACCCCACCCGCGCTCGAACGGCTGCGCGGTGAACCGCCCGAAACGGCCGGTCTGGCCTTCGCGGTCGACGTCGAGACGCTTCGGGCGCTGGAACCCCTTCCACAGCATCGATGTAGTCCTTTCCAGTCTGATTAAAGGCCAGGGACGCCGCGCCTGCGCGCAGGCGTCCCGCCCGGCCGCCCGAGCCTCCGGACGGCCAGCCGGATCGCTCCGGCTACTTCGAATAGAGCTCGACGATCAACTGCTCCTGCACCGGCAGGTTGATCTGCTCGCGGGTCGGCAGCGACACCACCCGCCCGGACGGGGCGGCAGCGTCGAGGGCGAGCCAGTCGGGCACGCCGCGTCCCTTCACTTCTTCCAACGCGTGCAGGATCGCCGGGTTCTTCTCGCTCGACTGGCGCAGGGTGACGACATCGCCCTGGCGCAGCTGGTAGGACGGGATGTCCACCTTCTTGCCATTGACGAGGAAGTGCCCGTGCTTGACCAGCTGGCGGGCCTGCGGCCTGGAGGTCGCAAAGCCGATCCGGTACACGGCGTTGTCCAGACGACGCTCGAGCAGCTGCAGCAGCGTTTCGCCGGTGATGCCGCGCTGGCGGTCGGCGGTCTCGAAGTAGCGGCGGAACTGGTTCTCGAGCACGCCGTAGGTGCGCTTGACCTTCTGCTTCTCGCGCAGCTGCAGGCCGTAGCCGAGCATCTTCGCCTTGCGGGCCTTGCCGTGCTGCCCAGGCGGCAGGTTGCGCTTCTCGATCGCGCACTTCTCCGTGTAGCAGCGTTCGCCCTTGAGGAAGAGCTTCATGCCCTCACGCCGGCAGAGACGGCAGACGGGTCCGATGTATCGAGCCATGTACTTCTTCGTGTCCTTCTCACGACGCGCGCCGAAGCGCGCGGAACAGCACGCCGTCGGGCGTGCCCTCCCTTTTTGACGACTTGCGGTCGGCCCTGCGCGCTAGACGCGACGCTTCTTGGGCGGCCGGCAGCCGTTGTGCGGAATCGGCGTGACGTCGCGGATGGTCTTCACGTCCAGCCCGACGTTCGAAAGAGCGCGGACGGCCGATTCGCGACCCGCACCCGGTCCCTTGACACGTACCTCGATCGAGCGCATTCCGACGCCCTTCGCAGCCGTGCCGGCATTCATCGCCGCCTGCGTGGCGGCAAACGGCGTACCCTTGCGCGATCCCTTGAAGCCAATCGCACCGGCACTGGACCACGACACCACGTTGCCTTCGGCGTCGGTGATCGTGACGAGGGTGTTGTTGAACGAGGCCTGGATGTGGGCCACACCGGAGTGGACCACCTTCTTCTCGCCGCGCTTCTTGAAGACCTTCTTGCGGCCAGCCGCGCCTGACTTCTTCTCGTCTGCCATGGGTTACACCGTCTTCTTCTTGGCGATCGCGCCCTTGCGCGGGCCCTTCCGCGTGCGCGCGTTCGTCTTCGTCCGCTGTCCGCGCACCGGCAGGCTGCGGCGATGCCGCAGGCCGCGATAGCAGCCGATCTCCATCAGCCGCTTGATGTTGAGCGAGATCTCCTTGCGGAGATCGCCCTCGACGCCGCCGACGTCCTCGATCACCTTCGAGATGGCGCGCACGTCCTCTTCGGTCAGGTCCTTGACCCGCACGTCAGGGCTCACGCCCGACGCCTGGAGGATGTCGCCCGAGCGCTTCCGCCCGATGCCGTAGATGTAGGTCAGTCCGACCTCGACGCGCTTGGTGCGCGGAAGATCCACGCCTGCGATACGTGCCATGCTCTATCCCTGCCGCTGCTTGTGCTTCTGGTTGTCGCAAATCACCCGGACGACACCACGCCGGCGGACGATCTTGCACTTGGCGCAGATGCGCTTGACTGATGCTCTGACCTTCATGTCTCTCGCTTTCGGCCGGGCTCGGAGAGCCGGCCCTACCTAAAGCCTTTCCACGATGCGGCCGCGCGTGACGTCCAACGGCGACACCCGCACGACCACCCGATCTCCCACCAGGATCCGCACGAAGTTGCGGCGGATGTCCCCGGTGCCGTGCGCCGTGATCACGTGCCCCGAGTCGAGGCTGACGCGATAGAGCGCCTGCGGCAACTGCTCGATGACCGTGCCGCGCAATCCCTCGCCCATCGGCGTTGTCGACACCCTGATTCCCGAATGTCACCCGCCGCCGGGCGTTCTCACCGCGGCGCGCCGACCTGCTGCACCGCCACCGGCGCCCGCGTCAGGATCTCCACCCCGTCGCCCGTCACCGCCACCGTGTGCTCGAAGTGGGCCGACAACTTGCCGTCCACCGTCACCGCGGTCCAGCCATCCGACAGCACCTTCACCGACGGCCGCCCGGCATTGACCATCGGTTCGATCGCCAGCACCATGCCCTCGGCCAGTCGCGGTCCACGGCCGCCCGGGCCGTAGTTCGGGATCTGCGGCTCCTCGTGCAGCTTGGTGCCGATGCCGTGGCCGACGAACTCGCGCACCACCGTGAAGCCCTGGGCCTCCACGTACTGCTGCACCGCCTGCCCGATGTCGGACACCCGCGCGCCCGGCCTGACCGCGTCGATGCCCTTGTAGAGCGACGCTTCGGTCACATCGAGCAACCGCTGGGCTTCGACCGCGACCGCGCCGACCGCGACCGTCACCGCCGAATCGCCGTAGTACCCGTCGAGCTTCACCCCCATGTCGATCGAGAGGATGTCGCCGTCCACCAGCGTCGTCGGCGAAGGGATGCCGTGCACCACTTCGTGATTGCGCGACGCGCAGATGGTCGCCGGAAACCCGCGATACCCCTTGAACGCCGGCTGCGCCCCCGCCTCGAGGACCAGCCGCTCGGCTTCGGCATCGATGTCGGCCGTCGTCGCGCCCGGCACCACCAGCCGCCGCAGCTCGGCGAGAATGCGCGCCACCAGCTGGTTGGCCGCCCGCAGCTTCACGAGCTCCTCAGCCGACCGGCAGGTGATCACCGTGCGTCTCCCTGCGCCACCCCGACCGCCGAGGCCAGGGCGCCCTGCATCGCCGCCGCCACCGCGTCGGGAGCCTGGTTGCCGTCGATCGAGAAGAACGTCGGCCGGCCGCGGTAGTACTGCACCAGCGGCGCCGTCCGGTTCTCGTAAATCTGCAGCCGGTTGCGCACCACCTGCTCGTCGTCGTCGGCGCGAGTGACGAGCGTCCCACCACAGACCGCGCAAACTGTCGCGTCGGGTCGCGTCGGGTCGGCGTTGGTCCCACACACGCTGCAGATCCGTCGGCTGTGCAGCCGGCCGACCAGCACCTCGACGGGCACCACCAGGTGCAGAACCGCCAGGGGCGACCGGCTTCCCATCATCTCGTCCAGCGCTCCGGCTTGAATCACCGTACGCGGGAAACCATCAAGGATAAACCCATTTGCGACGTCTTGTCGAGAGAGACGTTCGCGGACGATGGCAATCGCCACCTCGTCGCTGACGAGGTTCCCCTGGTCGATGCGGGTCTTGGCCTCGAGCCCGAGCGGCGTCGCCGCGGCGGCCGACTCCCGCAGGATGTCGCCGGTGGAGATCTTCGGAACGGCGTAGTGCCGGGCCAGCCGGCTGGCCTGCGTGCCCTTGCCCGCCCCCGGCGGGCCGAGCATCACCACGTTGAGTCCTGGTTGCGCCAACGTCCGGCCTACCCTCTCCGTCCGCGGATGCGGGTCTTCTTCATGAACCCGTCGTAGTGCCGCATGATGAGCTGCGACTCCAGCTGCTGGACGGTATCCATCGCGACGCCGACGATGATCAGCAGCGACGTGCCGCCGAAGTAGAAGGTCACGCCGAGGCCGTTGGTGAACCAGCCCGGCAGGGCCGCGTCGAGCGACTCCCCGACGAACGGAATCGGCGCCACCTTGAAGCCGCTGATCAGGAACTCGGGCAGCAGCGCCACGGCGGCCAGGTACAGCGCGCCGACCAGCGTGATCCGCGTCAGGATCAGGTCGATGTACTCCGCGGTCCGCTTGCCGGGCCGGATGCCGGGGACGAAGCCGCCGTACTTGCGCATGTTCTCCGCCACGTCGTCCGGGTTGAAGACGATCGCGGTGTAGAAGTACGCAAAGAAGATGATCATCACGACCTGCAGCAGGTTGTAGAGCGGCATGCCCCACGTCAACTGCTGCGCCACCCGCTGCACCCAGCTCTCGGGCGGGAACATGCCGGCGATCGTCATCGGGAACGCCAGCAGCGACGAGGCGAAGATCACCGGCATGACGCCGCCGGTGTTCACCTTCAGCGGGATGTGGGTGCTCGATCCGCCGTACTGGCGGCGGCCGACGACCCGCTTGGCGTAGTGCACGGTCACGCGTCGATGGGCCCGCTCGACGTAGACGATCACCGCGACCACGGCCACCATCACGAGCACCAGCAGTGCCAGGCGCAGCAGGCCGATCTCGCCGGTCCGCAGCTGGTCGAGCGTCGTCATCACCGCGCGCGGCAGGCCGACGACGATGCCGGCGTAGATGATCAGCGACATGCCGTTGCCGACGCCGCGTTCGGTGATCTGCTCACCGAGCCACATCACGAACACCGAGCCGGTGGTCAGCGTCAGCACGGTCAGCAGCCGGAAACCCCAGCCCGGGTCGTACACGAGCGGCAGGCCGCCGGCGATGTTCGTCTGGCGCTCCAGGAAGATCGCGATGCTCAGCGCCTGGATGACCGACAGCAGAATCGTCCCGTACCGGGTGTACTGGGTGATCTTGCGACGCCCGAGTTCGCCCTCCTTCGAGATGCGCTCGAGGGTCGGCCACACCACCGTCAGCAGCTGCAGGATGATCGACGCGCTGATGTACGGCATGACGCCGAGCGCGAAGATCGTCACGCGCGACAGGTTGCCGCCCGAGAACAGGTCGTAGAGGCCGAACATCGTGTTCTGCGCCTGCGCCGCCAGCTCCGCGAGCGCGGCGGTGTTCACGCCGGGCGTCGGGATGTGGTGGCCGATGCGGAACACGCCGAGCAGGCCCAGCGTGAACAGCACGCGGGTGCGCAGCTCCGGGACGGCGAAGATGTTCCTCAAGCTATCCATCGGTTCGTGGTCTCGAGCTCCGGAAAGGTAGGGGCGGCAGGCCGTCCCGAACAACGTCGAGAACGGAGACGCGCCCTACCGGCGGCGTGCCCGCCGATCGCCGTTCGTCGGCGTTCGGCGTTCGACTTACAGACTCTCGGCGGTGCCGCCGGCGGCCTGGATCTTCTGGGCCGCCGCGCCGCTGAACTTGTGCGCCTTGACGTGCAGCGCCTTGGACAGCTCACCGCGGCCGAGCACCTTGATCTTCTGGGTGCCCTGCGCGAGGCCCTGGCCGTGCAGCACTTCGGGCGTCACCTCGGTGCCGCCCTCGAACAGCGTTTCCAGCTGATCGAGGTTGATCACCGCGTACTCGCTGCGGAAGATGTTGGTGAAGCCGCGCTTGGGCAACCGGCGGTGGAGCGGCATCTGGCCGCCCTCGAAGCCGCGCTTGCGCTTGAAGCCCGATCGCGACTTGGCGCCCTTGTGACCGCGCCCGGCCGTCTTGCCATTGCCCGAGCCCTGGCCACGCCCAACCCGCTTCTTGGCGTGCGTCGAACCGTCGGCTGGCTTGAGATCGCTCAGATCCATGATGTTCAATCCTGTCGGCACGCGCTGCGTACCCGAAGGCCCACGGCCCAAGGCCGAAGGCCGACTTCAGGCGGGGCGCGTTCGGAGAACGCGTCCTGCCTATTCGACGGTGACCATGTGGCGGACCTTCTGGATCATGCCGCGCATCGCGGGGTGATCCAGCACTTCCACCGTGTGGCCGATCTTGCGCAGGCCGAGTCCCTTGACGATCTCGCCCTGTTTCTTGTCGTAGCCGATGACGCTGCGCACGAGCGTCACCTTCAGGGTCTTCCCCTTGGGTGCCGCCGGCACGGCCGGCTTCTGTCGACGGGTGGTTTCCGGCATCTCGTCCTCAGGCGTTGACCAGGTCTTCGATCGACTTGCCGCGCAGCCGGGCGATCGCCGACGGGTCCTTCAGGCCGGCAAGGCCCGCGAAGGTCGCGCGCACCACATTGTGCGGGTTGGCCGACCCGAGCGACTTGGTCAGCACGTTCTGGATGCCCGCGGCTTCGACCACGGCGCGCACGGCGCCGCCGGCGATGATGCCGGTGCCCTCGGGGGCGGGCTTGAGCAGCACGCGGCCGGCGCCGAAGCGTCCGGTCACCTCGTGCGGCACGGTCGTGCCCTTGAGCGGCACCAGGATCAGCGCCTTCTTGGCCGCTTCGATGCCCTTCTTGATCGCCGAGGGCACTTCCTTGGCCTTGCCGACGCCGAAGCCGACGTGGCCGTTGCTGTCGCCGACGATCACCAGCGCGCTGAAGGACAGGTTCTTGCCGCCCTTGACCACCTTGGTGACGCGGTTGATCGACACCACGGTGTCCTTCAGCTCGAGCTGACCGGCGTCGATACGATCGCGGTATTCGTACATGGGTTCAGTCCTCAGAACTCGAGGCCGGCTTCACGCGCGGCTTCGGCGACAGCGCGTACGCGCCCGTGGTACAGGAACCCGCCGCGGTCGAACACGACACGGGTGATGCCCTTCTCCTTCAGCCGTTCGGCGAGGATCCGGCCCACTGCCGCCGCGCCCTTGACGTTGCCGGTGCTGGCGCCTTCGGCCAGCTGGCCCTTCACGCCCGGTTCGGCCGTGCTCGCCGACGCGACGGTCGTGCCGCTCGCATCGTCGATGGCCTGTACGTAGATGTGCGCCACGCTGCGGAACACCGCCAGCCGCGGCCGGGCCGCATCACCAGCGAGCTTCTTGCGCAGACGCAGGCGGATGCGCTCGCGACGGTCCTTCTTGGTTTCGATCTTCACGGCAGCTTCTCCGCTTGGCGCGTTACTTCGCGCCGGCCTTGCCGGCCTTCTTCTTCAGCACTTCGCCGGTGTACCGGACGCCCTTCTGCTTGTAGGGGTCCGGCTTGCGCAGCGATCGCATGTTGGCAGCCACCTGGCCGACCAGCTGCTTGTCGATGCCGGTGACGGTCACGTGCGTCTGCTTGTCGATGGCGACGTCGATGCCCTGCGGCAGCGGGAACACCACCGGATGCGAGTACCCGAGCGCGAAGTGCACGTCGCGGCCCCTCACCTCGGCGCGGTAGCCGACGCCGACGATGTCGAGCTCGCGCTTGAAGCCCTGCGACACGCCCTGGACCGCATTGGCGACCAGGGTGCGACCGAGGCCGTGGAACTTGCGCTGCGTCCGGTCGTCGCCGACGCTCGTGACGATCTGGCCGTCCTCGAGCACCATCGAGACGCCGGGCGGCAGTGACTGCGACAGCTGCCCCTTCGGGCCCTTGACCTGGACCAGGCTGTCGGTGAGCGTGACCTCGACACCCTTGGGCAGCGGGATCGGCTTCTTGCCAATTCGAGACATGTTCCTGAGTCCTTACCAGACGTTGCAGAGCACTTCGCCGCCGACGCCGGCCTTGCTCGCCTCGCGCCCCGTCATCACGCCCTGCGACGTGGTCAGGATCGCGGTCCCGAGCCCGCCGAGCACGGTCGGAACCGACTCGCGGCCGAAGTAGACGCGGCGGCCCGGGCGGCTGACCCGCTCGAGCCCGGAAATCACCCGCTCGCCGCGCGGCCCGTACTTCAGGGCCAGCCGCACGACCTTCTGCGGCGACGCCGGCGTGGTCGGGTTGTCGATCAACTTGAAGCCGCCGATGTAGCCCTCGGCTTCCAGGATGCGGGCGATCTCGAGCTTCAGCTTCGACGCGGGCACGTCCACGCGCGTGTGGCGCGACTGGACGGCATTGCGAATCCGCGTCAGCATGTCGGCAATCGGGTCTGTCATACCTTGTCCTCGGTGGGCCGGGCGCCGCGCCAGCCTCTCGGCTGCAGCGCGCGCGCACCACGGCAGCGCGGTTCCCGGCGGTCTTTCCTACGACCGTCGCGGGCCTGCGCTCCCGGCCCTGCGGTGCCTTACCAGCTGCTCTTTGTCACACCCGCGACCTCACCCTTGAGGGCGAGCTCACGGAAACAGAGACGGCACAGGGCGAACTTCCGGAGATACGCCCGCGGCCGGCCACACCGCTTGCAGCGGTTGCGGGCGCGCACCGGAAACTTGTGCCCGCCCTTCTCTTCCTTCGCGATCTTTGCGGTTGTCGCCATTGTCAGCTCTGCCTGAACGGGAATCCGAGAAGCTGCAGCAGCCGCCGCGCTTCCTCGTCGGTCTTGGCCGTGGTCACCACGGTGATGTTCATGCCGCGCGGCTTGTCCACGCGCATGTAGTCGATTTCCGGGAAGAGCAGCTGGTCCTTCAACCCGAGCGTGTAGTTGCCACGCCCGTCGAAGCCCTTCGTCGGGATGCCACGGAAGTCGCGCACGCGCGGCAGCGACATCGAGATCAGGCGGTCCAGGAAGTCGAACATCCGCTCGCCGCGCAGGGTCACCATCGTGCCGATCGGCATGCCCTGACGGACGCGGAACTGCGCGATCGACTTCTTGGCGCGGGTGACGACGGCCTTCTGGCCGGCGATCCGCCCGAGTTCGTCGGACGCGACGTCGACGATCTTCGCGTTCGAGGTGGCCTCGCCGAGCCCGAGGTTGATCACCACCTTGGTGATCTTCGGGGTCGCCATCACGTTGGCGTACCCGAATTCCTTCTGCAGCGCCGGCGCCACCTCTCCGGTGTAGCGCTCCTTCAGCCGGCTCATTTGTCGATCACTCCGCCGTCCTTGCGCCGGCTGACACGGACCTTGCGATCGCCCTCGACACGCATCCCCACGCGGGTCCGCTTGCCCGAGGCCGGGTCCACCAGCATCACGTTGGAGGCGTGAATGGCCGCCTCCTGCTCCACGATGCCGCCCTGCACCTGCTTCTGGGGGTTCGGCTTCGTGTGCCGCTTGACGAGGTTCACGCCCTCGACCACCACCCGGTTGCGTTCGGCATCCACCAGGGTCACGCGCCCGCGCTTGCCGCGATCACGGCCGGCGATGACGATGACCTCGTCGTTCTTGCGAATCCGCTTCAAGCCAGCCATCGCCTACAGCACCTCAGGGGCGAGCGAGATGATCTTCATGAACTTCCGCTCGCGCAGCTCGCGCGCCACCGGCCCGAACACACGGGTGCCGATCGGCTCGCCATCGTCCTTCACCAGCACCGCGGCATTGCGGTCGAAGCGGATGTAGCTGCCATCCTTGCGGCGCTGTTCCTTGCGCGTCCGCACGATGACCGCCTTCACCACCTGGCCCTTCTTGACATTGCCGTCGGGCGCCGCTTCCTTCACCGACGCCGTGACGATGTCGCCGAGCCGCGCATAGCGCCCGGTCGACCCGCCGATCGGATTGATCACCGAGATCTTGCGCGCGCCCGAGTTGTCGGCCACGTCGAGGATCGATCGCATCTGAATCATCGCGTCCTCCTAGATGACCTTCGCCTGCTCGACGACGCGCGTCACCACGAACCGCTTGCGGCGGCTCAGCGGACGACTCTCGACAATCGCGACCGTGTCGCCGACCTTGGCGCTGTTCGCCTCGTCGTGCGCCATGAACCGCGTCGTCTTGCGCTGACCCTTGCCGTACACGTCGTGGCGCACCTGCCGCGTCACCGCGACGACCACACCCTTGTCCATCTTGTCGCTGACGACGCGACCGACGATCTCTGCCTTGGCTGCCATAGCTCGCTTCCTGCTCTCCGTGCGGCGCCCAATCTCCCCGAGACTAGCGCCCGGCCTTCTGACGCAGCACCGTCTTGACGCGCGCCAAGTCGCGGCGCAGCATCCGGATCTGCAGTGGCCGATCGAGCTGTCCCATCGCCTTGCGGATGCGCAGCGTGAACAGCTCCTTGTCGATCTCCGCCGCGCGCTGCTGGAGCTGCTCGACGCCGAGGTCCTTGAACTCCGCCACCTTGGCCATCACGCCTGCTCCTGCGCGAACCGCGTCGCGAACTTGGTGTGGATCGGCAGCTTGGCCGCGGCCAGCTCCATCGCACGCTTGGCGGTCACCTCGTCCACCCCCTCCATCTCGAAGAGGATGCGGCCCGGCTTCACGACGCAGACCCAGGCTTCCGGGGCGCCCTTGCCCTTGCCCATACGCGTTTCCTGCGGCTTCTTGGTGATCGGCTTGTCCGGGAACACCCGGATCCAGATCTTGCCGCCGCGCTTGATGAAGCGGGTCATCGCGATACGCGCCGCCTCGATCTGGCGCGCCGTCAGCCAGCACGGCTCCAGCGCCTTCAGCCCGTAGTCACCGAAGGAGACGTCGGACCCGCGCCAGGCCTTGCCTGTCATGCGCCCGCGCTGCTGCTTGCGGTACTTGACCTTCTTCGGCATCAACATGGCGAATCGTTCCTATCCCCGACCACCCGCGGCACGCCGCGGCGACCGGTACTGCTCTTCCTCGCGACCGAACTTGGGCACGAGACGCTCTCCCTGGAAGAGCCACACCTTGACGCCGATGGCGCCGTACGTCGTGCGCGCCTCGGCAAAGCCGTAGTCGATGTCGGCCCGCAGCGTCTGCAGCGGCAGCTGGCCGTGCAGATACCACTCGGACCGCGCAATCTCGGCGCCGTTCAAGCGCCCCGACACGCGCACCTTGATGCCGCGAGCGCCGAACCGGAGCGCCGACTCGACCGCCTTGCGCATCGCGCGGCGGAAGGCGATGCGCTTCTCGAGCTGCATGGCCACCGACTCGGCGATCAACTGGGAGTCCAGTTCCGGCTTCTGGATCTCCTGGATGTTGATGAACACCTCGCGGTTGGTGCGCTTCTGCACCTGCGCCTTGAGCTTGTCCACCTCCGCACCCTTGCGGCCGATGATGATGCCCGGCCGGCTGGTGTGGATGTCGATCTTCAGCTTGTTGGCCGCCCGCTCGATCTCCACCTTGGACACACCGGCGTGCGCGAACCGCTTCTTCAGGTCGTCGCGAAGCCGAAGGTCCTCATGAAGCAGCTTCGCGTAGTCCTTGTCGGCGAACCATCGCGACCGCCAGGTCTTGTTGAACCCGAGCCGGAACCCGTAGGGATGAACCTTCTGTCCCATGCGTCTCTCGTCCTATTCCTGAGTGCTGGCGGCGCCCGCGGTCTTGCGGGTGCGCGGCTTGGTGGGGGCCTGTGGGGCCCGACGACGCACCGGCCGCTCGGCCACCTGCACCGTGAGGTGCGCCGTGCGCTTGACGACGCGGAAAGCCCGGCCCATCGGCGCCGGACGCACCCGCTTGAACGAGGTGCCCTGGTCGGCATACGCCGCCGACACGTAGAGCCGCTCGACGTCGCCGCCGAAGCCCTCGGCCTGCTGTGCGTTGGCGATGGCCGACTTCAGCAGCGTGTGGATGCTCTTGGCCACCCGCTTGGGCGAGAACTTCAGCGTCGCCAGCGCATTGGTCACGTCCTTGCCCCGAATCAGGTCCAGCACCAGGCCGGCCTTCTGCGCCGACGTGCGGACGCCACTCGAGGTCGCTGTCGCTTGCACCATCGTCGTCTCCTACTTCCCGGCCTTCTCGGCCTTCAGGGGGTGTCCCTTGAAGGACCGCGTGGCTGCGAACTCGCCCAGCTTGTGGCCGACCATGTTCTCGGTCACGTACACCGGCACGAACTTCTTGCCGTTGTGCACCGCCAACGTGTGCCCGATCATCTCGGGAATCACCGTCGAACGCCGTGACCAGGTCTTGACGACCTTCTTCTCGTTGGCAGCGTTCATCGCCTCGATCTTCTCGAGGAGCGGCGTGTCGATGAACGGGCCCTTCTTCAGCGATCTGCTCATGGTTCCGGCCTACTTCTGCCTGCGCGTGACGATGAACGCGTCGGTCGCCTTGCGGTTGCGCGTCTTGTAGCCCTTGGTCGGCACGCCCCACGGCGTCACCGGGTGACGGCCGCCCGAGGTCTTGCCCTCACCACCGCCCAGCGGGTGGTCGACCGGGTTCATGGCCACACCACGCACGTGCGGCCGCTTGCCCAGCCACCGTGAACGGCCGGCCTTGCCCACCGAGATGTTCTCGTGGTCGACGTTGCCGACCTGCCCGATCGTCGCGTAGCACTCGAGGTTGACGAGGCGCACTTCGCTCGACGGCATGCGCAGCGTCGCGTAGTCGCCTTCCTTGGCCACCACCTGCACGGCGGCGCCGGCGCTGCGCGCCATCTGCCCGCCCTTGCCGGGGCGCAACTCGACGTTGTGCACGACGGTGCCGAGCGGGATGTTGCGCAGCGGCAACGCGTTGCCCGGCAGGATGTCGGCGCGCGGACCGGCCGTGATCGAATCGCCCACCTTCAACCCGAGCGGGTGCAGGATGTAGCGCTTCTCACCATCGGCGTAGGTCACCAGCGCGATCCGCGCCGACCGGTTCGGGTCGTACTCGACGGTCGAGACGGTCGCCGGGATCTCGCGCTTGTCGCGGCGGAAGTCGATCAGCCGGTAGGTGCGCTTGTGGCCGCCGCCGCGCCACCAGGAGGTCAACTCACCCTGGTTGTTGCGGCCGCCGCTCTTCTTCAGCGGCTCGGTGAGCGGCTTGTACGGCTCGGTGGACGTGATTTCGTCGAAGGTCTGCACCGTCTGGAAACGGCGCCCCGCCGACGTCGGCTTGTAGGTGCGTACTGGCATGGCAGTCGTCCTCGCTTACGCGATCTCCAGGATCTCAGGCACCTTCTGGTCGGCCTGCAGTCGCACGTAGGCCTTCTTCCAGTCGCTGCGGCGACCGACGAACTTGCCCTGGCGCTTCAGTTTGCCGCGCTGGCTCGCCGTGCGCACGTCGGCGACCTTGGTGCCGAACAGGTGCTCGATGGCCTGCCTGATCTCCACCTTGGTGGCGTCGCGGTGCACCTCGAAGGCCAACACGTTGCCCAGCTCGCGCTGCAGCGTGCTCTTCTCGGTGATCAGCGGCCGGCGGATGACGTCGGTGAGTTTCATGATTGACCCAGCGCCTCCTGCAGACGCGTCAGCGCCGCCTGGCTGGCGATGACCTTGGCGCAATCCATCACGTCGCGCGCCGTCACCCGGTTGGCCTGCACGAGCCTGACGCCCGCGATGTTGCGCGTCGACAGCACCAGCGCGTCGGCCGGCTGCACGTCGATGACCAGCGTCTTGCGCGTGTGGCCGAGGCCCTTGAGCAGCTCGACCGCCGCCCGCGTCTTCGGCTCGGTCACCGCCAGCGCGTCCACGACCACCACCTGGCCGTCGCGCAGCTTGGCGGCCAGCGCATCACGCAGCGCGCCCTTGGCCATCTTCTTCGGGAACGCGTAGCCGTAGTCGCGCGGCTGCGGCCCGAGCGTCGTGCCGCCCTTGCGCCAGATCGGGTTGCGCACGTCGCTGACCCGGGCCCGGCCGGTGCCCTTCTGCTTCCACAGCTTGCGGCCCGATCCGGCCACCTCGCCACGCGTCTTGGTGGCGTGGGTGCCGCGGCGGCCCTCGGCCTGCTCGTGCCGGACCGCTTCCCAGATCAGGTCCGTACGCACGCGGTTACCGAACACCTCGTCGCGGAGGTCGAGCGCCCCGACCTTCTTGTTGCTGGCGTTGACCACGTCGAGCGTCATCTACTTCTTCCCCTTCTTGGTCTCGACCTGCGGCACCCGCACCGGCTTGGCCTTGCGCGCCTTGCGGATGACGACGATGCCGTTGCGCGGTCCGGGCACGGCGCCCTTGATCAGCAGGAGGTGGTTGTCGCCGTCCACCCGCACGATCTTCAGGTTGTGCACCGTCACCCGGTCGTACCCCATGTGACCGGCGGCGCGCATGCCCTTGATCACGCGCGACGGGTAGGAGGAGGCACCGATCGACCCGGGAGCGCGATGGAACATCGAGCCGTGGCTGGCGGCACCGCCGGCGAAGCCGTGGCGCTTGACCACGCCCTGGAAGCCGTGGCCGCGCGAGGTGCCGATCACGTCGACCACCTCGCCGTCGGCGAAGATCGCCGAGGCCAGCACTTCGCTGCCGGCGGTCACGCCGTCGCCCGACACGCCGACCTCGCGGCGCACCCGCGTCGGCGGCACGTTGGCCTTGGCGTAGTGGCCCTGCAGGCCGCGGCTGACCTTGGCCGGCTTGTCCTCGACCAGGCCGATCTGCGCCGCCTCGTAGCCGTCGCCCTGTGCCGACTTGGTCTGGACGACCACGCACGGCCCGGCCTTGATCACGGTGACCGGCGTCACGACGCCATCAGCGCCGAACACCTGCGTCATCCCGATCTTCTTGCCGATGATTCCCGTCACCATCGTTCGTTTCTCACCTTCGGGGTCCGTCTACCGCCGCCTGCCGTCCTGGCATCCGGCGATACGCCAACCCATCTCTGGCCGGGCGCGTTCCCGGAACGCACCCCGTGAAGCGGACTCGGAAGCCCGCCCGACCTATTTCCCGTGTTCCTTGCCGAACGCCTTGATCTCGACGTCCACACCGGCCGGCAGATCGAGCTTCATCAGCGCGTCGACCGTCTGCGGCGTCGGCTCGAAGATGTCGACCAACCGCTTGTGCGTCCGGATCTCGAACTGCTCACGAGACTTCTTGTCGACGTGCGGCGAGCGGAGCACCGTCCACTTGTTCTTCTCGGTGGGCAGCGGCACCGGCCCTGCCAGACGAGCGCCGGTGCGACGCGCCGTGTCCACGATCTCCGTGGTGGACTGATCGAGCACCCGGGCGTCGTAGGCCTTCAAGCGGATGCGGATCTTTTCGCCAAATCCAGACATGTTCTTCTCTTTCGCGTTGGTAGGGGCCGCTCGTCGCGCGGCCCTGCCAGGGCGCCACGGGGAGGCGCCCCGCCCTACTGCCGAATCACGGTGATGGGGCCCGCGCCCCCCCTGCG
>CBIHOS010000102.1:0-16401 GCA_966211945.1 uncultured bacterium
CGCGGCGGGCACACGACGAGCGGACGTTCGCCCCAGGCGCTGCGCGGCACGAGGCGGTAGAACGCACCGCCGAAGCGATCGAGCGTCGAGCCCTCGTGTTCGTCGCCGGTCTCGAAGACGAACACGAGTTCCTCATTGTCGAACTGCGCGAACCACTCGTCCCACTCGAGAGGCCGGAACCGGGCGGCCGCGGGGAAGTTGAAGCGCACGCCCGCGCCCTGGTCGTTGACCTCGATGACCGCCGGCCCGCTGGCCGTGGCCTGCCCGGTCGCCGGCTCGGCGCCATGGTGATCGGCCCAGGCGCGAATGAGCGCGTGGTCGCGCGTGCCCGACAGTCGCGGATTGGCCCCGCCATCTTCCTCGGACGAATAATCCGGCGGCCCCTGCGGATGGCGACTCGGTGCGCCAGGTAGCTGCGAGTGGTCGCCCAGCGTGGGCGACGGGACCGGCCTGCGTGGCGGGGGCGGCTGCATGCGGGTGCATCGTGCAACGCCGATGCCGCCGGGTACCGCCAGAGGTGGGCGTCCCTCGGACGGATTGGCCGCGTCCGCAAGGACCAGCAGGCGAACACCTGTCGGACCTCGCTGCGGATCCCTGCGTCGCGGTGGACGTGATCGGGCGGCCGGCCCGGTCAGATGGCGAGTGTCTGCACACCGTCCTCGAGCATGATCTCGAGTTCGGCGATCAGCACTTCCTTGAGCCCGAGGCCTGACGCTTCGGGCGATGCGGCGAGCACCAGGCCGTCCTGCCGGTACAGGTTCAGGCCAAGCTTGGTGCAGGCGTTGTTGACAAGCCGCACCATCAGATGCACGGGAGAACTGTCGTCGATCGCCGTGAGGTTGTGCGTGCGGGCGACCTCGGCGTACAGCGGCGACAGGTTCCACTGGCGGATGAGACGCGCCCCCTGCTCGCCATGCAGCTGCGCCAGCAGTTCCTGGACGAGCGACTCCGGCAGTTCGTGCTGGTACTCGCCGCGCCGGCGCAGGTCGTCGAGGACCTTGAGGATCAGCAGCTTGCCGATGTCATGGAAGAGGCCGGCCATGAAGCACTCGCCGGCCTGCGTCTTGTACCCGACCCGCTCGGCCAGCCAGCGCGACCCGAACGCCACGGCCACCGAGTGCTGCCAGAGCTGCGCCATCAGGCGCTGCAGCTGCGGATCGCGGGCCACGAATTGCCCCTTCTGTGCACAGACGACGGCGATCGAGACGAGCTGGTCGAGGCCGAGCCGCAGCACGGCCGCACGGATGGTGGCCACCGAACTGAGTCCGGCGTAGAACGCCGAGTTGGCAACCCGCAGGACGTGCGAGGCGATTGCCGGATCGTGCGCGAGCAACCGCTCGAACTGATCGGCCGTCGCCTGTCCCGACGCGGCCAGCGACTGGACGCGCGCCGCGATGGCCGGATAGACCGGCAGCTGAAGATCCTGACGACCGAGTTCCGCCTCGAGGACGTCGACCAGGGAACGCGCGGCAGTCGGGGTCTGGCTCATGACTGGCTTCCGAGCAGCCGTCGAATCTCCTCGACGGAGCGCGGCTTCACCGCGCGCGGCAGGTGACGCAGCACTTCCGGCAGCGACGTGAGTCCATACGAGGCCTTGTACAACCCGTCCTCGACGAGCGCGACGAGGCCGGACGTTTCGATGCTGATCCGGCGAATCTCGTAGGAGGTCCGGCGGTTCAGGATCGCGTCCTTGACCATCTCGTTGAGCACCAGCAGCTCGAACACCGCGATGCGCCCGCGATAGCCGGTGTAGCGGCAGCCGCTGCAGCCCTTCCCCATCAGGAAGCGCGCCCCGGCCAGTTCCTGCGGCGTGCACCCCAGGCGGCGAATCTCGGTGGCGCTCGGCACGTACGGCTCCGCACAGCTCGGGCACACGCGGCGCAGCAGCCGCTGCGCCAGCACCGACACGACCGTCGAGGAAATCAGGAACGCCTCGATGTTCATGTTCAGCAGCCGCAGCAGGCCGCCGATCGCGTCTTCGGTGTGGAACGTCGTGAGCACCTTGTGGCCGGTGAGGGCTGCCTGGATCGCCGTGTCGGCCGAGAAGCGATCGCGCATCTCGCCGAGCACGATCACGTCGGGGTCCTGCCGCACGATGTGGCGCAGCGTCTCCTCGAACGTGCGGTTGATCTTGGCGTTGATCGAGCACTGCGCGATGCCGTCGACCACGTACTCGACCGGATCCTCCGCCGTGACGATGCAGGTGTCGGGCGTGTTGAGGTAGTCGACCGCGCCGTACATCGTGGTCGTCTTGCCCGAACCGGTCGGCCCCGTGATGATGATCACCCCGGTCGGCACGTCGAGCGCCTCGCCCACGAACCGATCGAGCATCCGCGGCGCCATCCCGATGTCGTGGATGCCGATCAGCTCGGTCTTGCGGTTGAGCAGGCGCAGGACCACCTTTTCGCCGTGGATGGTCACGAAGAACGAGGCCCTGATGTCGGCGGTGGCGCCGGTGACCGGATCCTCGAACTTGATGCGCCCGTCCTGATGGCGGCGGCGTTCGGCGATGTCGGCGCCGGCGAGGACCTTGATGCGGCTGATCACCGCGACGCCCAGGTCGCGTTCGATCGTCCGGTGCTCCACCATGACGCCGTCGAGCCGGTAGCGCACCCGCAGGCCGGACTGCAGCGGTTCGATGTGGATGTCGCTCGTGCCGCTGGCCAACGCGTCGCGCACCAGGTCCAACACCACCTGCATCGCCGTGTGCTCGCTCGGCCCGGTGGTCACGCGCGAGCCACGCTCGAACGCGTGCAGCGCCTCGACGATCAGCGATCGGCGGGCGATGGCGGCGACGACGTCGACGCCGAACATCTGATCGGCGGCGAGCTTGTGGGAGGCGTCGAGTGGATCGGCGAAGGCGACGGTGACGCGCCCGCCGGCCTGCGACACCGGGATGAACCCGCACTCGAGGCAGCGCTTCACCTGCATGCGGACCAGCAGCGCCCGCTCGATATCGCCGATCCTGGGCTCGACGCACGGCAATCCGAAGAGATCGGCGAGCACTTCGGTCAGCTTGTGCTCGGACATGACGCGGCTCTCGACGAGGATCTCGCCGAGGCGCTTCTTGCCGGTGGACGACTGCTGCGTGGCCAGCGCCGCCCGCAGATCGACCTCGCGGAGGTGCCCGAGTTCGATGAGCAGGTCACCGAGCCGCATCGACTGCGGGTTGGCGCGGACCGCCTGGCGGATCTGCTCGGACGACGTGATCTGCAGTTCCTGCAGGACCGTCAGCAGGCTGCGTGGACTCTCCAGGCGCGCCTGCACGCGGGTCGCATGCTTGACCTGGGACTCGGTGACCAGCCCCTCTTTCAGGAGCAGGCCGACCACATCGCACGGCGGTGAGGCGACGGCTGGGGAGAACTCGCCGGACATTCCGCCTTGGTAATCGGATACGCGAGCGCGAACGTGAGGTTACCCAAAGGTAGGCCGCGCCCCGCGAGGCCGACGGCCGCTGCCGTCGCGGCGACCCGCTCGTACACGATGGCCGACGCGTCCGCGAAGACCACGCGGAGGCCCGGATCGTGCGCCAGCAGCGAGGGCCACTCCTCCACGCCACGCCGGACCAGCAGAAAGCGCGCGCCCATGCGATCGAGCACGGCGGACGCCCCGCGCGATCGCGCCAACGCCACCTGCGCGTCGTGCCGCCAGGGCCCGTTGTAGTCACCGAGCAGGCGGCCCTTGGCAAACCAGACGTACCGCTCGGCCGAGATCCCGTAGACGACGGCGTCCGGATCGCGCGCGTTCAGCCAGCGCACCGCGGCGAGCACGGGCAACCGGGCGAGCGTCCAGGCGTCGCGCGCCGCAGCGGTCGTCGGTGGACCGCCGACCAGCCGCCACCGGTATGCGACATAGGCCGGACCGCACAGGGCGGCGGCCATCGCGATCGCCAACAACGTCTGCCTCACCCAGCGCCCGTGCGCAGCGATGAGCACGAGTCCGGCCGCCGTCAGCACTGCCGCATGCGGCAGCACCGCCACGAGGTAGTGCGTGGAGTGCGGCACGAGAACCAGCCACGCACCCAACGTGCACGCGATCGGTCCTGCCGCCGGCCATCGTCGCCACGCGGCCACGCAGGCCACCGGCACAGTCAGCAGGAGCAGCGGCGGGCCCGGCGGCATGCCGCCGACGCGCGAGCGGCGCAGCACCGCGTCGGCGAGCAGCGTGACGGCGTCGATCATCGACCCTGACGCCATGACGACGTCGGAGCTGTACCAGGGCGATGCCCCGAAGATCGACGGCAACAAGGGGAACACCGGGTTGCCGGTGAGCCACACGAGGCGCAGGGTCGACGGCGCGGCGCCGGCGGCGGCGGCGATCGTCCATGGCAGCAGCAGGCGCCAGCGCGTGGCGCGGGAACCTCTGGTCTGCAGCAGCGGCAGCCAGGCCGCGGCGAGCATCACCAGCCCCGTGTACTTGACGCCGACCAGCGATCCGCCGAGCGCTCCCGCGATCAGTGCCTGGCGCGGCGAACCAGCGTCGGCCGCGCTGAAGGCGAGCCGCAATCCGGCCAGGCTCCAGCACGCGAGGACCGGCTCGAGGTAGCCGGCGCTGGCGCCGTGCAGCATCAACGGCGCGCCGCCGACCGTGGCCACGGCGAGCGCCGGCGCGATGGGCCCCGACACGATCCGCTCGGTCGACTCCCACGCGAGCGCACAGGCCACGGCGAGCGCCAGGACCCCGAGTTGCTGCGTCGCGATGGCACCGCCCCCCGGCAGCACCAGCGCCTGGAGCAGTTCGACCAGCGGTGGGAACACCGGAAAGCGCAGGTCCGGCGCCACCGGCACTGCGCCCGTTGCCGCAAACAACTCGGCGAACGGCAGGTGGTACATGGTCTGATCGAAGCCGGTCGGCGGGTACAGGGCGAGCACGAACGCCGGGACGACCGCCACGACGATCCACGGCACGCTGGCGCGCGGGGGCCACTGCAGGGGCACGCGCCCCGTCCATGCAAGCCGCCACCCCGCCAACGACGCCACGATCGCCAGCGGCACGGTGATGGACAGGAGGCCGCCGAGCGCGAACAGCAGCGCTGCCTGCGCGAGGACGGCGAGGCCGATCGCGGCGGCCATCGCCATGCCGACGGCCGTGCGCCCGGCGATGCCGTGCCAGGTGAGGACGCCGAGCCCGGCGCACAGGGCGGCCAGGCCTGCCAGCCAGGCCGCCTGGCCCGCCACCAACACGACGCCGTCGATCACTGCCGGATCTTAGAGGATCGACATCTGCCCCGGTTCCCGTCCCAGCTTCCCGATTCCCGGACTATGATGCGCGGGTCTCTCGTCCTGCTTCCGGAGTTCTCGATGTCTTCTGTCCGCCTGACCGGCGCGGCTGCCGTCCTCGCCGCCGCTGCCACCCTCACCGTCGTCACCGCGCAAGGGCCGGCCGCCCCGCGCGCGTACAGGTTCACCGTCGACTCGCTCGCGACGCCGTCGGAACCGCATCCCAACCCGTCGAAGGTGTTGCCGGTTCCCGAGGGCGCGACGCTGACCCTGCCGCCCGGCTTCTCGTCCACGCTCTTCGCATCGGGCGGCTTCAAGCGGCCGCGCATGGCCGCCGAGGCCCCCAACGGCGACGTCTTCATCGTCGACACCGGCGCGGGCAGCGTGTGGGTGCTGCGCGACGGCAACACCAACGGCAGGATCGACGAGGGTGAGCGGAGTGAATTCGCCACCGGGCTCAAGCAGCCCTTCGGTCTCGCCTTCGGCAAGGGCGCGCTGTATGTCGCCAACACCGACGCCGTGGTGAAGTTTCCTTACGCATCCGGCGACCTGAAGGCGACGGCGGCGGCCACCTCGGTCGCGCCGCTGCCCAACGGACCGGCCGGTCACTGGACGCGCAACATCGCGATCAGTCCCGACGGCCGCAGCTTCTACGTGAGCGTCGGCTCGTCGCACAACATCGATCCCGATCCGGACCCGCTGCGCGCCACCGTCCTCAAGTTCAACCTCGACGGCACTGGCCGCGAGGCGGTCGTGACCGGCGTGCGCAATGCGGTGGGCCTGGCCTTCGACCCCGCGACCCGCGACCTGTGGATGACGGTGCAGGAGCGCGACGGCCTGGGCGACGAACTCGTCCACGACTATGTCGCCAAGGTCGCGCCGGGCCGCTTCTACGGATGGCCCTGGGCGTATCTCGGCGCGCACGAGGATCCACGCCACACCGGCAAGATGCCCGACCTCGTCAAGAAGACGGCCGTACCGGAAGTCCTGCTGGAACCGCACTCGTCGGTGCTCGGGCTGACCTTCTACTCGGGCTCGGCCTTCCCTGCCCGATACCGGACCGGCGCGTTCGCGGCGCTGCGCGGCTCGTCCAATCGCATCAAGCGGACCGGCTACAAGATCGTCTATCTCCCGTTTGCCAAGGGCCAGCCGACCGGCGGCTACGAGGACTTCGCCACCGGCTGGATGAAGGCGGAGGACTCCCCCGAGGTGTGGGGGCGGCCGACGAGCGTGATTCAGCTACGCGATGGGTCGCTGCTCGTCGTAGAAGATGGCAACGGCACGATCTGGAAGATTGCGTACGGCAAATAGCTGACGTCAACGCGTAGGCTACAGGCTACAGGCTGCAGGCTGCAGTTGGCGATGGCGTTCCAGGTAGCCCGTAGCCCGAAGCCTGTAGCCCTTGATGAGGAGATAGTCATGCGTAAGCTGATTCCGATGCTCACGGTCGCGGCGCTCGCGACGACTGGTTCGATCCTGGTGCACGCGCAGGCGTCGCCGCAGATGTCGTTCTTCATCACCAGCGTCGGCCCCGGCAACGGCGCCAACCTCGGCGGCCTGGCCGGCGCCGACAAGCACTGCCAATCGCTCGCGGCCGCGGTCGGCGCGGGCAGCAAGACGTGGCACGCCTACCTGAGCACGACGGCCGCGGCGGGCAAGCCTGCCGTCAACGCCAAGGACCGCATCGGCGCCGGGCCCTGGCACAACGCCAAGGGGCAGGTCATCGCCAAGGATCTGGCCGACCTGCACGGCGAGGCGGCCGCGTTCACCAAGCAGTCGGCGCTCAACGAGAAGGGCGAGGTCGTCAACGGCCGCGGCGACACGCCGAACCGGCACGACATCCTGACGGGCAGCAAGCAGGACGGCACGGTTGCCGACGGCGAGGCGGCGATGGCCACCTGCGGCAACTGGACGAGCAGTGGCGAGGGCAGCGCGGCGGTCGGCCACTTCGACCGCGCCGGCGGCGGCGCGGCGCCGACGTCGCTCAACGCCGCGCACTCCTCGAAGGGTTGCAGCCAGGAGAACCTGCGCGGCACCGGCGGCGACGGCTTGTTCTACTGCTTCGCCGTCAAATAGCCAGGTAGGGTCGCCTCTCTGAGGCGCCCTGTCACTCGACAGGCGCGTTCGGGGAACCCGCCCTACCAATCCTCACTCAGCCTACAGCCAGTAGCCTGCAGCCTAAGAAACGTCGGTGAGGAAATCGAGCTGGCCGGTGCTGTCGCCGAGCGTCTCGGTCTTCACGCCCATGCCGTCCATCAGCGTGAGATAGAGGTTGTTCATCGGCGTCTGCTTGTCGTAGACGACGTGGCGGCCGGTCTTCAGCAGGCCGCCGCCCTGCCCCATGATCAGCACCGGCAGGTCCTCGTGCGTGTGGCGGTTGCCGTCGCTGAGGCCGCTGCCGTAGACGACCATCGACCGCTCCAGCAGGTTGCTGTCGCCTTCCGGCGTCGACTTCATCTTCTCGATGAAGTACGAGAACAGCTCGGCGTGGAAGACGTTGATCTGCTCGACCCGCGCCATCCAGTCCTTGTTGTTGCGGTGGTGGGTCAGCGGGTGGTGCGGGTCGGGCACGCCGATCTCCGGATACGTGCGCATCGAGCCTTCGCGGCCGACCATCATCGTGACCACGCGGGTCAGGTCGGTCTGGAAGGCGACGACCTGCAGGTCGTACATCAGCTTCACGTAGTCGGCAAACGCCACCGGGATGCCGGTCGGCTTGTCGATGCCGGGCCGCAGATCGCGCATGTCGCTCTCGGCGACCTCGATCTGCCGCTCGATCTCGCGCACCGCGTGCAGGTACTCGTCGACCTTGCGGCGGTCGCTGGCGCCGAGCGTGCCGGTCAGCTGCTTCGTGCGTTCGCCGACCAGGTCGAGGATGCTGCGGCGGTGCAGCATCCGGCGTTCGCGGACCGCCGGATCGAGATGCGCATCGGCCCCGAAGAGCCGCTCGAACACGAGACGCGGGTTGGTCTCGGGCGGCATCGGCGAGTTCTCGTTCCGCCACGCGAGGCTGTTGGTGTAGGCGCAGCTGTAGCCCGAGTCGCAGTTGCCGACGGTGCGCGAGTCGTCGCAGCCAAGCTCGATCGACGAGAAGCGCGTGTCCCTGGACAGCGACTGCGCCACGATCTGGTCGGCCGAGACGCCGTTCTTGATGTCGGCGCCTGCCGTCTTCTTCGGGTGCACGCCGGTGAGGTAGGAGGCGGCGGCACGGGCGTGATCGCCGGCGCCATCGCCGAGCGCCAGGCCGTTGTGCTGCGCCAGGCCGCTGAGCACCAGCATGTCCTGGCGGTGCGCGGCCAGCGGCTGGAGGACCGTCGACAGCTCGAAGCCCGCCCCGGCGCCCTTCGGCGTCCAGCCGGCCATCGACACGCCGTTGGGCACGTACGTGAAGACCAGGCGCCTGGGTCCGGCGCTGGCCGGCGCCGCCTTGGCGAGCGCCGGCGTCATCGCGTCCAGCATCGGCAGGGCGACCGCGGCCCCGAGGCCCCGGAGGAACGTGCGGCGTGGCAGGTGCGTGCCCGTGATGATCATGGCGCGGTGACTCCCGGGGTCGTGCCCCGTCGCATCTGGAACGGCAGACTCTTGACGATCTCGAGCACCAGGCCCGAGAACTTGTACTCGTGTTGCGGCAGCCGCTGCACGATGCCACGAATGGTCGGCTTGTCGAAACGCTCGAGGCCGCGGCCGAGCGCGTAGATCATCAGCTTGGACGACAACGCCCGCGCGAAGTCCTGGCGGTCCTGCACGAGGATCGTGCGCAGTTCCGACGGGTGGTGGAACGTGCGGCCGTCGGGCAGCTGGCCCTTCGGGTCGATCGCGAACTTGCCGTCCATCGCACGCCAGGCGCCGATGGCGTCGTAGTTCTCGAGACCGAACCCGAGCGGGTCCATCCGCCGGTGGCACGACGCGCAGGTGGGGTTGCTGCGGTGCGCCTCCATCTGCTGCCGGAGCGACACCGTCTCGCCGACCTGCGTTTCATCCAGCGTCGGCACGCCGGCCGGCGGATCGGGCGGCGGCGCGTCGAGCAGGTTGTCGAGGATCCACTTGCCGCGCAGCACCGGCGAGGTCCGCGTCGCGTACGAGGACACCGTCAGGACGCTCGCCTGCGTGAGCACGCCGCCGCGCTGGCGGCCGGTCAGCTCGACCCGCCGGAAGGCGGGCCCGTCGACGCCGTCGACGCCGTAGTGCCGCGCCAGCCGTTCGTTGAGGAATGTGTAGTTGGCGTCCAGGAACTCGAGCACGCTGCGGTCCTCGCGCACTACGTGCTCGAAGAACAACATCGTCTCGTTGCGCATCGACAGCTTGAGGTAGCTGTCGAAGGTCGGGAACTTCTCGCGGTCGGGCGACACCGACTCCAGGGCGCGGAACTGCAGCCACTGCCCGCCGAATTCCTCGACCAGCGCCTTCGACTTCGGATCGGCGAGCATGCGGCGCACCTGCGCCTCGAGCACGCCGGGGTTGCGCAGCATGCGGCGATCGGCAAGCCGGCGCAGCTGGGCGTCGGGCATCGACGCCCACAGGAAGTACGACAGCCGCGACGCGAGTTCGTGATCGCTCACGGGCACGCCGGGCTTGTCGCCGACCGCGACGCGGTCCTTTTCGATCCGGTACAGGAAGTCGGGCGACACGAGCAGCGCCTGCAGCCCGATCGCCAGCGACTCGTCGAACGACTCGCCGAGCTTGCGGGCGCGCGCCATCACCGCGACGTACGGCACCAGTTCCTCGCGCGTCACCGGACGACGGAACGCCCGCTGCGCGACGTGCGAGAGGTTGCGGAGGCCGCACCAGGCCTGGTGTTTCGGCCGCGTCGTCGCTGTCGGCAGATGTCCGCACGCATAGACGGCCTTCAGGCTCTCGCGCGACGGCTGCGTCTGCGGCTTGAACGGCCCGGCCAGTTCGAGGCGACCGACGCGACCGGTGTTGATCGGCGCCTTCGCGAGGTTCTTCATCCGCTCGTCGAAGAACTTCCGCGACTGCTCGAGGCGTTCCGGCGTGGCGTTCTTCGGCGGCGTGAACGTCGGCACCTTGTGCTGCTCGGGACGGGTCGACGGGTTGGGTCCGTTGAAGCGCTCCGGCAGGCCGTCGTACAGGTCGATCAGGCCAGCCGCGATCCAGCGTTCGCCGGCGGCCAGCGGCACGCGGAACTCCAGCGTCTTTCCGTCGAGCTCCTGCTCGTCGTCGTCGAACGAGGCCTGCGCCGCCGGGTCGAGCGTCTGCTCGGCGACCAGCGTCCCATCGACGTAGAGCCCCACGCGCACCGGCATCGATCCGACCGGCCGCTTGCCGTTCAGGAACGTGCGCACCAGGTACTCACCGGGCACGGCGATGCGCTGTGTGGCGTGCGCGGCGTTGGGCAGGCTGAGGCCGGTGCGATCGTAGGAGGCCGGTACCGCGCGCGACGGCTTCACGACGGCGGTCGTCGCCCGCAGCCGGATCAGCGTCGGCGGTTCGACCTGATGGCCGAACATCGCCGTGCGCACGACCTTCTCGGCGGCGACCATGTACTTCTCGAGCAGCACCGGCGACAGCGACAGCACGTCGGCGATGTTGTCGAAGCCATACCCCGCATCGTCCTGCGGGAAGTCGTCGGCCGGACGGACGTCCACGCCGAACAGGTCGCGAACGGTGTTGTTGTACTCGGTGCGGTTGAGCCGGCGGGCGGTGACGCGCCCGGGGTCCGGCGGCGTGACGCGTTCGAGCCGTGAGAACTCCTGCTCGATCCACTGCGTGACCGCGTCGACATCCTTCTGGTCCGGCCGCTCCTCGTCCTCGGGCGGCATCTCGCCGGTCCTGAGCTTGAGGAGCATGTGCTCCACGTCCTCGAGGTGGCTGGCGACGTCATCCGCCGTGGCCAGCCGCTCGAAGTTCATGCCGCCCTTCTGCCGTTTGTCGTTGTGGCAGTCGATGCAGTTCTTCTCGAGGAACGGCTTGACGACCCGGTCGAACGACGCGTGATCGGGCGTGCGGTCGCTCTCGGGTGAGGACGCCGCCGTGGCGGCCAGGGTGACCGCGCACACGAGTGCCGGGACGAGGACCTTTCGCACGGGTTCCCGACATTGTACGGCAGCGGGACGAAGGGCGTTTCAGGCCGAGACGAGGATGTCGTTGAGCCGGACTTCGAAGATCAGCGTGGCGTTGGGCGGGATGGCGCTGCCGTTGCCCGCCGCGCCATACGCGAGGTCGGGCGGGATGATGATCCGGCGGATGCCGCCGACCTTCATGCCCGGAATGCCCTGTTCCCATCCACGGATGACCGTGTTGGCGCCCAGCACGAACTGGTAGGGCGTACATGGCGTCGTCCGGCACGACGTGTCGAACAGCGATCCCTTGAACTCGGCGGCGCTGGCGGTCGTGTTGTAGAGCCAGCCGTAGTAGTCGACGACGAGCCGCGAGCCGGCGACGGCCTCCGCACCGGTGCCGGCCGGCATGTCGAGCGTGCTGAACGGGACGTTGGCGACCCAGGTGCCGGTGTCCGACGGAGCGGTCGGCGAGTCGCCACCGCCGCCACAGGCGGCCGCGGTGACGGAGGTCAGAAGCCCCATGAGCAGGGCGCGGCGGGACGGATTCGAGGAGTCAGTCATCCAGGTGAGGAGCGTAGCAGACGGGCTGGCAAACGAATTCGACGAAGATCCGGCGCCGGTGGCCGGGCTGGCGTACGGTCGCCGGATCCGGCGCGTTGTTGCAGACATGCGCGTCGCCCTCTTCGCTGCCGCCTGCTGGGTGCTGTCCTGTGGTCTCGTCCATGCCGACGCCGCGGCGCCGAGGCGCCCCGGCGATCCGGTGCCGGGACGCGGGTCGTTCCAGCGGCCGGCGATCATGACCGTGACGCCGGCCGGAGCCGTCCCGGCTCCCGATCGCGTCATCGTCTACCTGTCGCGCGAGCATCTGCAGGCCTTGCTCGGTCAGGTCGAAGGCTCGCCGTCGGGCGAGGGCGACGAACCGGGTGCCAGCAGCACGCTGCGGCACGTGGTCGCCGCGGTGGCATTGGCGATCGCGCTCCTCAGCCTTCCCCTGCTCCTCGGCCGGAAGCGCACCTGGCCAGCGACGGCCGCGCTCCTGCTCGCCGGCGCCGTCGCCACGGCGTGGGTCGCGGCTCCGGTCGCGGGCGCCGACATCGCGGCTCCGGGCATCCGGCGCACACCGCCTGGCCCGCCGCCGTCCACCACTCCGAACACACAGGCGCGGGTCACCGCGACGCTCGAGATCAGGGTGAGGCCGAGCACCGTGCAGCCGGCTGTTCAGCTCGTCTACGGCAAGCCGTGACCCCACGCGCGCTGCGCTGGCTCCTGCCGCTCGGCCTGATCGCACTCGCGGCGGCGATCGTCGCCGCACCGCTCGGCATGGCCATGGGCATCGTGCTCGTGTGCGCTGGACCACACAACTGGTGCGAAGCCCGCTACTTCCTGTCGCGCATGCCGGGACGATGGGGCGCCTGGCGAGCGAACGTGCTGACCGGCCTTGGCGGCGTGGCGCTGCTGACGCTGGCGTTCATCGGCCTGGCGGTGTGGCCCCACGTGCGTCCCGACGCGGCCAGCGAGACGTCGCTCGTGCTGCTGGCGCTCTGGCAGACGGCGCTCGTCGTCTGGATCGTCGCGCTGATCGGCCTGCGTGAACGGTCGCGTCGCGGGCCTGCCGAGGCGTGGCGCGCCGTGGCCGCGGCGCTTCCGGTGGCGTCGATCTGCGTCGCCGCGGCGTGGCTGTGGCCGTCGTGGGCCAGCGTCGCGCTCGTGTTCGCGCACCCGCTCCTCTCGCTCGCGTTCCTGGACCGCGAGCTGGCCGTCCGTCGCGTCGCGTGGCGGCCCGCCTGGCGCGGCACCGTCGCGCTCCTGCCGCTCGTCGTCGCCGGCGTGTGGTGGAGCGCCACCGTGGTCGACGCCGCGCCGCTGGCCGGCACTCCCGAAGCGGCGCAGGCCGGCGCCTTCCTGCTGCCCGCTGCGGCCGCCCCGGCGCTGATCGCGACGCACGTCCTGCTCGAGGCTGTGCACTACGCGGTCTGGATCGTCGGCATCCCGATCACGACGGCGGCGGCGCCGTGGCACCTGCGCGGCGTGCCGCTCGCGGCGCCGTCCAGGGGCTGGCGCGGCTGGCTCGCCGGCCTCCTCGCCGCCGGCGCGCTCATCGTCGTGCTGCTGTGGATCATGTTCGCGATCGATTACGCGTGGACGCGGCAGCTGTACTTCACGGTCGCCGTGGCGCACGTGCTCGCCGAGGTGCCATTCCTCGTCCTCTTCCGACGGTGACTCCGGGCGAGCTGTGGGCGTGGCTCGTCCCGGGATACGTCCTGACCGTGGCGATCGAAGTGCCGATCCTGCTGGCCGGCCTCGACGTCCGCCACGGGTGGCGCCGCCGCGTGGCCGCCGGCCTGTGGCTGACCGCAGTCACCTACCCGGTCGTGGTCGTCGCGCTGCCGCTGCTGCTCTGGCCGCGCGCGCCGTATCTCGTGTATCTGGCGGTCGCGGAGAGTTTCGCGATCGCGGCCGAGTGCGCGCTCTTCGCCCGCGTCTTCGGTGGTACAGGCCGGGATCTGTGGGTGGTGGGTGCGGCCAACGTCGCATCCGCCGCCGCCGGGCTCGTCTGGTTCGGCATGCCCTGACGCCATGGACGCCCTTCGGTAAGGACGGCGCGCCGCAATCAGGCAGGGACGCGCCGCCCGCCTTCGCCAAGGCTACGGCGGACAGGCCGGCGCTGCCGCGCTCAGGGCCCATGCCCCGATGGCGCAGGCCGTCATCGCGATCGCCATCGGCCGCGGCGTGCCGTCGAACGCCATCGTGATGCCCAGCGTGGCCAGGCCGGACATGCCGTACTGCAGGCATCCCAGGAGGGCAGATGCGGTGCCGGCGTCGCGATCGAACGGCGCCAGCGCGAGTGCAGTGGTGTTGGGCAGAATGAAGCCGAGGAGCATGACGGCCAGGAGCACGGGCCCGCCCAGCGCGGCGAGGCCCGGCGCCACCCGCCAGGCCGCCGCGGTGAGGAGACCACCTGCGACGACCTGCAGGACCATTGCACGCCGCAGGAGCGCCTGCGGCTCCACCCGCCTGAGCCACGCCCGATTGATCTGCGAGGCGCCCACCAGACCGACGGCGTTGAGGCCGAAGACCGCCGCGAACATCGTGGCTGTCAGGCCGAGGGTCTCGATGTAGAGGAACGGTGCTCCGGCGATGTAGGCAAACAGCACGCACTGACCCAGGCCGGCGGCGACCGCATGACGACGGAAGCGCGGGTCTCGGGCCACCCGTCCGAAGGCCGCCAGCGCGGCGGCCGGCGTCAGGCTCGCGGCCCGGGCGGCGGGATTGGTGTCGGGCAGGCCACGATAGACCGCCACCCACGCGACCGCGCCGAACCCGACCAGCACGCCGAAAATCGCCCGCCATCCGACGAGGGTCAGGAGCCAGCCGCCGGCAAGCGGCGCCAGGATCGGCGCCACGCCCATCACGAGCAGCAGCGACGACAACACCCGCGCCTGTTCGCGCGGGCCGAACACGTCGCGGACGACGGCCCGGGCCATCACGACGCCGGCGCAGCCGCCGAGGGCCTGCAGGCCGCGCCAGATCACGAGCTGTCCAATCGAACCCGCCAGGGCGCAGCCGACCGACGCGGCGGTGTACACCGCGAGTCCGACGAGCAGCGGCAGTCGCCGGCCGACGCGGTCGGAGACCGGCCCGTAGATCCTGTCCTCCTGTGAACCCCTCCCCTCCTCCTGCCGTCAAAGGCCCTGAAACGCGTCCCCCCGGAAGGAGCCTCCATGTCCGTTCGCCTGTCGTCGGCCGTTGCCGCCTCACTCTTGATCGCCGTCCCCGCGCTGGTGTCGGCGCAGCCGCTGACCTTCGAGAAATCGTTGACCGTCGGCGCGAGTCCGTCGCTGGACGTGTCCACCGGCAGCGGCGACGTCACCGTGCAGGCCGGCGCGGGCAGCACCCTCCTGGTCAAGGGATCGGTCCGCGTGCGGTCGGGCTCGAACGTGCCGTCCAACGCCGCGGAACTGGCTCGCCAGCTCGCCGCCAACCCGCCGATCGTCCAGGCCGGCGACGTCGTGACGGTCGGCAAGATCACCGACGAGGCCACCCGCCGGGCCGTGTCGGTCTCCTATCAGATCACGGTGCCGGCCGCGACGGCCGTGCAGGCGAACGCCGGGTCGGGATCGGTGTCGGTCAGCGGCGTGCGCGGTGCGGTCAAGGCCAACAGCGGATCGGGCAACGTGACCGCGAACAGCATCGGCGGCGACGTCGATCTGCGCTCCGGCTCGGGCGACATCGCCCTGCAGGGCGGCAGCAAGGCGGCCACGCTGTCGACCGGCAGCGGCAACATCGAGGCGTCGCTGAACGGACAGGGCGACGTGAAGGCCAACACCGGCAGCGGCGACATCAGGCTCACCGGCGTGGTCGGGCTGCTCCACGCGTCGACCGGCAGCGGCAGCATCGGCGTGAACGGCAAGCCGACCGGCGATTGGCGGGTCACGGCCGCGTCGGGCGACGTGACGATCGCACTGCCGGCCGAACAGGGCTTCACGCTGGACGCGAGCACCTCATCGGGCAGCTTCGACATCGCCTCGCCGATGGCCGTGCAGGGGCGCATCGATCGCCGGCGCGTGCAGGGCACCGTTCGGGGCGGCGGCCCGACGCTGCGCGTGAGCACCGCGAGCGGCGATATCGCCGTCAGGTAAGGGCCGGGTACCGGGTACCGGGTACCGGGTACCGGGTTCGGATCACGAGATCGGTAGGGACCGCTCGCCGAGCGGTCCGTCCGCGCCCGCTCGCGAGTCGAGCATCACTCCCCTCAGACCTACCACGGCAAACAACGCCAGCAGCACCATGTAGAACCGCGTCCGGGCCAAAGGCGACGTCACCACGTCCCCAAGCGTGTGACGTCGGTCAGCAGCAGGCTCGGATCGACGGTGCGCACCCCGGCGCGGATGGCTGCGGCGCGGCCGGCTCGGCGTGCGAGCGCTGCGGCACGTCACCGACAACGCCGACGATCTCGCGCCGGGTGCCGGAGACGATGCGGCGGCCAACCGGGCTCGCCCCACCGAACCAGTGACGCACCCCGGCTTCGTTGACCAGCGCCACGCGCGGGGCCTCGTCGCAGTCGTCCGCCGTGAAATGACGGCCCTTCACCAGCGGTACGCCGATCGCGTCGAAGTAGCCGGGCGTGACGCTCGCGACCGCGATCTCCTGATTGACGTTGG
>CBIHOS010000103.1:0-16337 GCA_966211945.1 uncultured bacterium
AGAACCGGGTCCCAATCGAACAAGCCGTGGCGGCAGACATCATGTTCGCGGCCGACCGCACTTGTTGTATCTGCCGGGCGAGAGGTCGGCCAGTCCAGATTCACCACGTTGACGACGACCCGTCGAACAATGACGTCGGCAACCTGGTGGTTCTATGTCTTGAGTGTCACAACGAGACACAGCTAAGAGGGGGCTTTGGAAGACGCCTGGATGCCGCCCAAGTCTGGCAATTCCGGACCGACTGGCTTCAACGAGTCCGTTCACGACGAGACGCGGCGGACGCACTGGCCGCGGCTGTCATGGGAAGTCAGGGCTCCAGCGGGCGCACGCTGCGCCCGGCGACAAGACCAACCCTTCCGCTGAGGGAGTTCGTTCGAACATTGCCGGCGCTTCGTCGGCGGGCATATTCGCAGGCTCAGGTCGGGTGGGACAGCGGAGTCACTGCCCACATGCTCAATGCCGGCTACTCGGTTGTCGAGGTTCTTGAAGACGTTGTGGTGTCGCTCGCAACCTACTACCCCGAAGGCCATTTCGATAGCGAGAATCCAAGGGACTACTTCTCCGAGTTGATCGCGTCGAGATTTCGTTGGCACACGTACCACCTTGAAACTGAGGGTAAAGGCCGTAGCGGCACTCTCGTTGGCCCCATGGTGGTGGGCGCCGTGATTCACGATCTTGAATTGATGATCGTCGATGTCGTTACGTCACTGACACAGGATTGGGAAGCGGCAGTGGACACGGACCTTGAGCGTTGGAAAGGCGACTGGACCTCGCGTGAGCGTGGTGACGCCTAGCTACTTTCCGGTGAAGAAATCGTCTCACGACGCCTGACAGGGCGTGCGGGCGCGTCCAAGTGGCGCCCGCTGACGCACTCCGCCCGCCGTCGCTGGCCTCATGCCGTGACTGCGGTGACGTTCCTCCCGGCGGTGGCATGGGCGATGGTCAGGAGCGTATCGGCGATCACCCCGAGGCCGACCCACCGGTGCATACCGTCGCGTCCACGGTAGGCACAGCGTCGGAGGGCATGCCGGCGCTTCAGGACACTGATGCGTCCCTCGCACCCGACCCGCCAGCGTGCGCCCCGCCGAAACCAGCGGGCTCGTTCGTGATCCCGTCGTGCAGCGGTCTTCCGGCCCGACGCCGGCAAAACGACTCGGCGGACACCGCGCGCGTGCGCGGCCGCTTCATTCGCGGCCGAGGAGAAGCCGCGGTCGCCCACCGCCAGGTCGGGCGCGCGTCCAAAGATGGTGCCGTGCCGATCCAGCGCGGGGATCCACAGGGACGTGTCCGCTGGCCGACCGTCGTGGATCGCATAGGCGCTGATGATCTGGCCCTCGGCCTCCTGGATGGTCACCAGATTGCCAAACTCGGTGGGCTTGGCGATCTTGCCCTTCCGGATCGCGGCCGTGTGGGGCTCGAAGACACTCAGGACTTTGTCGGGGACGTGCGTGTCACCGCCCAGAACTCGGGCGGCCGTCTGTGCGAGCACACGCCGGGCCACGGGGCGCATCGTCTCGAGCGTCCGACGCGCGCGCTGGAGGAGCCGCTGCACCGCGGGCGTCGCGGTCTGGAGGTGCTGCGCGATCCGCCGGACGGTCGTATCGGCGTCGCGCAGCACGGCGCGCGTCGTCGCCATCAGCCGGCGATAGTGCTGCACCCGCTGCGGGCGATCCGCCTCGCGGCGGGAGGCGCGGGTGATCGCGAAGACGCGCCGCTGCACACTCCGCAAGCGATTCCTGACACGCGCGGCCGCGCCGCCCAGCGCGCCGCCGACGCGCTGCATCGTGCGCGTCAGCACGCGGGTGGCGTCTCGCAGCAGCGTGCTGTCGGTCGGATAGTGCACCTCGGTCTCCACGACCGTCGTGTCGACGCGGAGGCGGCGCCCCCGGGTGACCTTCTGCGCCACGGCGACGCGCACCAGCTGTGCATGGACCTGCGCGATCACGTCCGGTCCGAGCACACGCGCGATTTTGAGGATCGTCTTCGCATCCGGGACCGCGTCGGTGCCAATGCGGGCGAACGCGCGATACACGAGATTGGCCCGCACCTCGTGCTCGAGCGTGTCGTAGCTCCATCGATAGAGATGCTTGAGGACCAGCATCCGTAGCACGGTGTCGGCGGGTGTCCCCCGGCGCCCTCGGCGTCGGCTCTGCGCCCAGCGCCCCTCGAGGGCCGTGACGATCGGCTCAAGCACGGCCTCGTCCTCGAGGAGCGTGTCGATACGCCGGAGATCGGCGGGCCAGAGCTTTTCGACGTCGGGAAGGACCACTTCCCACAGGCTGCGCTGTCGCTGCTGTCGACGGACCATGCATCCTCCGCCGTGTCATCGGATCTGCCCCCGCCGTCGCGCCTGCGTCCAGACGCGGGTGCGATTGCGCTCGGCCAGCTCACGAGCGATCGCCTGCACGCGATGCCACGCGTCGACGCCCTCGCGGACGGTGTCCACGATCGCGTAGGGGACGTGCTGGCTGCGGGTCGTGCCGTCGCCGGCCCAGTGGGCGAGCTGCACCGCAGGGTGCTTCTCCCCGCGCGCACACCGGCAGGTCGGCTTCCCGCAGACCCGTCCCCGCTCGGCGAGGGTACCGAAGACCATGACGCGCGTGAGCTGCAGCAGCTCCTGGCGGAGCGCCGCGTCGGTACGATCGGCGAGGTGATCCAATGACACGATGGCAGATGATCGCACGCCAGATCCGCCATCGCAAGGAGGCAATCGCGCCATTCGGTCACGACGCGACACGCGCCGCCCTTGATCCACAACGACTTACGTGGTCAATTCTTCACCGGAAAGTAGCTAGGGACGGCCTACAGCCTACGGCCTACAGCCTACGGCCTACGGCCTCAGGTAGGCTGCAGGCTACAGGCTATAGGCTGCTCGACATCGTCATGGCCCGTGGTGGCCGCAGGCCATGAAGCCATCGACCGACGGTCCCTACCCTATCGCTTCGTATAGATCACGAAATAGCGGTCCGCGTAGAGCGCAAACGCCTGGCTGCGCTCGAGGCCGGCGGCGTCAGCCCAGTCGTTGACCTGCGCTTCGCTGACGATGAGTTCCGGCTGGCCCTGATGCGGCGAGCCTTCGGGCTTGAACTCGACGATCGCGAGCCGGCCTCCCTTCTTCAGGTGCCGGGCCAGATTCTTCAGGTACGCCGCACGATCCTGCACGTGGTGCAGCACGTCGTTCATCAGCGCGAGATCGACGGCCTGCGGGAGCAGCGGGTCCGTGAACGAGCCGAGCACCGTCCTGATGTTGGGCAGCCGCGAGTCCTGCGCGCGCTTCTCGATGTGGGCGAGCAGCGCCTTGTCGATGTCCGACGCATAGACGACGCCGCGCGGGCCGGTGGCCAGGGCCAGCGGCCCGGTGAGCACTCCCGACCCGGCGCCGACGTCGGCCACGACCATCTCGCGCTGGACGCCGAGCTTCTCGATCAGCTCGGCCACCTTCATGCCGGCGATGCGCTCCGGGTTGTCGAGGGTGGCTATCCACTGATCGGCCGGGCGTACGCCGACCTGCGCGAAGACCGGGCCAGCGATGGAGGCGGCCGCGCAGAACGAAAGCACCAGGAGGGCGGGGCGAAAAAGACGGGAGGTCACGCGCCAGATCCTAGACCGAGATCCGACGTCGAGGTAGGGATGGTCTGGCCAATCCCGACGCTCGTCACTGTGTGGTGATCTGAAATGATTGACCCGCGATGGGATTAATGCTATCTCCGACGCACACATTGGCCAGACCACGTGGCGCCGCCTCGTCCTCCGCCGGAGGTGCGAGCGGCACGACGTGCCGTACACCGTCCCTTCGGGAGGCTGTATGCCCAGGCAGTTGCCGCAACGACCCACTTTCGCCTCGGCCTCGGCGGGCACGCCGGGTCGCTGGACCTGCGTCACGTTCGCCGCCGTGTTCGCACTGCTCGTCGCCGCCCAGTCACCCCCCGCCTTCGCGCAGGCGGTCACGGGCACCATCCTCGGGACCGTCACCGACAACACCGGCGCCGTGATGCCGGGCGTGACGGTCACTGTCACCCACGTCGACACCGACAACAGCCGGACCTACGTCACCGACAGCAACGGCGAGTACACCGCGCCGTCGATTCCCACCGGCACCTACAGGGTGGCGGCCGAACTGCAAGGCTTCAAGAGCACGACCCTCGAAGGCATCCGCGTCGGCGTCGACCAGCGCATCCGCATGGACGTGCAGCTCGAAGTCGGCGCGATGACCGAGTCTGTCGAGATCGTCGCGCAGACCCCGCTCGTGCAGTCGAGCAGTTCCGATCTCTCCACGACGGTGGAGGCCGAACAGATCAAGGCGCTGCCGCTCAACGGCCGCAACTTCGTGAGCCTGACGCGCACGGTGCCTGGCGTGATGCGCGGCATCCCCGGCTCCAACATCGACGGCGCCGGCAGCCTCGCATGGCGCGCCTCGGCCGCTTTCTCGGCCAACGGCCAGCGGCCGCGCGACAACAACTACATGCTCGACGGCGTCGACAACAACGAGACGTGGCTCCAGACCGTCGTGATCTTCCCGAGCCCCGACGCGCTCGACGAATTCAAGCTGCAGACCAGCACCTACTCGGCCGAGTTCGGACGCTCGCTCGGCGGCGTCGTCAACCTGCAGATCAAGTCGGGCGCCAACAGCTTCCACGGCAGCGCCTTCGAGTTCCTCCGCAACGACGCGTTGGACGCCAACAACTTCTTCAACAACCGCGCCGGCCGTCCCAAGCCGGACTTCCAGCAGAACCAGTTCGGCGGCACGCTCGGCGGGCGTCTGGTTCGCGACCGGACGTTCTTCTTCGCCGACTACCAGGGCCTGCGCATCGACGCCGGCCAGACCTACCTGTCCACGGTGCCGTCGATGCGGATGCGCAGCGGCGACTTCGGCGAGGTGAACCGGGTGATCTACGACCCGCTCACCGGCCAGCCCTTCCCCAACAACGTGATCCCGAGCACCCGGTGGGACCCGGCCTCGGCGGCGGTCATCGCCCGCTACTATCCCGAGCCCAACACCGCCGGCAGCGTCGGGGCGACGGGCCAGCCGGTCAACAACTACCTGATCAACCCCACACTGACCCGCAACGACGACCAGTTCGACCTGAAGGTGGACCACGTGCTGTCGCAGTCCAACCGCTTCTTCGGACGCTACAGTTACCAGAAGACGCTGCGCAGCCTGCCGGCGACGCTGCCGCTCGGCGACGCGGGCGCCACCTTCGGCGCCGGCGAGGGCAACATCAAGGCCCAGAGTTTCGCGTTCAACGACACCCACACCTTCGGCTCGCGCTGGTTGAACGAGGCGCGCTTCGGCTGGAACTCGATCAAGTTCCTGATGACGCCGATCGGCTACGGCACCAATCCGGCCGAGGCGGTCGGCATCCCGGGCATCAACCTGAATCAGGCGACGTCGGCGATGACCCAGCTCGGGTTCCAGACGATCCGCAACCTGGGCGCCAACGGCAACCAGCCGCTGATCACCAACCAGAACGACTTCCAGTTCTTCGACAACGTCACCTGGCTGAAGGGTCGGCACACGATCAAGATGGGCGGCAGCCTGACGCTCCGCTCGCGCGAGATCCTCAACGCCGACACCATCGTCGGTAACTTCGCGTTTACGAACAACCAGACGTCCAACTGCGCCGGACGGGCCAGCGGGTGCACCATCCAGGCCAATACCGGCCTCGACGTCGCGAGCTTCCTGCTCGGGTTCGCCACCAGCAAGACGCGCAACCTGTTCGACGCCGAGACCTACACCGAGACGCGCCCCGAGTACGCCCTCTACGTGCAGGACGACTTCCGCCTGAGCAACCGCCTGACCCTGAACCTGGGCCTGCGGTGGGACGTGTACGTGCCGTGGATCGAGCAGGACGACCGCCAGTCGAACTTCGACGAGACCACCGGCCGCTTCGTGCTCGCCGCCGACGATGCGGTCATCGCCGGCGTCGACGTCGGCCGCTACCTGCAGACGTACTCGAAGAAGGACGTCGGTCCGCGCATGGGCTTTGCGTACGACGTGACCGGCACCGGCCGCACCGTCGTCCGCGGCGGCTTCGGCGTGTTCTGGAACTTCACGCCGGGCGGCACCTCGTCGTCCAAGGCGCAGAACCCGCCGTTCCTGCAGTCGACGGCGCTGAACACCGCCGCCGGCGCGACGACCCTGCGCGTGTCCGACGGCCTGCCGCCTCCCCCGGGGGTCGATCCGAACCGGCCGGCCTCGGGCACCACCCGATCGATCTTCGACATCTACTTCCGCGACGGCTTCGCCCGGAACTGGAACGTCAACGTCCAGCAGCAGCTCGGCACCAACTACATGATCGAGGTCGCCTACATCGGATCGCAGGGCCGCAACATGCTGCTCAAGGGCGACCCGAACCAGGCGCCGCCGATCGTCGGCGTGACCGATCCCAACGTCAATCGCCCCTATGCCGCCGTGTCGCCGGCGCTGCGCAGCATCGGCCAGGTGCAGAGCCGCGGCACGCTCGACTACCACGGCTTCACGCTGAAGTTCCAGCGCCGCTTCGCCAACAACTTCTCGGTGCTCAACGCCTACACCTGGAACAAGGCGATCGACCTGAACTCCGACAACGACGGCGGCGTGACGCTCACCAACGTCTACGACCCGCAGTACAACCGCGGCCCGGCCGACTACGACGTCACCCACACCCTGAGTTCCAGTTGGGTGTACGAACTGCCGTTCGCGCGCGGTCAGTGGTACGGCGGCTGGCAGACCAGCGGCATCCTCTACCTGCGTTCGGGGCTGCCGTTCACCGTCACCCAGACGCAGGGCGTGCAGTCGACCGGCACCGGCAACCGCCCGAACCGCGTCGCCGACGGGCGGATCGACAACCCGACGATCGAACGCTGGTTCGACACGTCGGCATTCGTGGCGCCGGCCGACGTGACCGGCACCTACGGCGACGCCGGCCGCAACATCCTGCGCGGACCGGGCCAGTTCAACATCGACTTCTCGCTGATCAAGAGCACGAGGATCGGCAGGCTCGACACCGAGTTCCGCGTCGAGGCGTTCAACCTGTTGAACCACCCGCAGTTCGCGCAGCCCAACGGCTCGCTCGGCAATCCGCTCTTCGGGCAGATCACCGCGATGCTGCCCAACCCGTCATGCGCCCTGTGCGGCACCACGGAGCGGAACATTCAGATCGCTGTCAAGGTGAGGTTCTGACGATCAAGCGAAAGTAGAAAGGGCTAAAAGGGCTAAAAGGGCCAAAAGGGCCAAGGTCAAGGAGTCGAGAGACAGGACGAGGGCAAGAGGGCGGACGCTGATCTGCCTTTTTGCCCTTTTCGAACTTTTTGCCCTTCTCACTTCTGCTGTAACACCTTCCGATCAGTGAGCCATTCGGTGAAGCGTTCCAGCCACTGCCCTACCGGCCGCGCGTTGGTGGCGCGGACGCCGAAGCCGTGGCCGCCGCTGGCGTAGATGTGCAGTTCTGCGGGCACGCCGGCGCGCTTGAAGCGCAGGTAGACCTCGGCCAGGCCTTCGCTGATGTCCTGCCTGTCGTCGTAGGCGGCCGCCAGGAAGGCAGGCGACGAGGTCGCGGTCGGCTGGATGTCGCCCGATCGGCCCGGGTAGATGAGGGCCTGGAAGTCCGGGCGCGCGCTCTCGCGGTCGATCGGATCGGCGGCCGACGCCTGGCCCTGTACGTCGCGCGTCGCCACCATCGCCACCAGTTCGCCGCCGGCCGAAAAGCCGATGGCGCCGATTCTGGACGGGTCCACGCGCCACTCGCGGGCCCGATGACGGATGGTACGCATCGCCCGCGCCGCGTCGGCCAGCGCTTCCACGTCGATGCGGTACGTGGAGTTCGGCTCGCGCGCCAGCCGGTGCTTCAGCACGAAGGCGGCGATGCCACGGTCGCGTAACCAGGCGGCGACGTTGTCGCCCTCGTGGGTGATCACGAGTTGCCGGTGACCGCCGCCCGGGATCACGAGGACTGCCACCCCGGTCGCCTTGTCTGCCGGCGGCAGCCAGGGCGTGATCGATGGCCGGTGGATGTTCGTGATGCGGCGCTCGCCGCTTGGCGACGTCTGGACGATCTCGTCGCCGGTCTTGCCCTCCGAGCCGGGGGCGACGCCGGACCAGAGCGGCAGGTCGGCGCCGGGTTGCGCGCCGGCGCCGCGCACGCTGGCCAGCATCGCCATGACGGCGACGCACAGGACGGTCCTCGACATGCTGGTACTCATGCGCGAAGTATTCTCCATCCGGCCCGAGGTATCCATGAACCGTCGCCCCGCTTCGTTCCTCGTGCTCGCGTCGGCTGTCGCACTGGTCGCCGCCGCAGCGGCGCAGGCGCCGCCGGACGCCGCCGCGCGCGATCAGCTCGCCCGTCTCACCGCCGCCGACTACGCCGACATCCAGCGCCAGCTTGGCATCACGGCGATGCGTCCCGGCCCGAGCGGCAACCCGTCGGCCGCCAACTTCGCCAACACCGACGAATCAAAGGCGAATCCTTACACGACGATCCCCGATCCACTGGTGCTGGCGAGCGGAGCGCCGGTCCGCACCGCCCGGCAGTGGTCGCGGCGCCGCGCCGAGTTGCTCGAGCTGTTCTCGCGCGAGATGTATGGACGCGTGCCGAAGCAGGCGCCGCGCGTCGCCTGGCGCGAGGTGCGCCGCGTGTCGACGACGCTCGGCGGGCGTGCCGTCAGGGCGCGCGAGGTCACCGGCCGCGTCGACAACCGGGGCTACCCGGCCATCACCGTCGACATCCGGCTGATGCTGGTGACGCCGGCCGAGGCGACCGGCAAGGTGCCGCTGATGATCATGTTCCGGGGCGGCGGCCTGCCTGGCGATCCGCCTCCGCCGGTGCCGCCCAACTTCCGGCCGCCGGCGCCGCGGCCCGGCGACGACCCGCCCGCCACCGAGCAGCTGATCGCGGCGGGCTGGGGCTACGCGCTCCTGAGTCCGGCGAGCATCCAGGCCGACAACGGCGCCGGCCTGCGCCAGGGGGTGATCGGCCTCGCCAACCATGGCCGCCCCCGTCGTCCCGACGACTGGGGAGCGCTGCGCGCCTGGGCCTGGGGCGCGAGCCGGGCCCTGGACTACCTGGAATCGGACCCGACCGTGGACGCCGCGCGGGTCGGCATCGACGGCGTCTCGCGCTACGGCAAGGCGGCGCTCGTCACGATGGCCTACGACACGCGCTTCCGGTACGGACTGATTGCCTCGTCAGGCGCGGGCGGCGGCAAGCTCCTGCGGCGCACCTTCGGCGAGGCAATCGAGAACCTGACGGGATCGGGCGAGTACCACTGGTTTGCCGGCAACTTTCTGCGCTACGGCGCGGCGGCGGCCGATGGCGGTGCGAAGACGGCGCTGGACCTCCCCGTCGATGCGCATCAACTGTTCGCGCTGTGTGCGCCTCGTCTCGTGTTCGTCAGCCATGGCGTGCCCGAACAGGGCGATGCGCACTGGATCGACCAGCGCGGCGGCTGGATGGCGACGCTCGCGGCGGCGCCCGTGTACCAGTTGCTGGGCGCGCGCGTGGACGGTGTGACAGGCGCGTGGCGCACGACGCCGATGCCCGCCGTGAACGAACCCCGCCTCGACGGACCGCTGGCCTGGCGCCAGCACGATGGCGGGCACACCGATGCGCCGAACTGGAAGCTCTTCATCGCGTGGGCCCGCGACCGGTAGGGACCGCCCGGCGGGCCGTCCGGACTCAGCTGGAGGCCGTGCCCAGCAGGCGCCTCAGCTGCTCGATCAGGGGCACCTGTGCGGTGAGCAGCCGGATGCGGGCGTCGGGCAGCGCGAACCAGGCAGCCCGGTCGACTTCGGGAAATTCGGCGAACCGGCCGGATCGCGGCGGCCATTCCATCCGGAAGGTCGTGCTGGTCACGGCGTGCGGGTCGAGATCGCCGCCTTCGATCGCCCAGGCGTGGACGATCTTGCCGCTTCGCATCACGACGGGTGTGAGCGGGGCGAAGGTCCCGTCGATGCTGAAGCCGGTTTCCTCGGTGAATTCGCGGCGCGCGGCGTCGATGGGCGTTTCGCCCGGCTCGATGCCGCCCTTGGGGATCGTCCAGGCGCCGGCATCGCGGCGGGCCCAGAACGGGCCGCCCGGGTGCACGAGGAACACCTCGAGCCGTGCCCGCCGCCGGTAGACCAGCAGCCCCGCGCTGACGCTCGTGGTCACGCTATCGACATATCACGTCCACGTCCGTCTCGGCTACGGCGGACGAGTACGTGGGTCCTTTCCCAAGGACGATGCGGGTCAGGCGGGGGCGTCGTGCGGCAATTGGATGGAGAACCGGGTCGCGCCGGGGCGGCTGGCCACGCGAATCTCACCGCCGTGCCGCTCGACGATGGCGCGGACGATCGACAGCCCGAGGCCGCTCCCTTCATGGGTCGCGGCCCGCGACGGGTCGGCCTTGTAGAAGCGGTCGAACACGTGGTCCAGGTGCTCGGCGGCAATCCCGGCGCCGGTGTCCTCGACGGCGATCAGCACGCGATCGCCGTCCACGGCGGTTCGCATGGTCACGGTGCCGCCGGCCGGCGTGTGGCGGAGCGCGTTGACCACGAGGTTGTCGACCGCCTGCTCCAGCCGGTGCGGGTCGCCGGTGATCTGATCGGCCGCCTCGTCGACGCCGATCACGAGCGCCACGCCCCGGTCGCCGGCGGCCTGCTCCTGCCGCCGCGCCACCTGCTCGAACAGCCGGCGCACGTCGAAGGTCCGCACCTCGAACTCGGCGACGCCGTGCTCGAGCCGTGCCACGTCCAGCAGGTCCGCGACGATGCGTTCGAGGCGCTGCGTCTCACGCGACAGCGTGGCGAAGTAGCGGGCGCGGCGCTCGGCATCGGCGTCGATCTCGGGCATCTTCAGCGTGTCGATGAACCCGCGCATCGCGGTCAGCGGCGTGCGCAGTTCGTGCGACACGTCGGCGAGCATCTGCCGCCGCAGCTGGTCGACCCGCCGCAGCGCCTCGTCGCGGGCGGCGATCTCGTCGCCCATCCGGTTGAAGGCCGCGGCAACGGCGGCAATCTCGTCGCCGCCGGTTTCGGGCGCGCGCGCCTGCAGGTCGCCCTGCCCCATCCGCTCGGTGGCAGCCTCGAGGGCCGCGAGCCTGCGATGGGCCGGCCGGAAGATGACGAATGCCGCCAGCGCCGTCACGGCCATCAACGCCGCGAAGCTGGGCGCCGACAGGTACTTCATCACCTCGAACATCAGATTGCCGGCCCGGGGCGGCATCACGACCAGCCCCTGCAACTGGCCGGCGACCTGGATTGGCGCGATCACGACCGGCCCGCGGGTGCGCGGGATGGCGTCGCCCTCGGTCGGCGAGGGATCGAGGAGGAGACGGGCGGCGGCCAGGATGTTCGGGTCCAGCGGCGCTTCCGAGGCGCTCTCGACCGTGCCGTCGCGCAGCACGACATGGATGCCATTGCGGCTGTCGGCGCGGGCTCGCTGCAGCACATCGAGGTCGAGGCCGTGTCCGTCCGCCAACCCGCGCGACACAGCAAACGCCACATCCGCTGCCAGCGCGTTGGGCGACGAGCGCATGTCCCTGGCGTCGCGGCGCACCCGGTAGGCGAAGATCAGGCTCTGCGCGACGGACAGCCCGAAGACGCAGAGCACGAAGCTGACGCCGATCCGCCAGTACAGGCTGCTCCACCACGTCCCGCCGGATTGTCGGCTTGCCACGCCCCATCAGAACACCGAACTGTTGGGGAAGTGTTGCGTCGGGAGCGGAAGACAGGAGTTCAGGACACAGGAACTCAGGGATGAGGCGACACGAGGCTGGAGGCTACGATGGTGGCGTGAGCAAACGCGCGCTCGTCGTCGAGGACGATCCGTCGATCCGGGAACTGCTCCAGCTCCATCTCGGGCTGGCCGGCTTCGACGTGGACGACGCGGCGGATGGGCGCGAGGGACTGGAGCGGGCCCGGGCCGGAACCTACGACCTGCTCGTGCTCGACGTGATGCTGCCTGGACTCGACGGCATCTCGATCTGTCGCGCCGTGCGGGCGGCCGGGCCCAACCTCAACTCGTCCATCCTGATGCTGACGGCGCGCGACTCGGAGGCCGACACGGTGATCGGACTCGAGAGCGGCGCCGACGACTACCTGTCCAAGCCGTTCGGCGTCCGCGAACTGCAGGCCAGAATCGCGGCCGTGATGCGCCGCGGCCGGCATGCGGTCGAGACGACGCCGGCCGACGAGGACCCGCCGGTCCTGCCACTCGCCGAGGGCATCGCGATGGACATGGCGCGGCGGACCGTGTTCGTCCACGGCACGCCGATCGACCTCACGCGGCAGGAGTTCGACCTGCTGCACCAGCTCGCCTCGCGCCGCGGCATCGTCTTCAGCCGGGCCCGCCTGCTGCAGACCGTCTGGAGCGGTGACGCCTACGTCACCGAACGCACCGTGGACACTGTCGTCAGCCGCCTGCGCAGGAAGCTCGAGACCGATCCGCGCCAGCCGTCGCTCATCCTCACGGCGTGGGGCGTCGGCTACAAGTTCGCCGACGCGTAAGTCGATCGCTCCTGTCTCCCGGTGGCGCAGCCCAGGCCGGCCGATCTGCGACGCGTCGACGCTCGCGTCGTTCGGCTGGGCGCAACGGTGATTGTCCGTTCGGGCCGGTCCAAACGTTCTCTCCTGTCGACGACACCCTGCCGCCCGCGACGTCAGCCGGGCGCGGCCGTCGCGGAGGAGACATGTCACACGCGACAAACCTGGGATGCCGCTGGTTCGAAGAAGTCTGGAATCAGCGCAATCCCGACGCAATCACGGCGCTGACGCCGGCCGACATGCGGGCCCACGGGGCCGACGGCACGGTGCGCGGCCAGGCCGAGTTCCGCCAGTTCTACGACATGCTCGTGCAGACGGTGCCCGACCTCCGCATCGAGATCGTCAACTACGTGCAGGGCGAGGGCCACGTCGCCGTCCAGTGGCTCACCACCGGCACGCACACCGGGGCACTCGACGGCTGGCCGCCGACGGGCCGGGCCATCTCGGTGGCCGGCCTGACCCTGATGCGCGTGTCGGGCGACAGCATCATCGAGGCCTGGGACTCGTTCGACATGGCTGGCCTGCTGCGCACCATGAACGCGCCGGTGTAGCGACACGCCCACCCCTGCCGGACCCGGCGCTCCATCCCGAGTGTTGCTACGATGCAGGAGTGACGCATCTTCCCCTGAGGCAAGCCGTGTGTCGTCTCGCGGCCAGACACGCGCCGGGCGTCTGCCTGCTCGTCGCGGCCTGCGTCGGCGTCGTCGCCAGTCCGGCGGCGCAGATGCGGCGGCCGAAGGCCGACGTCGTGCCGCTGGTCCACGCCAGCGCCGTGTCGCCCGGCGCCTCGACGCGTGTCGCGGTGCGCGTGACCCTGCCCGAAGGGCTGCACGTCCAGTCGGATGCGCCGCGCGATCCGTCGCTCATCCCCACCGTGCTGACCGTGGACGCTCCCGAGGGCGTCACCGTGGCGCACCTGCTCTACCCGACCCCCACCGACTTCGTCCAGGAGGGCCAGCCGCAGCCGCTGGCGGTGTTCGAGCACGAGTTCGTCGCCGGGGCCTCGCTGGCGATCGATGCCTCGGTGCCGGCCGGCGATCTCGTCGTGCCAGGCCGCCTGCGCTACCAGGCCTGTGACGATCGCGTCTGTTTCGCGCCGCAGACCGCGACGGTCAGCTGGACGCTCCGGGTCGGGCCGGGCGGGACGCCGCTCGGCGAGAACGCCGCGGCCTTCGCGACGCTCGCAGCCGGCCGCCAGGTCGCACCCGGTGCGGCGCCCGCCACGCGATCGATCGGCCGGCAGGCCCCGCCGCCCGCGGCGTCGGCCAGCGATGCCGACGTCCTGACGACGCTGGACCGCTTCACCGTGCGCGGCACGACCGGCGGGTACCTGCCGGTTGGCGATTTCCTGCAGTTCGTGCGCGACGCCGAGCAGGGCGTCCAGCCGACGTCGCTGCTCGAGGGCCGCGGCCCTCTGGCCATCCTCGTCGTCGTGCTGCTCGGCGGCCTGGCGCTGAACCTGACGCCGTGCGTGCTGCCGATGGTGCCGATCAACCTGGCGATCATCGGCGCGGGCGCGCAGGCGGGCTCCCGTCGGCGCGGCTTCGTCCTGGGGCTTGCGTACGGGGCCGCGATGGCGCTCGTCTACGGCGGGCTGGGGCTCATCGTGATCCTCACCGCCGGCACGTTCGGCACGATCAACGCCTCGCCCTGGTTCAACCTCGGGATCGCGATCCTGTTCGTGGTCCTCGCGCTGGCGATGTTCGACGTCATCCTGATCGACTTCTCGAACCTGGCGCGCGGTCCGAGCACGCACGGCCGCCGCGGCTCGCTGCCGCTCGCGTTCACGATGGGCGCGGTGGCCGCACTGCTGGCCGGCGCGTGCGTGGCGCCGGTGGTCATCCAGGTCGTGCTGTTCGCGAGCAGCCTGTACGCCGGCGGCACGTCGATCGCGCTCGCCCTGCCGTTCGTCCTCGGCGTCGGCATGGCCATTCCGTGGCCGATAGCCGGCGCCGGCATGGCCTCGCTGCCCAAGCCCGGCATGTGGATGGTGCGCGTGAAGCAGGCGATGGGCGTGCTCATCCTGGCGACCGCCGCCTACTACGGCTACCTCGCGTACACGCTGTTCGAGAACCGACGGGTCGATGCCGGCGCGGTCAGCAGGAGCGTCGAGGACAAGCTGCAGGCAGGCTGGACCGCGTCGCTGGCCGACGGCCTCGCACAGGCCGAGCGCGAGGGCAAGCCGGTCCTCATCGACTTCTGGGCCACCTGGTGCAAGAACTGCCTGACGATGGATTCGACGACGTTCGAGGACGCGTCGGTGAAGGCCGCACTCGACCGCTACGTGAAGGTCAAGGTGCAGGCCGAGGATCCGGACGCCGAGCCAGTCCGCTCCCTGCTCACCCGCTTCAAGTCGGTGGGCCTGCCGACCTACGTCGTGCTCCATCCGGGACCATCGTCTTCGGGTAAGTAGATCATGTCGGATGGTCAGGCCGCCACGGCCGCGTCGCCGATCCCGCCGCTGCCGCCGGTCCTGCTCGACGGGCTCCGGCAGCGGTTCGCGGAACGCTGCTCGACGGCGCCGTCCGTGCTCGAGGCGCACGGGCGCGACGAGTCGGCGTTCACCCACGTGCCGCCGCCGCAGGTCGTCGTGTTCGCCGAATCGACCGGGGACGTCGCCGACGCCGTGCGCCTGGCGGCGGCGCACCGCACGCCGGTGATTCCGTTCGGCGCCGGGTCGTCGCTCGAAGGGCACCTGCTCGCGATCCGCGGCGGCATCAGCCTCGACGTCAGCCGCATGAAGCGGATTGTCGCGGTGGACGCCGACGACATGACGATCACGGTGCAGCCCGGCGTCCTGCGCACCGCGGTCAACCGCGCGCTCGAGGCGAAGGGCCTGTTCTTCCCGGTCGATCCGGGCGCCGACGCGTCGATCGGCGGCATGTGCGCGACGCGCGCCAGCGGCACCAATGCCGTGCGCTACGGCACGATGCGCGAGAACGTGCTGGCGCTCGAAGTGGTCACGGCGTCGGGCGCGGTGATGCGGACCGGCACGCGGGCCCGCAAGAGCAGCGCCGGTTACGACCTCACCCGGCTGTTGGTCGGCAGCGAGGGCACGCTCGGCGTGATCACGGAGATCACGCTGAAGCTCCATCCGCTGCCCGAGGCCGTGGCGGCGGCCACCTGCTCGTTTGCGTCGATCGCCGCGGCCGTGCGCACGGCGATGCACCTCATTCAGTCGGGCCTGCCGATCGCCCGCTGCGAGCTCGTGGACACCTACACGGTGCGGATGGTCAACGCCCATGCACGGCTGTCGCTGCCCGAGCAGCCGATGCTGTTCCTGGAGTTCCACGGATCGCCGGGCGACGTCGACGACCAGGCGGCGCAGGCGCAGGCCGCCGCACTCGACGAGGGCGGCGAAGCGTTTGCCTGGGCGCGGACGCCCGAAGAGCGCACGCGGCTGTGGACGGCGCGCCACCAGGCCTACTTCGCGGCGATGCAGGCGTACCCCGGCCGGCGCGTCATCTCGACCGACACCTGCGTGCCGATCTCACGCCTCGCCGACTGCCTGCTGGAGTCGATCGCCGAGGCGGAGGCCTCGGGAGTGCCGTACTACGTGCTCGGGCACGTCGGCGACGGCAACTTCCACTTCGGCTATCTGGTCCGCCCCGGCGATGCCGACGACTGGCGACGGGCCGAGACACTCAATCACGCGCTCGTGCGCCGCGCCCTCGCGCTCGGCGGCACCTGTTCGGGCGAGCACGGCATCGGCTTCCACAAGATCCCGTTCCTGCGCGAGGAGGCCGGCGACGTCGCGATCGGCGCGATGCGCGCGATCAAGCAGGCGCTCGACCCGCTCGGGATCATGAATCCAGGCAAGATCTTCGAGCTCGAT
>CBIHOS010000104.1:0-16188 GCA_966211945.1 uncultured bacterium
GCTCTGGTGAGAAGAACGGGTCGATGATGGCCCGGAAGGCCGTGTGCTCGGGTGGGTCCAGGCTGTTCGGCACGGCGCGGCGCGCTGACACCGCCGACGAGAACGTGGCCGGATCCGCGGCGGCGGTCACCACGTCGGCGTGCCTGAAGATCGTCACGCCGCGCGGCGATCTGGCGACCGGGCAGGTGGCGCGCTGCTGATCGTAGGTGCCGCGCTGGTCGACGAGCGAGGCCTCCGACAACGGCTCCCACTCGGGAATCGGGTTGCCCACGGCGTCATCTTCGCACGACGACATCGACATCGCCTCGACGCGGATGTGCGTTCACGCGTAAGCGCGACGAACGAGCAGGACGCCATGCGCCGCGGACAGGAGCGTGGCGCACAACAGCATCGCGGCGCCGGCCCCGATCGCGCCGTGGTGCTCCGTCACCAGGCCTGCAATGAGAAGAGGCAGCCCCGACAACCAGGCGACGAACACGGAGAGTGCGAGCCGCGGCGCGATGAGCCGGTGCACGGATTGACGCGGCAGCTCGCCGTCCCGGTGCTCGAGCGCGTTGTACCACGCAAGCAGTGGCAGCAGCCGGCCCTGGATGCCAGAGACCATCTGCGCCACGAAGCCGAGAATGCCTGCGGCTCCGTACGCCCAGGTCACCGCGAGCGGCGGTTCGCCGAATGCAAGCCAGCAACCGAGCCCGCTCGCGATGACCAGGTACACCACGGCCAGATGCGTGTGCCACGTCGACCAGTCGCGGCGTGGCAGATCCCTCGGCCGCGGCCGGCGATGGGCCAGCGTGCGGCGAATCCACCACGAGAACGCGGCGCATCCGCCCAGGACGAGCAGGGCCGGTGGACCCGCGGGCCATCCGGCCACGAACGACAGCACCAGCCCGAGCGTCCCCACTTCGAGCAGAACGGCACTGATCGCCAGCCCGGGTCCCGAGGGCATCGCGGCCGGGAGGAACATCGGGATCAGCCGGTAGCCCACACCGAAGATCATCATCGTCGCCCATCCGAGGACGGCGAGGTGTCCGTGCGCATACGCCAGCGCCAGCGGCGACCATGGCAGCGGCCAGGCGACGCGACTGGCCGCCATCACCGCGCCGGCCGTGCCGGCGAGGACGACGTTGGCGAACGCCAGCGCGAGGTGGAGCGATACGCCCCACGGCAGCCGCGCGGCCGCCAGGTTCGAGAGCAGCCGGGCGCCCACGAACGTCACGCCGCCGAGCACCGCGAGGGAGGCGACCCCGACCAGCGCGAATCGTCCCACCCAGAATCCGGCGACCATGCCGGCGGTGCCGATCCAGAAGAGCAGGCTGGCGATGGCATCGGTCCACCGGGCGCGGAAGGGCAATCCGAGCGCCAGTGGCGCGACGATGTAGAGCGCGCCCAGGATGGAGCCGGAGATCCACCCCAGGGTCACGAGATGCACGATCGCAATCAGCCGCGGATGGTAGTGGAACGCGCCCGGAAGGCCGGGTTCCAGCAGCAGGATGCCGAAGGCGAGCGCCAGCGCGACGTGCGCGCCGGCGAAGTACACGAGCGGCAGTGTGGGAGCCGGCAGCATCGCCCGGCGGCCCGGGGAAATGCCGCTTGCGGCGTGCGGGAGATCGGCAGTCATCGTTGGCATCCAGCCCGCCGCCGCGACAGGCGGCCGCATCGGCTCGTCCTTCACCCTAGCGTGATGACGACGCCTCCGCCTTGCGCTGGCGCAACCTCCGCTGCCTGGGCGCTATCTCCGCTTCACCGTGTAGGGCAGGCTGAGATCGCCCGACAGCACGTCGAAGACCTCATGGACGCCGAGCATCGGCAGCGCGGCGCTTCCGGCATGACCCTTGGCGGGCGCCGACACGCGCATGTAGCAGGTGACGGCGTCGAACGTGAAGGCTGGCTCTCCTGATCCGAACCTGATGCGCGAGGCAGGCACCACGACCCGAATCGCGGCGTCCTTCGTGATCACCGGGAAGCCCGGCGAATCCATGTACATCGGCATGCCCGGGTTGGTGGGGGGCAGGACGACCGCATCGGTCTTCTGGAACTCGCGCACGCTCAGCTTGCCTGGCACGCGCGCGTCCTCCACCAGCACCACCCAGTGCGTGTGCCAGCGGACGCCGTCGTTGCCGTAGTTGCCGTCGCCGTTCTCGTCCCAGAGCGGCGTGTCGTCGAAGTCCGGGTGCGCCGTGGCGGCAAGCGCGACGATGCCGGTGGTGCTGCCGAAGCCGACCGCATCGGGCGTGAGCGATGTGGGAAAGACATAGCCCAGCACCGGCGCGCCATCGAGCGTGCCATTCGGCGTCGGCACCGTGCGGCCGGCGGTGCCGGCGGTGCGCTGCTCGAACACCAGCACGTCGAGATCGGCGATGTATTCGACCGACGCCGCGGTGATGTCGAAGTCCGGTCCCTTGTAGCTCTCGGCCTTGCTCGTCGTCTGGGCCGCAAGCGGGGCCGGCACGATCCCGATCGTCACCGCGAGTAGATAGAATGCTGTCATCGAAACGCCACGCGTCATGTCTCACCTCCTGTCGCGATGCTAGTGGCGCGCTGTCGTGCTGAACAGCAGGCACAATTGCGTGGTGTAGGTACAAATCAGTGCCAATTGCCGATCGCCCCACCGCTCCCGAGGCGCCGACCGACATCCGACGGATAGTCGAGGACGTGGTCGGCTGCAAATGGACGTTGCACGTGCTGGCGCAGGTGCGCGCCGGCGTCAACCGTCCCGGCAGGCTCGTGCGCACCGCCGACGGACTGACGACCAAGGTGCTCAACGAGCGGCTGGCGAAACTGGTCCGCTACGGGCTGTTGTCGAAAGCGTCCTACGCGGAGGTGCCGCCGCGGGTCGAGTATCGCCTGACCGAACTGGGGACGCGCCTCAACGGCGTGCTCGATGCGATCGATGCACTCCAGCAGGACGTGGACGGGAACCGCGTGCCGTGAACGAGGCTGGCGCCCGCGGCTAGCTGCGCGATTCCCGGGTCCGGGGGCGCTGGGCGCCGTCGCGCTCCAGTTCCCGCAGCAACGACTGCACACCCACGAGTCGCCGGTTCAGCACACGCCTGGCGACCTGCAGCAGCTCGCCGATCAGCGGATCGGCGACCGAGTACCTGGTGGCCGCGCCGGTGTTCCTGGTTGCGACGATGCCGCTCGAACGCAGGCGCGCCAGCTGCTGCGACACGATGGGCTGGTCGATGCCAAGGGTCCGCTGCAGATCCTGGACACTGCACTCGTCCGTGGCGACCAGCACTTCCAACAGGCGTATCCGAATGGGATGCGCGAGCGCGCGGAAGAACTCCGCTTTCATCGTCTGCAACTGCGGCGAGGGAGAGGATGTGCCCATCGAGACCTCAGGCGGCGGGCTGCGTGGGCGTGCCTTCGCGGGTGTCGTGGATCTCACGGGCCCGAACGAGGGCGGTCGTGACGTTCGCGCACACGTTCGCATCGCCGATGTGCCGGCGGAAGTCGGCGCGCGCAATGAGCCGCGCTGGCTGGTGACGCGCACCACACAGAATCAGCGTACGTCCGGACGCGTGCAGGGCTTCCGCCAGCTCCTCGAGGGCACGCAGGCCGGTGGCGTCCAGTGCGGTCATGTTCCGCAGACGCATGATGATGATCGGCGGCAGGGTCGGCACGGCGTCGAGCACGGGACGCAGGTTGTCGGTGGCGCCGAACAGGAACGGCCCATGAATCCTGAAGATCTTCACGTACGGTGGAATCGTCTGGGTCTGGAGGCTGTGGACGTGGCCCTCCTGAACGTACTCGTCGGTCACCGCGGTCACCGTCGTCGTATCTGCCACGCGCTTGATGAACAGCAGCGCGGCACAGACCATCCCCACGCCCACCGCGACGGTCAGGTCCGCGAAGACCGTCAAGGCGAACGTGATCACCCAGACCGCGACGTCGGTCTTCGTCAGGCGCAGCAGCTCGGGGATCTCGCGCCACTCGCCCATGTTGTAGGCGACCATCATCAGGATCGCGGCCAGGACGGCCAGCGGCACGTGCGAGGCCAGCGGCGCTGCGAACAACAGGATGACCACGAGCGTCAGCGCATGGATCAACCCGGCCACCGGTGTCCTCGCCCCGGAGCGCACGTTGGTCGCGGTGCGCGCGATGGCCCCGGTGGCAGGCAAGCCGCCAAAGAGGGGAGAGGCGATGTTGGCGATGCCCTGCGCCACCAGTTCGACGTTGGACTGGTGCCTGTCGCCGCTCATGCGGTCGGCGACCATTGCCGACATGAGCGACTCGATCGCGCCGAGCATCGCCACCGTCATGGCCGGCACGAGCAGCGTGCCCAGCAGCTCGATCCTGAAGGCCGGCACGTGGAACGACGGCAGCCCGGACGGGATTCCGCCAAAGCGCGTCCCGATCGTTTCCACCTGAAGGTCGAACGCGACGGCCGCGATCGTTCCGAGGAACAGGGCGAGGATGGCACCGGGGATTCTTCTGGAGATGCGGCCGGCGACGACGATCGTCGCGAGCGCGCCGACGGCGAGACTGGTGGCGGCTGGAGACAGCGTCCAGATGCGATCGACCAACAGCTCCATGCGCGCGATGAATTCACTCGGAACCGTTGCCAGATCGAGCCCGAAGAAGTCGCGGATCTGCGTGCTCGCGATCAGCACGGCGATGCCGTTGGTGAAGCCCACGACGACGGGACGCGGAATGTAGCGGACGGCCGAGCCCATGCCCGTGGCTCCGAGCACCACGAGCATCACACCGGCCATCAGGGTGCAGACGAAGAGTCCCTCGACGCCGTGGGTGGCGACGATGCCCGCCACGATGACGACGAATGCTCCGGTGGGCCCACCAATCTGCACCTGCGACCCGCCGAGCAGCGAGATCAGGCCGCCTGCGACAATCGCGGTGTAGATGCCGGCTTGCGGTGAGAGACCCGACGCGATGGCAAAGGCCAGGGCGAGGGGCACGGCGACGAGGCCGACGGTGACACCGGCGGTGAGGTCTGACAGCGCCTTGCCGCGGTCGTAGTCCTTCAGCGCGGCGACGAGCTTCGGCTTGGCGATGCGGGCCAGATCCACGGATCAAGTATATAGCGATATCGCTATAATGTTGAACGGCCTGAGCGCGCACGTTGGAAGCCGCGGCTTCGCGAGGCCGGTCGAGCGTCTACTCGCGCAGCATGATCAGCATCATCCGCGACGACTCGGCCGCCCGAACCGCGTGCGGCACGTTGGCTGGCATCAGCACGGCGGTCTGCGGTGTGGCCTGCACCTCACGGCCGCCGATCGTCAGCGCGAGAGCCCCCGAAAGCGTGATGACGAGAGCATCGAACGGCGCCGTGTGCTCCGACAACTCTTCACCGGCGTCGAAGGCGAACAGGGTGATGTTGCCTGCAGCCGTGCGGGCGAGGACCCGGCTGGCGATGCCTTGGGCGGTCGGTGTCACGAGGGTGTCCAGCGCGAAGAGTTCGCCTGGAGGAAGGGTGCTCGCCATCGTCTCTATGCTCCTGTCCGCCGCGTGCGCTCGATGCGGCCGAGATAGCGCAGCAGGCCGACGTTGAACGCCAGCCCCGCCGCGCTCACCGCCGCGGCCGGCCACACGATCGTATCGTCGCCCCCGAGCCACGCGTTCATGGTCGCCGTCAGCAGCCAGAGCTGCAGCACGACGACGATCAGGACGAACACGAGCATCCCGTGCACGATGGTCGTCCGCTGGTCGCGGCTGAACGGGCGATTCGACGACGTCCTCATATCGTCCGCTCCTCGACGGCGACGGCGTAGATGTCCCGAGCCCGGATGTCGAGCACGACGCGCGTCAACGGCCGGCGCGGCGGGCCGGCCGTGGGCGCGCCGGTCCGCAGGTCGAACCTTCCTTCGTGGCAGGGGCAGTAGAAGCTGCCTTCGGCCGGCCGAGGAATCACCGCGCACGACAGATGCGTGCACTTCTGGTTGAACGCGACGAACTCACTGGCCGTCAGTCGCACGAGCAGACATGGCTCGTGGGCGTCCGGGTAGGCGAAGGTGACCGCGCCGCCGACCGCGACCTCGTCCACCGATGCAATCCGCTGCACCGGCGGCTGGCCGCGGCGCTTGCGGTACCAGTTCTGCACGCCGATCGAGACCTGTCCGAGCGTGAACGCGGCGCTCGTCAGCACGAGGAACCGCATGAAGTCGCGGCGCTCGACGTAGAGGTCCTGCGGCCAGTCGATCGGGAAGTCCTGCCGCCAGGCGGGCTGCGCGTCGGCCGGCGCGAAATCGGGCGCCACGGTGACGTTGTCGCGTTCGAGGGCGGGCGCATAGAGGCTCGCCGGCGCCGTGCCGGTGAGACCCTCGCGGCCCGGCGAATCGATTGCGGGATCGATCGGGCGACGAGGATCGACGCGGAAGTCGGCCATCGCTACACCTCCACCTCGGCGAAGGGATCGTCGCTGATCACCTTCAGGGTCACCGCGCGGCTGCGTGGCCGCTCCTCCATCGCCGCGGTGACATCGACGTGCGGCGTCGCGTTCGCGAGCGCGCGCGGCACCATCATGTGGACCTGGGTGGTGATGGTCTGCTGGCCGAACTGAAAAGTGTTGACCGGGGCCGACAGCGGACGCAGCTGCTCGATCTGCTCGCGGGTGCCGAAGAAGAGCGCCTGGCTCGGGCACACGGTCGCGCACATCGGCTTCCTGCCGACGCTCGTCCGGTCGTAGCACATGTCGCACTTCATCATGATCTGGCGGTCTTCGTAGACCTCGGGCACGCCGAACGGACAGGCGACCACGCAGTTCCCGCAGGCGATGCACCGCGGCTTGCGGGCCGACTGCACCACGCCGTCGCCGGTGCGCTTGATGGCGTCGGCCGGGCACACCTCGGCGCAGGTCGGCTGCTCGCAGTGCATGCACACCACCGGCACCGTCTGGACACTCTCGGCCCGGTTCACGTACTCGAGGTGAATCATCGACTCGCCGCGGTGGGTGTCGCACTCCGTGCACGCCTGCACGCACGCCTGGCACCCGATGCACCGGTTCGGATCGATGAAGAAGTGGAGATGGTCCGGTTTGGCCATGTGTGATGTCCTGCCCGTCTACTGCTGCGGCTCGCGCACCGCGGCGTAGTCCGGCGGCGCCTCGGCCTTGCGGACGCGGCAGCCGCAGACCTTGTATTGCGGGATCTTGCTGATCGGGTCCTGCGCGGCCACGGTCAGCTGGTTGACGCTCTTGGGTCCGGCCCAGTGATACGGGATGAAGACCGTGTCCGGGCGAATCGTCGTCACGACCTGCGCCCTGAGCGTGATGGCGCCCCGCCGCGTCTCGGCCGTCGACCAATCGCCGTCGGCGATGCCGAGCTTGGCGGCGAGCCGCGGATGCATCTCGATCCGCGGTTCGGCGTACTGCTTGACCAGCGGCCCGATGCGGCGCGTCTGCGTGCCGGAGAGGAACTGACTCACCACGCGGCCGGTCGTCAGATAGATCGGGTACTCGTCGCTGGCATCGTCCACCGGTACGCGGTAGTCGGCGACGTTGAAGCGGGCGCGGCCGTCGGGAAAGTAGAACGGCCCGCTGCCCCTGGCCACCGGATTGAAGCTGCCGCGTTCGAACAATCGCGGCGTGCCGGGATGGTCGTCGAGCGGCGCGCCGGTCTCGGGGTCCTGGCTGTAGCACGGCCAGAACACGCCGAACTGCCCGACGATCTTCTCGTAGGTCACGCCGGAGTAGTCGGCGACGCCGCCCTTGCTGGCGAGTCGCAGTTCCTCGAAGATCTCGCGCGGCTCGTTGAACGTGAACCCGTGCGGCCGGCCGAGCGCCCGGGCGATGTCCTGGATGATGCGCCAGTCCTCGCGCGCGTCACCGGGGCAGTCGACCGCCTTGTTGATCTTGATGATGCGGCCTTCGACCTGCGTGACCGTGCCCTCGTCCTCCTCGTGCAGGCTGCCCGGCAGCACGATGTCGGCGTGCCACGCGGTGTCGTTCAGGAAGAAGTCGATGGCGGTGTAGAACTCCAGCTTCTCGAGGCAGCGGGTGACGAACGCATTGTCCGGCAGCGAGACCTTCGGGTTGAAGCAGATCGACACCAGCCCCTTGATCTCGCCGCGATCGATCTTGCGAAAGAGCTCGTAGGCGTCCACGCCGGGGCCCGGCAGGTCCTGTTCCTCGATCCCCCACACGCCGGCGATGTGGCGACGGTGTTCGGGGTTGGTGATGTCGCGCCAGCCGGGGAGCTGGTCGCACTTCTGGCCGTGCTCGCGACCGCCCTGGCCGTTGGACTGCCCGACGATCGTGCCGTAGCCGCTCTTGGGCCGGCCAATCCGGCCCGAGGCGAGGACCAGGTTGATCGTCCCGAGCGCGTTCTGCACGCCGTTGGAGTGATGTTCGATGCCGCGGGCGTGCAGGAGGAAACTGGTCCGTGCCGTACCCCACCATTCGGCCGCCTGCATCAACGCCCGCTGCGGCACGCCGGTCACGTCGGCGGTACGCGGCAGCGTCCATTCACGGCAGTACTCGCTGACCTGTTCGAAGCCGACCGTGTGCGCGTCGATGAACGCGTGGTCGATCCAGTCGCGCTCGATCATGATCTGCAGCACGCCGGCGAAGAGGGCGGCGTCGCGGCCCGGCTTCACTGGCAGGTACAGGTCGCAGGTGCGCGCCGCCGGGGTGATGCGCGGATCCTGGACGATGATCTTCGCGCCCTGCTCGCGGGCCTGCCAGATGTAGTCGGTGGTGATAGGCGAGCATTCGGCGACGTTGGCTCCTGCCACCCAGATCACGTCGGTGCCGACCATGTCGGACCAGGGGTTCGTCGCCCGATCGATGCCGAACGCCTTCTTGTTGGCCGCCCCGGCGCTCACCATGCAGAGACGGCCGTTGTAGTCGATGAACGGCGTCTTGAGACACACGCGCGCGAACTTGCCGAGCAGGTACGTCTTCTCGGTCGTGAGGCTGGCGCCGCTGAGGACGCCGATCGCACCGGCGCCGTGGGTCGCCTGGATGCGCCCGATCTCGGCGGCCACGCGGCCGATGGCGTCGGCGTACGGCAGGGGGCTGAATCCCGACGGCGAGGACGTATCGCGACGCAACGCCGCGGTGAGCCGATCGGGATGCGACCCCTGCAGATAGCGCTTCACGCCCTTGGGGCAGAGCATGCCGCGATTGAACGGGAATTCCTCCCACGGCTCGAAGCCAATCACTTCGTTGTCGCGGACCTTGAGCTGGATGCCGCACTGCTGGCCGCAGAAGCAGCAATGGGTCTTCACCAGCCGTTCGGGCTCGACGCTCGTCGACAGCCGCGCGCCGGTCATCACCGACAGGTGCGGTCCGAACTTCTCGATGATGCGAAGCGGATCCGCCGGGATGTCAGCCACGTCTCTCAGCCTGCCTCTCGCTCGTCACCGGCTCGCCGACACCAGACGCCGACGCCGGCCGCGCGTTCAAGTACTGCCGCCACAGGGCTCCCTGTGCCAGGCCGAACAGCGCGCGCCGGCACCGGGGACACACGTCCTGATAGTGCCCGCCACCGGGCAACTCGTAACGAAACCCGAGTTCCTGCTCGACCGTCGTCAGATCCCGCACCATCGGCCGCGATGCATACGGCTGCCCGCAGCGCCGGCACGCCGCCTGTTCGCCGCGCGCCCCGGCGTCCTTGTAGAAGCCGACGCCGAGCTGCGCAGGGCGCTGGAAGACGTGGAACAGCTTGCCGAACGGCAGCCAGATCAGCGTGACGATGACCGTGGCGGCGTGGAGGATCGCGAGGAACTCGTAGGCGTAGCCACGCATCCACGTGTAGCTGGCCGTCAGCATCAACCCCGTCACGCTGATCGCAAACAGCAGCAGCAGCGGCAGGATGTCCTGCCCGAACTGCTGCACGGCAACCGCGCCGTGATCGATCATCCGGCGGCGGAACGCGAGCATGACGCCGGCAATGACCAGGAACGAGGACCACACCAGCCCGTGGAAGATCACGAACGCGACGAAGGACTCGACGGGGAAGTCCTGCACCGCGATACCGAACACGAACGTGCGGTACATGTGCAGATCGCCGGGCACCGTTTCGAAGTGAATCCAGCCCCAGACCAGCGGGAACGTGATCGCCGCCGCGAGCAGGCAGCCCCACATGATCAGCCAGTGGGCGAGGCCGCGCAGCCGGCCGCGGCGGAAGATGTAGGCGTTGGCGGCGAACTCGACGAGCGCGCGGCGGCCGAGATCGACGGTGTTGCCCGCCAGGGCGCGCCGTGAGAAGAACGCCTGCCAGCCGCGCCGCCAGTACATGCGGGTCGGCGGGCGCTGGAGCCACATGGCGTAGCGGTAGCTGATCCCGAACGCCGCGAACAGCGTCGCGAACGTGTAACCGACAAGTGCCGCGTCGAAGTGCTGCAGGTTGCGCGACCCGACGACGATGGCGGCCGCCAGGGTCGCCGTGACCAGGACGCCCCACGCGCCGGCCCGGACGCGCTCGAGCGCCTGGCGCGCGGCAATCGGCAGGGACTGCGTCCAGGCGACGTCGCCCGGACGGAAGACGCGCTCGTTGGCGGCGCGCAGGATCAGCGCGGTTGCCGACAGCAGGAGGAAGCCCGGCCAGATTGCGCCGAGTCGATCGCTGAACACGCCGAGCAGCAGCGGCGGGAAGAATCCGCCGAGGCCGCCGAGGGCGCCGACCAGCCCCGTCACCGTGCCGGTGTCCTTCGGGAAGTGTTCCGGCACCAGCTTGAAGACCGCGCCGTTGCCGAGCCCCATCAGCAGCGCGCAGCCCAGCGCGCCGACCGTGAACGGCACCAGGGACGGCCACGTGAGGAGCAGCGAGAAGAGGGCCACGCCACCGAAGACCCACGAGAGGACCTGGGCGCCGCCGATGCGGTCGGCCAGCCACCCGCCGACCGGCCGCACGAGCGTGGCGAGCACGACGAATCCGGCGGCACGGAGTCCCGCGTCGGCCGGCGCGAGGCCGAACTGCGCGCGCAGCAGCGTCGGCAGGTAGATCGAGAAGGCGACGAATCCGCCGAAGGTCAGGAAGTAGAAGACGCCGAGGAGCCAGGCGGTCGGCGAGTGCCGCAGGATCCCCATCACCGCCGTGAAGGTGCCGGGACGACCAGGCCGGGGCGGGTTCTTCGCGAGCAGGGCGTAGGCCGCGGCCCAGGCCAGGAGCAGCGCGCCGGTGCCGCGGAACACCGTTTCCCAGCCGAGGCTTGCCGCCACGATCGGACCCACGAACACCGCAAGCGACTGCCCCATCGTCCCCAGGCCGTAGACGCCGAGGGCCGTGCCCTGCCGGGCGGTGGGGGTCCAGCGCGACACGAAGGCCGCGCCGACGGAGAAGGACGACCCCGCCATCCCCACCAGGAATGCCGCGACCAGGAGCGAGCCGTAGCTGCTGGTCAGCGGCACGACGAACGCGGCGAGCGAGGAAAAGGCGAGGAGCGACGTGAAGACCACGCGGCCGCCGTAGCGATCGGTCAGGATGCCCATCGGCAACCGCGCCAGTGAGCCGAGCAGGACCGGCACCGAGACCAGCAGCGCGGTCTGGGAGGCCGTCAGCCCGTAGAGGCCGCTGAAGACCGACGCCAGTCCGCCCACGAGACCCCAGGCGGCAAACGAGAGCGTGAACGAGATCGTCGCCAGGACCAGCGCGCGGCTCGGGGCCGCGGTGTCACCGTCGACGCGGACGACTGACGCAGGATTCTCGGGATTGCTGTCGCGCATGCCTCTCGCCTGACTGGTCCGTCGCGAACTGCTCCGCGCTGTCGGCGCCAGCATAGCAGCCTCGCGCCGATGTCACCCTTCTCCACCTCGACGCTCTATTGCTATGAATCCACGGCGCTGCGTTGGCGCGTAGGTGGTTCAGGAGAAGCCCCATGGCGGGGTGCTGGAGGGTGAACGCATGAAGGGTGTGATGTTGGCATTGCTCGTCTGTGTGGCCGTCGCGGCCACGACCGCAACGGCCCAGGACGTGTCGGACGCGCAGATTGCGTCGATCGTCGTGACGGCGAATCAGGTGGACATCGATGCCGGCAGGCTTGCCGCGGCACGGTCGGCCACTGAGGACGTCAAGAAGTTCGGTGAAATGATGGTGACCGCCCACGCGGGGGTCAACAAGTCGGCGGTGGAGCTCGTCACGCGCCTCGGTGTGACGCCGCAGGACAATCCCACCAGCCAGAGCCTCGCGTCGGGCGGCAAGGCGAACGTGGCGCGCCTCGAGACGTTGAAGGGCGCTGAGTTCGACAAGGCCTATGTCGAGCACGAAGTCGTCTACCACCAGCAGGTGCTCGACGCCCTCGACAAGACGCTCATCCCCGGTGCGAAGAACGCCGAGCTGAAGGCGCTCCTCGTGAAGGTGCGGCCGGCCTTCGTGGCACACCTCGAGCACGCCAAGGTGGTGCGGTCGTCGCTCAGCGGGAAGAAGTAGGGCTACCGCGGCGGCGCCCAGAACTCGCGAACGATCGCGGCCCGGATGTCGTCGTCGACGGCCCGGGTGGCGCGGCGCGGATCGCTCGTCGACGAGACGTCGGTGTTGAACGCGACGAGGTAGCCGGAGCGCGATGGCCGATGCACGTAGAGGTGCGTGATGAAGCCGTTCTGATCGCCGCTGTGCCCGACCAATTCGACGCCGCCGTGGCGCTCGATGAAACTCGACAGCCCGGCCTGCACATCGCTGCCGCTGCCGCCCTCGCCATCGGCGGCGCGGATCTGCCGCGTGAACATCTCGTCGAGTGACGGACGCCCGAGCACGGACCCCTCGCCGGTGCTCAGGAAGGCCAGGTAGCTGGCCATGTCGTCGAGCGGCGCGTTCAGTCCGCCGTTGGACACCGTGATCCCCGTGTCGAAGTCGAAGGGCCGCTCGGTGATGCCGGCGTCGGTGCCCGTGTAGCTGTGCGATCGATGCTCGACGAGATGGTACGGCGCCCGATCGAAGAAGCTGCGCTGCATGCCCAGCGGCATGAAGATGTTCTTCGCGACGTAGACCTCGTAGTCGTCACCGGAGAGCAGTTCGATGATGCGGCCGAGCACGATCACGCCGGGGTTCGAGTAGCTGTACTTCGTCCCGGGCTGGAACGTCAGCTCCGTGTACGGCAGCATCGCCGCCACCTGCGCCCAGCGCGTCGGCTCGAACGGATGCCACGGCTGGTCGCCCCCCCACGGCCAGGTGCCGGCCCGGAGTCCGGAACTGTGCGACATCAGCGTCCGCACCGTCACCTGGGCGACGTCTCCGTACGGATTGTGGATCTCGCGCAGCTCGGGCACGTACTTGACGGCGGGGTCGTCGAGCGAGAGTCGTCCCCGGTCACGCAACTGCATGATGGCGATGCCGGTCAGCGTTTTCGTGACCGAGGCCCAGTGGTAGATCGTCTCGTCGTCCACCGGACGTCTGGTGGTGCGGTCCTGGTAGCCGACGACGGTCTTGTGCGCCACGCGGCCATCGGCGACGAACACCAGGCTGCTGCCGACGATGCCGACCTCCTGGACGCGCCTGGCGTGCAGCGCGGCGATGCGCGCCCACTTGTCGCCGCCGGTCGCGGGAGCCTGCGCCTGCGTGAGCGCGGCGAGAAGCGTCAACGCGATCACGGCCCTGGTCATGCCGCGACGCTCCTGCGACCGACGGCGATGGAAGGCCGAAGCGACGATCCGGGCGACACCACGGCTCGATAGCTTAGCCGACCCCGGCTGGCCGCGATGTGGCACGATCGCGCCGGTGGCGATACCTCCCGACGACGCGCAGTATCTCCGCGACCTCGTGCGGCTGCGTCGCGTGCGCGATCGGATGGACCGCGAGTACGCCGAGCCGCTCGACGTCGAGGCGCTGGCGCGCGGCGTCCGGATGTCGGCCGGACACCTGAGCCGCCAGTTCCGGCGCGCGTTCGGCGAGTCGCCGTACTCCTACCTGATGACGCGCCGCATCGAGCGGGCAATGGCGCTGCTCCGCCGCGGCGACCTCAGCGTGACCGACGTCTGCTTCGAGGTCGGCTGCTCGTCGCTCGGCACCTTCAGCACGCGCTTCACCGAACTCGTCGGCGTGCCGCCGAGCGTCTACCGGCGCCAGGCGGCCGACGCCACGGCCGGGATCCCCGCCTGCGTGTCCAGGCAGGTGACGCGGCCGGTCAGGAATCGAGAAGCGCCGGACCGCGACCCTCCCTAGACTGACCGCCATGGACATCACCATTCACGGCAGCTTCCTTCCGCACAACGACCCCGACGCCACGCTGGCCTTCTACCGGGACGTGCTCGGCTTCGAGGTCCGCAACGACGTCGGTTACAACGGCATGCGCTGGATCACGGTTGGTCCCGCCGGCCAGCCCGGCACGTCGATCGTCCTGCACCCGCCGGCCGTGGGGCCCGGCTACACCGACGACGAGCGCCGCACCATCGTCGAGATGATGGCCAAGGGCACCTACGGCACGATCCTGCTGGCGACGCGCGACGTCGATGCCGCGTTCGAGCAGCTGCAGGCGCGAGGCGTGGAGGTCGTGCAGGAGCCGATCGATCAGCCGTACGGCGTCCGCGACTGCGCGCTGCGCGACCCGGCCGGCAACCTGATCCGCCTGGTTCAGCAGCGCTGAGCGCGACCAGGCTGCACCGCGCCGGCGCGACGGGCCGGACCGCGGCTCGTTTCACTGATGGAGACACGATGAGCAAGGCCACGCCGACGGCGAAAGCGGACCGCCACGACCTGATCCGTGTGCAGGGCGCACGCGAGAACAACCTCAAGGACATCAGCGTCGCGATCCCGAAGCGGCGGCTGACGGTGTTCACCGGCGTCTCCGGCTCGGGCAAGAGCTCGCTGGTCTTCGGCACGATCGCCGCCGAGTCGCAGCGGATGATCAACGAGACCTACAGCGCGTTCGTGCAGGGCTTCATGCCGACGTTGGCCAGGCCCGACGTCGACGTGCTCGACGGATTGACGACGGCGATCATCGTCGACCAGGAGCGGATTGGCGCCAACCCCAGGTCCACGGTCGGCACCGTCACCGACGCGAACGCGATGCTCCGCATCCTCTTCAGCCGCCTGGGCACGCCGTCCATCGGGTCGCCGAACGCCTACTCGTTCAACGTGCCGTCGGTGTCGGCCAGCGGCGGCATCACCGTCGACCGCGGCGAGGGGAAGACGCAGACCAAGAAGGTCGTGTTCAACCGTCTCGGCGGCATGTGCCCGCGCTGCGAGGGCATGGGCAACGTGAGCGACTTCGACCTGTCGGCGCTGTACGACGACAGCAAGTCGCTGAACGACGGCGCGCTCACCATCCCCGGCTACAGCATGGAGGGCTGGTACGGCCGCATCTTCCGCGGCTGCGGCTTCTTCGACCCGGACAAGCCGATCCGCAAGTTCAACAAGCGGGAACTGCACGACCTGCTGTACAAGGAGCCCACCAAGATCAAGGTCGAGGGTATCAACCTCACGTACACCGGCATCGTCCCGCAGATCCAGAAGTCGTTCCTGTCCAAGGACATCGACGCGCTGCAGCCGCACATCCGGACGTTCGTCGAGCGGGCCATCACCTTCACCGTGTGTCCGGACTGCCACGGCACCCGCCTGAGCAGGGAGGCGCGGTCCTCGAAGATCGAGGGCGTCAACATCGCCGACGCCTGTGCGATGCAGATCAGCGACCTGGCGACGTGGGTCGGCAGCCTGCGCGAGCCGTCGGTCGCGCCGCTGCTCGCGAGCCTGCAGCACACGCTCGACTCGTTTGTCGGGATCGGCCTCGGCTACCTCAGTCTCGAGCGGCCGTCAGGCACGCTGTCGGGTGGAGAGGCCCAGCGCACGAAGATGATTCGTCATCTCGGCTCGTCGCTGACCGACGTGACCTACGTCTTCGACGAGCCGACGATCGGCCTGCATCCGCACGACATCCAGCGGATGAACGACCTGCTGCTGCAGCTGCGCGACAAGGGCAACACGGTGCTGGTGGTCGAGCACAAGCCCGAGACGATTGCCATCGCCGATCACGTCGTCGATCTCGGGCCGGGCGCCGGCAGCGCCGGCGGCGAGGTCGTGTTCGAGGGCACGATCGACGGACTGCGGGCCAGCGGTACGCTCACCGGCCGTCACTTCGACGATCGAGCCGCGCTCAAGCCGGCGGTGCGCAGGTCCACCGGTGCGTTGAAGGTGCGCGGCGCCTCGACGCACAACCTGAAGCAGCTCGACGTCGACATTCCGCTCGGCGTGCTGGTGGTGGTCACCGGCGTGGCTGGTTCGGGCAAGAGCTCGCTGATCAACGGATCGGTGTCGACGCAGGACGGCGTCGTGACCGTCGATCAGACCGCGATCCGCGGGT
>CBIHOS010000105.1:0-16176 GCA_966211945.1 uncultured bacterium
CGAACGCCGAACGCCGAACGCCTCAAACGGGGAACGTCGAACGAGGAACGAGGAACGGGACGGGGGGACGGGGAACGGGAGTTCTCGACGGGACGGTTGCGAGAGCAGCAGTCGGCCACGCTCTACAATGGGCCCGTGACGCGCATCCGCGGAGTGCATCGAGCCCTGTGGGCGCTGCCCATGGTCGTCCTGTTCCTGTCGCCCTCGCCAGCGGCGGCATGGGGTTTCGAGGCGCACAGGTTCATCGCCGAGCGGACCATCGCGCTGCTGCCGCCCGGGCTGCGCGAACTGTTCGAGCGGCAGCGCACGTCGTTCGTCGAGCACGCCATCGACCCCGACCTGTGGCGCAACGTCGGGTTCGTCGAGGAGCCGCCCCGTCACTTCCTCGATCTCGACGCGTACGGCCGCGCGCCGTTCGCGGAACTGCCGCACAGCTACGACGAGGCCGTCGCCAAGTTCGGGCCCGAGAAGGTCAACGCGGAGGGCACGCTGCCGTGGCGGGCGGCCGAGGTCCATGGCCGCCTCCGTCGTGCCTTCGAGCAACTCGCCCGGCCGGACGGGCCCGGCTACGCCGCCGACAACGCCGTGTTCTTCGCGTCGATCCTCAGTCACTACGTCGGCGACGCGCACGTGCCGTTCCACGCCATCGTGAACTACGACGGCCAGTTGACCGGCCAGCACGGCGTGCACAGCCGCTTCGAGTCCGAACTCTTCTCGCGCCGGCGCCGGGCCGGACTGACAGTGGCGCCGCCGACCGTGGCTGCCGTCACCGACGCGCGCGAGGCCTCGTTCGCCACGCTGCTCGAGAGCGCCGGTCTGGCCGGCAAGGTGCTCGAAGCCGACCGCCAGGCGATCGGCACCGGCGATCTGTACGACGACGGGTACTTCGCGAGATTTGCCGATGGCGGGGCTGGTCCAATCCTGGACCAGCGCGTGAACGATTCGATTGCGACGGTGGCGGCCTACATCATCGGCGCGTGGGAAGCGGCAGGGAAGCCCGACCTCGCGAAGCCGCGAGGGCCGCGCGCACCGCAGCGCAAGCGCGCGGCGCGCCCGTCCACGCCGCCGCAGCCCTGATTCGAACTGCCAGGCACGCAGGCACGACGGCCGCCTTGCCGCGGGTCACACGGCCGGGGCGCGTGTCAGCGCGTCAGCGTGCGGCCGGGAAGGTTCGCACGTAGGTCAGGTTCTCGCGCACGTCGAGGCCGGGCAGCGTTGCGGTCGTGCCGTTGGCGTGCGTGATCTCCACGTCGTACGTGCCGGCCGGCGCGACGATGACCTGATAGCCCTCGCCACTCACGCCGCGCGCCACTTCGCCGCCACCCTTGCGGATCAGCCGGGTCGTCCAGCGCACCGGGCCGGAGTCGCGCGGGCCGGCGGGGCGGATCTGCAGTGCGCCCCAGCCCTTCTCGAAGTTCAGCACCTCGAGGTGCCGCTGCTGCTCGCCGGGATAGTCGGCCAGCAGGCGCAGCGTCGTCCACGCGATGCCGCCGACCTTGCCTTCCTGCTGCTGCAGCAACTGGATGTCGTACTGCCCGGCTGGGAGCGCCAGTTTGCGTTCGCCGCCGGCCAGCGGTGCCGGCCGACCGTTGGTGCGGGTCCCGGCCGGGAACACGGTCACGATGGTGTCGCCGGTGACCTCGGTGGCGCCGCGGAACACGCGGACGTCGAGCGAGAGCGGCGAGCCGGCCTGCGCGCCGACCGTCAGTCCCAACCACAGCAGAAACAGGCCCGTCATGCCGATAGGGTACACAAACAAGGACCGGTCGAAGGTGGCGCGCGCTCCCCGAGCGCGTCTGTCTGAGCGCAACGGCAGTCGGCGGTCGGAAGTAGGCAGTCCGACGACACACGCCCGGCGGCAGGGATCGATGCGGCTGAGGATCTCGTCGCGCGGCGTGGAGAGCGTCCTGCATATGTCTCCGAGTGAACGGCAACCCGGGTGCTATCGTAGAACTCGGTAGCCACAGCGATGTTCGACGTGTATCTCATTCCGATCGGCGGAGGACGGCTCGAGCCCTACTGCGAGCCCGTGGAAGATCACGAGCCGATCGATCCGTCGGTGCACCGCGGGTTCTTCCGGCGCATGCACGACCGCTTCCGCGACATGCTGCACGAGGCCGAGCAGGACCGCCGCCGCCGGGCGCGTGGTGAGGAACCCGCCGATCCCGGCTCCATGTTCGGACGTGTCCGTCACCGCACGATGCGCAGCATCGCCGAGCACATCAACGAACAGCGACTGCTCTGGCACCTGCGCAAGCACGACGCGGCGATCCTGCATCATCCCGACGATGTCACCGCTGACGAGGCCTTGGCCGTGATGCGCTCGTCGCTGCGGCGGGACGGCGACCGCCACCTGCTCTGGCTGGTCATCACCACCGTGCTGTTCGTCGCATCGGGAGCCCTGGCCCTCGTGCCGGGCCCGAACGTGCTCGCGTACTTCCTCGGCTTCTTCGTCGTCGCGCGGTACCTGTCGTGGCGTGGCGCCAAGCACGGATTGCGCGAGGTGGCCTGGCAGATGACCGCGAGCGCCCCGCTGTCGGAACTGCGCGGCGCGCTGCACCTCCCCAGCGAGGCCCGCCAGCCGATCCTCGTCGACATCGCGGCGCGCCTCTGTCTCGAGGATTTGCCGCTGTTTGTCGCCCGGATGGTTCCCGAGCCGCTCGGAACGCGGTAGCCGGGCCACTCGCGCTGCGCGTCGCGCGCGGTGGTACACTCCGCCTGCCTTGACGCTGCGTGAGCTCGCTGATCGCCTCGGCTGTCGCCTCGAGGGCGATGGCGACCTGCCGATCTTCCGGGTGGCGTCGCTCGATTCGGCCGGTCCCGGCGACATCGCCTTCTTCTCCAACCCGAAGTACGCGGCGGCGTTGGCGCGCACGGCTGCCTCGGCGGTGATTGCCGCCGACGGCGTGCCGGTGCCGGGAGCCGCGCTGCGCACGCCGCAGCCCTACGCCGCCTTCGCCCGGGCCCTCGCCGTCCTGCACCCGCAGCAGCCGCCGCCTGCCGGCGTCCATCCGACCGCCGTCGTCGATCCCACCGCCGTGGTCGGGGCCGATGTGTCAATCGGACCTTACGCGTGTGTCGGCGCGGGGGCGGTGCTCGGCGCCCGCGTCGTGCTGCGGCCGCACGCCACGGTCGGCGACGGCGCCGTGCTCGGCGACGACTGCCTGCTGCACCCGCACGTGAGCGTCCGCGAGCGCGTGACGCTCGGACACCGGGTCGTGGTGCAGGACCACGCGGTGATCGGCAGCGACGGCTTCGGGTTCGCGCCCGACGCCGGCGGCACGCTGCTGAAGGTGCCGCAGATCGGCACGGTCGTGGTCGGCGACGATGTGGAGATCGGCGCGTCGACCGCGATAGACCGCCCGCCGATCGGGGCGACCGTGATCGGCGCCGGCAGCAAGATCGACAACCTCGTCCAGATTGCGCACGGCGTCGAGCTCGGCGAGCGGGTCATCCTCGTCTCGCAGGTCGGCATTGCCGGCAGCACGACGGTGGGGGCCGGGACCGTCCTGGCCGGCCAGGTCGGCGTCGCCGGGCACCTGTCGATTGGGGCCGGCGTGCGGGCCACTGCACAGACCGGAATACCCAATTCGCTGCCCGACAAGGCGTTCGTGTCCGGCTATCCGGCCATCGACAATCGCGACTGGCTGAAGGCGTCGGCCGTGTTCCGGACGCTGCCGGCCCTGCGCCGGCAGGTCGCCGACCTGCGCCGTCGCATCGCGGCACTCGAGGGCGCTACCGACGACGCGGCCGATCCGGAACCGACGGCCGGCGGCGATCGCTGATCGTCCCATTGCATTGGAGGCGGGCCCCCGGCCTGCCATAATCGACCCAATGGCACGCATGTCCGTTCGGCCCCTGATGGCCGCCGCGCTGGCCGCCTGCATTGTCGGCGGCGCGCTCCAGCCCGCGACCCAGGCCACGTCGGTACGGCCGCCCGCGTTCAAGTTCGAGGACTACACGCTGCCCAACGGCCTGCGGGTCATCCTTCTCGAGGATCACTCGACGCCGGTGGCCCACGTCCAGCTCTGGTATCACGTCGGGTCCAAGGACGAGAAGGTCGGCCGCACCGGCTTTGCCCACCTCTTCGAACACATGATGTTCAAGGGCAGCCGCAACGTGCCGCCCGAAGCCCACATCTCCTACATCGCGTCGGTGGGCGGGCAGAGCAACGCCTACACGACCGAGGACACGACGGTGTTCTGGGAATCGGTGCCGGCCCACTACCTGCCGCTCGCGCTGTGGCTCGAGGCCGATCGGATGGCGTCGCTGCGGATCGAGGACGCCGTCTTCAAGACCGAACGCGAGGTCGTCAAGGAGGAGCGCCGGCAGCGGGTCGACAACCAGCCCTACGGCCGACTGTCCGAGATCATCTACGACGCCGCGTTCACGACGCACTCCTACAAGCATCCGATCATCGGCAGCATGGCCGACCTCGAGGCGGCCAGCATCGAGGACGTTCGCGCCTTCCACCGCACCTACTACCGGCCGGACAACGCGACGCTGGTGATCGCCGGCGACTTCGAGCCGGCGGTGGCGCGCAGCCTGATCGAGAAGGAGTTCAGCAAGGTCGCCAAGGCGACGACGCCGCTGACGCGGAACATTCCCGTCGAGCCGCCGCGCACGAAGGAACTGCGGCTCACGCTCGAGGAGGACTGGCCGCTGCCGGTGGTCGTCGTGGCCTATCCGATCACCTACGACGGACACCCCGATTCGTACCCGCTGCACATCGCCGCGAAGGTGTTGTCGGACGGGACCAGTTCCCGCATCTACCAGCGGCTCGTGTACAAGGAGCGGCTGGCGCTCTCGGCGTCCGGGCAGGCCAACCTGATCGAGCACCCGAACCTGTTCTACACCGTCGCGATCGTCGCGCCCGACCACACGCCCGAGGAAGTGTCGAAGGCGTTGACCGAGGAGCTCGACAGGCTCGTGCGCGAACCGATCACCGTCCGTGAACTCGAACGCAGCAAGAACCAGTTCGCGCGCGATTACGTGATCGGCCGGCAGACCGTCCAGCAGAAGGCGACATCGCTGGCGCACGCGGTGGTCCTGCACAAGGGCGACGTCGGCACCGCCGACAACGAGTTCGACATCTTCCAGAACATCACCGCGGCCGACGTGCAGCGGGTGGCGAAAAAGTATTTCACGCCGCAGAGCCGCATGGTGCTCACGATCATGCCGCGCGGGCAGCGTGCCGCTGCGGGAGGTGGCCAGTGATGCGCCGCGTGCTGCAGGCCGGCTGGATGGCGGCGATCGCCGTGCTCATCGCCGTGTCCTCGCCGCTCTGCGCGCAGGAGCGGCCGCCGCGGCCGCTGGAAGCGCGCGACGTCAAGATCCCGCCCTACGAGATCCGCACCATGCCCAACGGCCTCCGGGTCGTCGTCGTGTCGCAGCACGAGCAGCCGGCAATCAGCCTGCGGCTGCTGATCAAGGCCGGTTCGGCGCAGGATCCAGGCAACAAGCCCGGCGTGGCGGCGATGGCCGGGGCACTGCTCGACCAGGGCACGGCCAAGCGCTCCTCCGAGCAGATCGCCGATGCGATCGACTACGTGGGCGGCGCGCTCGGCACCGGCGCCGGCACCGACCTGTCCTACGTCAACGTCCTGGTCCTCAAGGACAGCTTCGACATGGCGCTCGACCTCGTGTCCGAGGTCGCGCGGACGCCCTCGTTCCCGCAGGACGAGCTCGACCGCGTCCGCACGCAGGCACTGTCGGCGATGGGCGTCAACATGCAGGATCCGGAGTACGTCGCCGATGCAGTCATCGAGCGGCTCGTCTTCGGCTTCCACCCCTACGGCCTGCCCGGCAACGGCACCCCGGACTCGCTGGCGGCGATCACGCGCGACGACCTCGTCCAGTTCCACAAGACGTGGTTCGCGCCCGGCAACGCGCTGCTGGCCGTGGTCGGCGACATCACGCCGGACGAGGCGTTTGCCGGCGTGACGCGCGCGCTCGGCAACTGGGAAGCGCACGACACCCCGTCGATCGAGGCGATGGAAGTGCCCGAAGCGACCCGCCGTATCGTCCTGGTCGACCGTCCCAATGCCGTGCAGACCGAAATCCGGGTCGGACACGTGGCGATCCCGCGCAAGCATCCCGACTACATGGCGCTGAACCTCGCCACCAAGATCCTGGGCGGCGAGGGCGCCAACCGGCTGCAGAACGTCCTGCGCTCCGAGCGTGGGCTGACCTACGGTGCCTCGGCCGACATGGACGCGTTCAAGCAGGCCGGGTCGATCATCGCCGAGACCGACACGCAGACGTCGACGACGGGCGAGGCGCTGCGGATCACGATCGACGAGTTCTCGCGGCTGGTGCGCGAGCCGGTCGGCGAGCGCGAACTGATGGGCGCCCAGGCGTACCTGGCCGGCAGCTTCCCGCTCGGGCTCGAGACCGCCGACGACATCGCGCTGCAGGTGCTGAACCTGCTCTTCTTCGATCTCGACGTCAAGGAACTCGCGACCTACCGCGACCGCATCAACGCCGTGACCAGCGAGGACATCGGCCGCGTGGCGCGGCAGTTCGTCAAGCCGTCGCGGTTGTCGATCGTGCTGGTCGGCGACGCCGGGAAGGTGATGCCGCAGCTCAAAGCCGTGGGCATCGACAACGTCGAAGTGCTGCCGCTCGGCGATCTGGACCTCACGAGTCCGTCGCTGCAGCGCAAGGCCCCGCCGACGCGCAGCCCGGTCGGACGCTAGCCCGCATGCCGGGCGTGATGATCTCGTGCGGCGAGCCGTCCGGCGACCTCTACGCCGGCGCGCTTGCCTCCGCGCTGCGCCGGCAGTCGCCACACGTCGACATCTTCGGCTTCGGCGGTCCGCACCTGGCGGCCGCTGGCGGCCATCTGCTCGGGTCGTACGAAGGGCTCGCCGTGACCGGGCTGTCCGAGGTCGTGCGCACGCTGCCGCGGACGTGGCGCATGTACCGGCACCTCGTTGCCGAGGCCGAGCGCCGGCGCCCGGACGTGTTCGTCGCGATCGACTTCGCCGACTTCAACTTCCGGCTCGGGCAGGCTCTGCACGCCCGCGGCATCCCCGTCGTCTATTACATCGGCCCGCAGCTGTGGGCCTGGCGGCCCAGGCGCATGCAGGTGATCAAGCGCTTCGCCGACCGGGTGCTCGTGATCTTCCCGTTCGAGCGCGCGCTGTACGAGCAGGCCGGGGTGCCGGTGTCGTTCGTCGGGCATCCGCTGATCGACCTGGTCGGCGGCGCCGGCGAACGTGAGCACCTGCTGACGCAACACGGCCTGTCGACCGCGGCGCGCACGATCGCGCTGCTGCCTGGCAGCCGCCACAACGAGGTCGCCGGCACGCTGCCGATCCTGCTCGATGCCTGTCGCCGCCTGCGGGAGGCGGAGCCGGACCTGCAGTTCGTGATCGCGCGGGCGCCCGGTCTCGGCGACCAGCAGTTCGCAGCGGTCGCGGCAAGTCACCTGCCGATCGCCATTCACAGCGGCGACACCGACGGCGTCATCGCGGCCAGCGACGTCGTGATCACAGCCTCGGGGACCGCGACGGTACAGACCGCGCTGCACGGCAAGCCGATGGTGATCGTCTACCGGCTGTCACCGCTCACGTACAGGTTGGGGCGTCCGTTCGTGAAGGTGGACACGTTCGGCATGGTCAACCTCATCGCCGGCCGGCGCATCGTGCCGGAGTTGATTCAGGACGACTTCACGGCAGACCGGGTGTGCGCAGAGGCGCTGCGTTGCCTCCGCGACCCGGCTCACGCGGCGCGCGTCCGCGCCGACCTGGCAGCCGTCGTGCAGGCGCTCGGGGGCGCAGGGGCCTCGGATCGGGCCGCCGCCGAGGTCCTGCGGGTCGCCGGCGCTGCCACGGCGGGCGCTGGATGTTGACGGGGAGTGGCGTTGGTTGCTCACAGAAAGTGATGACGATGTGAACGTACGACTGTCGCGGCGCCTCCTCTGGCGCCTCGCCGCCATGGTCATGGCCACGCAGTTTCTACACGGCGCGTCCGCCGCGCGGGCATCCGTCGTCCTGCCGCTCTCGCTTGCGGAGTTGACCGAGGCGGCAGCGATCGTCGTCGACGGCACGGTCGACGAGGTGCGCACGGCGCTGGGGCCCGACGGCGTGGAGCGGCAGGTGCTCGTCCGCGTCGCGTCGGCGTGGAAGGGGCAGCCCGAGGCACACGTGTACGTCCGACTGGCCGGCGGCCGGCTCGGACGCATCGAGACCAGGGTGCCCGGTGTGCCGATCGTCGGCGTTGGCGATCGCGTCGTGTGGTTCCTGACCGCGCATCCGCAGGGCGGGTACGCCGTGATCGGCCTGCACCAGGGCGCCCTGCGCACGATCGAGGCACCGGACGGCGAGCCGCGCGTGCTGGCTCCGTCGAAGACGCGCGTCGCGCGGGGCGACGTACGCCGCGCGCCGCGACGGGTGTCCGACCTGGCGTCCGAGGTGCGGGCCCTGGTGTCGGCACGGGGGGCGCGGTGAGGGGGCGATGGCGCATCGCCGTGGCCACCGCCGTCATCGCCGCGGCGTCGACGGTGCCGACATCCGCCTACCTGAAGTTCGGTTACACGTTGGGCACGCGGTCGCTGGTCCTGCGGTGGCCGGACGGCCAGCCTGTTCCGTTCGTGGTCGGCACGCAGGGCGGTGGTGGCGTCTCGGCGAGTGAACTGCGCGAAGCCGTGCTGCGATCCTTCGCCGCGTGGGAGTCGGTGCCGACCGCGAACATCAGGTTCGCGGATGCGGGTGTTTCCGATCGGTCGCTCGACGAAAACGACGGCGTCACGATGCTGGCGTTCGTCAACCGGCCGCAACTCGATCGCACGCTCGGTGCGACCACCTACACCGTGGACGTCACGACCGGCGAGCTGCTCGAGGCCGACATCTTCTTCAACGCCGCCTTTCCGTGGTCTGTCGATCCCGCCGGGCGGACGGGCCGCTTCGACCTGCAGTCGATCGCCACCCACGAGATCGGCCACCTGGCCGGCCTGGGCCACTCGGCGCTCGGCGAAACCGAGGTGGCCGGCTCCGGCCGCCGCGTGCTCAGCGCCGGCGCGGTGATGTTCCCGATCGCGTTCACGCCCGGCAACATCGACGGCCGCCGCCTGCTGCCCGACGACATCGCCGGCGTCTCCGACATCTATCCCGACAGTACCTTCCGGCGCGACACGGGCAGCATCTCGGGCCGTGTCACCAAGGGCGGGCTCGGCGTCTTCGGCGCCCACATCGTCGCCATGCACTTGCGGTCGGGTGCGCTCGTGGGGACCTTCACGCTCGACGACAGCGGCAGCTTCGTGCTCGCCGGCGTCGAGCCAGGCCCGGTGGTGCTGCGCGTCGAGCCGCTGGACGATGCCGACGTGAGCAGCTTCATCGAATCGGCCCGGGTCGACGCCGACTTCCGCGTCGCGTTCTCGTCGCGGGCCATCTTCGTGCCGCGCGGCGGCAACCTCCCGGACGTCGAGATGACGGTGGTGGCCAAGTGACGCGCCGTGCCGGCCGGGTCATGGCCCTGATGGCGCTCGGGCTGCTGGCGGCTGCAGGCCAAGGTCGCGCCCAGGAGATGGCGCAAGACGTGCCGCCGGCTGCAGGGCGCGTCGAACGGCGCATCGAGCTGACCGTGCTCGGCGGCGTGTTCGGCGGCGGCACGCTCGGCGACCGCGATGCCCAGGCGTTGGGTAACCAGGCGCCGACGAGTGAGCCGACCACGCTGTTCTCGACGAGTGCCCGCCTCGATGCCGCCCCGGCCATCGAGGGGCGCATCGGCGTGCGCGCGGTCGGTCGACTGTGGCTCGAAGGGGGCGTGCACTACGCGCGGCCCGACTTCGTCGTCGACCTGTCCGCCGATGTGGAAGGCGCGCCTGACGTAACGGCGACGTCGATGCTGACGCAGGTGCTCGTCGATGGCGCTGTCGTCTACCGCTGGCAGGAACGTCGCGTGACGCCCTTCCTGCTCGCGGGGGCAGGCTACCTGCGGCAGCTCGACGACATGCGCGCCACCGCCGAGACCGGCTGGCTCGCGCAGGCCGGCGGCGGCGTCCGCGTACGCCTCGGCAGCCGCGGGTTCGCCCGCCGGCTCGCCTTGCGCGGCGATGTCCGGCTCGTCTGGCTGCGCGACGGCGTGGTGCTGGACGAGCAGCGAGGCGTCACCGCCAGCGCGCTGGCAGGTCTGTCAGTCGGGCTGTGATCGCTAGGCAGGGACGCGCCGCTGGCGCGTCCGATCTCGGACGGCCGGCTTGGCGCGCCGAAGCCTGTGGCGTAGGTGGGCGGGCCGTCCCTACCTATCAGGCCTACCTCACTCCCAGGATGATTTCCGTCGTCAGCTGATCGAGCTGCTCGTAGGCCAGGCCGCGTTCGGCGATCGCCTTCCGATCGAAGTGGCGATTGGCGAGCGCGCGCGCCGCATCGGCGGTGAATCGACCGACCGACGCGTTGTCGCCGTGGGCGGCCTTCACGAGGGCCTGGATCTCCGCGTCGGCGTTCCAGCGCGCCGCCTTCTCCTTGAGGATCACGTACGTGCGCATGCAGCCGCGGGCGAACGCCCTGACGCCCTCGTAGTCCTCGGTGCGGTAGGCGTGCGCGTCGAAATGGCGCGGGCCGTCGTAGCCGACGTCCTCGAGGAACTTCACGAGGAAGAACGCGGCACGCGGGTTGGCGGCCCCGAACCGGAAGTCCTGGTCGTAGCGGCCGGGATTCTGGTCGTTCAGATCGATGTGGAACAGCTTGCCGGCGTCCCACGCCTGGCCCACCGCGTGGGTGAAGTTCAGGCCGGCCATCGTCTCGTGGGCGACCTCCGGGTTCACACCGACCATCTCGGGATGATCGAGCGTCGGGATGAATCCGAGGTAGTTGCCGGTCGTCGCCATGTAGATGTCGCCGCGCGGCTCGTTGGGCTTGGCCTCCATCGCGAAGCGGTACTGGTAGCCCTGCGCGATGTTGTACTCGCACAGGTAATTGACCGCCTCCCGAAGCCGCTTGATCGCCTCGTCCGGCCGCCGGCAGGCATCGGTCTCGGTGCCCTCGCGGCCGCCCCACAGCACGAAGATGCGGGCCCCGAGCGCAGCCCCGATGTCCATCGCGCTCATCGTCTTCTGGAGGGCGTACGCGCGCACCTGCGGGTCGTTCGCGGTGAAGGCGCCGTCCTTGAAGATCGGATCGGTGAAGAGGCTGACGGTGGCCATCGGCACGACGAGGCCGCTGCCGTCGCAGGCCGCCTTGAACTCGCCGACGATGCGGTCGCGCTCGCTGGCGGTGGCGTCGATCGGCACCAGGTCGTTGTCGTGGAGGTTGACGCCCCACGCTCCCAGCTCGGCCAGCATCGTGACGGCGTCGGCCGGCGCGAGCGGCTCGCGGACCGGTTCGCCGAACGGATCGCGGCCGCGATTGCTGATCGTCCAGAGGCCGAAAGTGAACTTGTGGGCAGGTTGCGGCTGGTAGGCGTCGGACACGCGGTTCGGGCTCCCCGGAAAGGAATCGAGGGCTGCAGTGTAGATCAGCAAAGCCCTCGATTTCCCTCGACGCCCGAAAAAGTCACAAAAAGGGGCAAACGTGCCGTCAGGACGCCAGCGCGGCCTCGATGGCCTTGCGCAGCTGCGGATCCTCAGGCGTCACCTTGCTCGGAAAGAACGCCTTCACGGTGCCGTCCTTGCCGATCAGGTACTTGGAGAAGTTCCACTGCGGCAGGCTGCCGGACTTGCCGAGGTAGGCGTAAATCGGCGACTGCCCGGGGCCGGCCTTGGTGACGAGCTTCGAGAACATCGGGAAGGTCACGCCGTAGTTGCGCTGGCAGAAGGTGGCAATCTCCTCGGCGCCCCCGGGTTCCTGGCCGCCGAAGTCGTTGCTCGGGAAGCCGAGCACCGAGAAGCCCCTGCCCTTCAGGTCGTGGTGCAGCTTCTCCAGACCCGCGTACTGCGGCGTGAACCCGCACTGGCTCGCGGTGTTCACCACGAGCGTCACCTGGCCCTTGTAGGCGGACAGGGGAGCGGCCTTGCCGGTCAGCGTCGTCGTCTGCAGGTCGTACAGGGAGGCGGGGGTCTGTGCGGTCGTCATGGTCGTCGTCAGGACGGCGGCCACGGCCGCTCCGCCCAGCAAGGTCATCCAGGTGCGCATGAAGTCGTTCCTCGAGATAGGGCAGCGTGCTGGTGGCATTGGACGCCGTCAGCCCGCAAGGTGTTTCAGCCCAGTGCCGCCCGAATCCGCGCGAGCGCCGGGTAGAGCGCCTGGTACGCCCGGTACTGTCGGGCCAGCACGGTCTGTCCGTCGCCGGGCGCGACCTCACTGGTGACCCGGACGACACGCGCACACGCCGTGTCCACGTCGGGCCACGCGCCGGCGCCGACGCCGGCCAGCACCGCCGCGCCGTACGCCGCGCCCTCCTCGGCCGCGACGGTCTGCACCGGCTGCCCGTAGACGTCGGCCTGCACCTGTCGCCACAGCGGCGAGCGGGCGCCGCCGCCGCCGAGCCGGATCGCCTCGACCGGCACCTGCATCTCACGCAGGATCGTGAAGCTGTCCTGGAGGCTGAAGGCGACGCCTTCGAGGATCGCGCGCACGACATGACCGCGCCCGTGCGACGCCGCGAGACCAATCAGCGCCGCGCGCGCCCCGGCGTCGAGATGCGGCGTGCGTTCGCCCATGAGATACGGCGCCCAGAGCACGCCGTCGGCTCCCGGCGGTGCCGCCAGCGCCTCGTCGGTCAATCGTTCGTACGGATCGCGGCCATCGTCTGGCCCCGATCCGAAGCGATCGCGGAACCAGCGCAGCGAGAGACCGGCCGCCTGGGTCACGCCCATGACGTGCCAGCGGCCCGGCACGGCGTGGCAGAACGTGTGGACGCGTCCGCGCGGATCGAGCGACGGGCGGTCGGTCGCGGCGAAGACCACGCCCGACGTCCCGATCGTCGCGCTGACGATGCCGGCCTCGACGATGCCCATGCCGACCGCACCGGCGGCCTGATCGCCGCCGCCGGCGACGACGGGCGTGGCGGCGCGCAGGCCCGTGGCCTCGCTGCCGGCCGCGGTGATCGACCCGGTGACCTGCGGTCCCTCGAAGGCCTCCGGCAGCAGGTCGGCCGACAGGCCGGTCGCCTTCAGCATCTCGCCTGACCAGCCGCGGCGCGCGACGTCGAACAGCAGCGTGCCGGACGCATCGGCGACATCGGTCGCCAGCCGGCCGGTCAACCGGTAGCGGATGTAGTCCTTGGGGAGGAGGACGTGACGGACGCGCGCCCATGCGTCGGGCTCGGTGCGGCGCACCCAGAGCAGCTTGGGGAGCGTGAAACCGGTCAGCGCGGGGTTACTCGTCAACTCGATGAGCCGGGCCGCGCCGATCTGCGCCGTCAGGTCGTCGCAGTCGGCCTGGGTGCGCTGATCGCACCAGATCAGCGCCGGCCGCACGACGCGGCCGTCGCCGTCGAGCAGCGTCGCGCCGTGCATCTGGCCGCTGAGGCCGATGGCGGCGATGTCGGCGGCATCGATGCCGGCCGCCTCGAGGCTGCGCGGCACGGCCTGGCGGCAGGCCCGCCACCAGTCGTCGGGATCCTGCTCGGCCCAACCGGTCTGCGGCGAGGCGAAAGGCACGTGCTCGGCGGTGGCGGAGCCGAGGACGGTGCCCGAATCGTCGAGCACGAGGGCGCGGGTGCCGCCGGTGCCCACGTCGATGCCGAGGAAGTAGCTCATAGGGCTGGGCGAGGTCGCCGCATGCTATAACACGCGCGTTCCGAACAGCCGGGCACCGGGTTCCGGGCTCCGGGTACCGTCCCCCTTCCATACGGACGTTCATGCGCATCTCTGTTGCCGCCATCGTCACTGCCCTCGGATCCGCCCTCGCCGCGCCTGCCGCCGCACAGCTGCCAGCCACCGGCACCGAAATTCGTCTGTGGTCCGATCGCGTGCCGTATGCCACCGGCACCGGCCCCGAAGACACGCCCGCGATCACCGTGTACCGTCCTGACCTCGGCACGGCGACCGGCGCGGCGTTCGTCGTGCTGCCGGGCGGCGGCTATCGCGGCCGCGCCGCGCACGAGGGCGAGCCGATCGCCCGCTGGCTCAACTCGGTCGGCGTGACCGCGTTCGTTGCGCGATATCGTGTCTCGCCGTACCGAAACCCCGCCCCGGCCACCGACGCGGCGCGCGCCATCCAGTACGTCAGGGCGCACGCGGCCGAATGGCAGCTGGACCCGGCCCGCGTCGGCATCCTCGGCTTCTCGGCAGGCGGCCACCTGGCGAGCACCGCCGCCACGCAGTTCGTCGACGGCGACGCCGCATCGTCCGATCCTGTCGCGCGGACGAGCAGCAGGCCCGATCTGGCCATCCTGATCTACCCGGTGATCACGTTCATCGACGAGCCGAACGTGCACAAGGGATCGCGAACGAACCTGCTCGGCGCCGACGCGACCCCGGAGGAGATGGCGGCGATGTCTTCGGAGCGTCGTGTCACGTCGCGGACGCCGCCGGTGTTCCTGATACACACCACCGGCGACACCGGGGTGCCGCCGGAGAACAGCCTCCTGTTCGTCCAGGCGATGCGCAAGGCAGGCGTGGCGGTCGAACTCCACCTGTTCGAGGGCGGCAGGCACGGCTTCGGTCTCGGCGAGAAGGAAGGACCGATCGCGACGTGGCCGGTGCTCGCCGGCCTGTGGCTCCACAAGCACGGGTTCGCGCGCGAGACGATGGTGGCGGTCAAATGAGGGCGCGCCTCCTCATCACCGCACTTGCCGCGATCGCGGCGCCGGCCGTCGCCGTTGCCCAGCCGCAGACGTTCGACGTGGTCGTCTACGGCGGCACGGCGGGGGGTGTGGTCACGGCGATCGCGGCGGCTCGTGAAGGCGCCAGCGTCGCGCTGCTCGAACCGCGCGATCACCTGGGCGGCATGGTGTCGGGCGGCCTCGGCTGGACCGACTATGGGAAGAAGGAAGTGATCGGCGGGTACTCGCTCGAGTACTACGAGCGGGCCGGGCGCAAGTACGGCGTGCCGCTGCAGTGGACGCTCGAGCCGCACGTCGCCGAAGCCATCTTCAAGGAATGGACCAAGGAGGCGGGCGTCCAGGTCTTCTACCGGCATCGTCTGGTCGAGAAGACCGGCGTGACGCGTGAAGGCACGCGGATCACCGCCATCCGGCTCGAGAACGGCGCCGAGTTCCGGGCCAGCGTGTTTGCCGATGCGAGCTACGAGGGCGACCTGATGGCGCAGGCCGGCGTCACCTACACGGTCGGACGCGAGGGCAGCGCGCAGTACGGCGAATCGCTGGCCGGGGTTCGCGACCGCACGCCGAAGCACCAGTTCCAGGTTTCGATTCCGGCCCGCGACAGCCAGGGCGTGCTGCTGCCGGAAGTGTCGGGCATCGACCGGCCGGCCCCCGGATCGGCCGACGGCAAGCTCCAGGCCTACAACTTCCGGGTCTGCATGACCAGCCGCGACGACAATCGCGTGCCGTTCCCGAAACCAGCCGGTTACGCGCCAGAGCGCTTCGCGCTGCTCGCGAAGATGCTCACCGCGATGGACGCGGTCAAGCGCGAGGCGGCGCTGTCGCGGTCCGGCGCCGAACAGCGCGGGGACCCGATGTTCCGGCTGAGGCAGCCGTGGTCGCTGTGGGACGTCATGAAACCCGATCCGATTCCCAACGACAAGACCGATACGAACAACAACGGCGCCTTCTCGACCGACTACATCGGCGGCAACTACGCGTACGCCGACGGCGATTACGCCACCCGCGACCGCATCTGGCAGGACCACGTCGACTACGTGCAGGGCTTCCTGTACTTCCTGCAGCACGACCCGCAGGTGCCGACGGCGCTGCACGAGGCGATGACACCGTGGGGCCTGTGCAAGGACGAGTTCACCGACACCGGCCACTGGCCGCACCAGCTGTACGTCCGCGAGTCGCGCCGGCTGGTCGGCGAGTACGTGATGTCGCAGAAGGACATCCAGACCGAGCTGACGAAGCCCGACGTCATCGGCATGGGCTCCTACAACAGCGACTCGCACAACGTGCAGCGGCTGGTGAATGCCGACGGCTTCGTCGAGAACGAAGGCGACATGCAGGTGGCGGTCACGCCCTACCAGATTCCGTATCGCGTGATGCTGCCCAGGCGTACCGAGACGACGAACCTGCTGGTGCCCGTCGCGTTCTCGGCGACCCACGTCGCGTACTCGACGCTCCGGATGGAGCCGCAGTACATGATCATCGGCCAGGCCGCCGGTGTGGCCGCCA
>CBIHOS010000106.1:0-16131 GCA_966211945.1 uncultured bacterium
GGCCAGTCGAAGCGGGCCAGCGCGTCGAGCACGCGGCCGTCGAGGCGGGCCCGGCTGCCGACGCGCGCCGTGCAGTCGTGCCAGAAGTGCCGCGCCAACAGCGGCACGTCGTCTCGCCGCTCGCGCAGCGACGGCATGCGCACGCGGACGACGTCGAGGCGGTAGAACAGATCGGCGCGAAACGCCCCCTGGCGGACCGCGTCTTCGAGCGAGACGTTGGTCGCGGCAATCACCCGCACGTCCACCCGCCGCGCGTGGTTCTCGCCCACCCGGCGCACCTCGCCGTCCTGTAGCACGCGCAGCAGCTTGGCCTGCGCGCGGGCGCCCAGTTCGCCGACTTCATCGAGAAACAGCGTGCCGCCGTCGGCATCGTCGAACAAGCCGGCACGGTCGCTGGCGGCACCCGTGAACGCGCCGCGCACGTGCCCGAACAGTTCGGACTCGATGAGTTCATCGGGCAGCGCCGCACAGTTGATCGCTGCGCATCGCCGGTGGCGGCGGAGGCCGAGCGAGTGGATGGCGCGGGCGGCGAGTTCCTTGCCGCAGCCGCTCTCGCCCCTGATGAGGACGGGGAACGGCGCCCGGGCCGCCAGCGCGATCTGGGCACGGACGTCGGACATGACGACGCTGTCGCCGACCAGGGTGTGCTCCAGCCCGTTGGTTGCGGCGGCTGGCGCAGGCCCTGGCGGCACGCGGGCCGCGATCAGCCGCGCGAAGACAGGAAGCAGGTCGCGCACGCCGGCGGCGGCCTCGGCGGACGGCCAGCGGCCGCCCACCCACACGGTCCCGGCGTCTCCGGCGTGCTCGGCGACGGCGTGCCATCCGCATGCCGAGGCGAGCGCGGCCGGCGCATCGGGGCCGCAGAGATGCGGCCAGACCAGCGCCGAGTCGGCGTGATCGCCGTCGCTCGTCACCACGCGCACCGAGGTGCCCTGGCGACCGATCACGGCTACGTGTTCGGCGCGCAGGTGCTCGCGCGCCAGCCGGCACCCGACTGCCAGCGCCTCATCGTCGCGGCGCAGGTCGTCGAGGCGAGCACTCACGTCGAGCAGTTCCTGGTGCGTCATGGACCTCGCTCCCCTTCCTTGCGCGCCGACCATCGTCACGTTCCCATCGACATCGCCCCGCCCATCCGCTGGCCGCGCGTGTCGTTCCTGCCGGCGCAGTGCCCGCCATGCCTGTGCAACCGCCCGCACCTGTGCCGCGGTGCCGGCATGCCTGGTCGTGTCGAGGCACGGCCGGGCTGACCGCGCCGGAGAGGCGATGGCCCGCGAGGCCATGTCGAGATGCGGGGCGCGTGCGAGCGCCGCGCAGCGGCCGCCCCGGCGTACCCAAACGGACACTTCGTGTGCCTGGCCATCGGCGCCCGGCCCGTCGGTCACGCCCACCAGCAACGGCGGCGCCCGCCGCGCATCGAGCCCGGTCAGGTAAGGCAGACATGACGCGTGCAGGGGCAGCAGGCCGTCGGCGCGGCCGCGCGCGGCCGCCGTGAGCCACTCCCGCAGACGCCGATCGCGCCGGCGTCGCCCCGGCATCTCACCCGAGACGATGACCAGACGCTCGATCCAGCGGCCGAGCAGGTCGAGCGCCAGCCAGCCGTCCACGACCCAGGCCCTGGCCGGCGCGTGCGGATCGTGTGGCGGCGGCACGCGCCATCCGACGGCCTGGGCCTCGGTCAGGAGGCGGGTGCCAAATCTCGCGGGCAGACCGGTCGCGAGATCGCGCAGCCCCGACGTCTCTTCGAGGAGGCGGCCGCCGCGCACGGCGGCGCCGCCCACCGACCACGGTTCCATGCCTGTCCCTAGGCAAAGGCCTCGCCAGCGGGTTCCCGCGGTGTTTGCACGCGACCCGCCCCGGCGCCGTTTGGGTGCGTGCGGAATCTGCGCTGTGGCGACCGGCCGCGCGCGGCAGGAACTCCCACCGCCGGACCGCCGCGACGGAGGCCGGGCGTGTAGAATCGGGCCGAGATGTTGCGTTTTCTCACGGCAGGCGAATCCCATGGCCAGGCCCTCGTTGCACTCCTCGAAGGGTTGCCGGCGGGACTCGCGATCGACCAGGAGGCCCTCGCGGTCCAATTGCGGCGTCGTCAGCTCGGCTACGGGCGCGGTCGCCGCATGCAGATCGAGACCGACACCGCGGAAATCCTGAGCGGCGTGCGCAAGGGCCAGACGCTCGGCAGTCCGGTTGCGATGCTGATTCGCAATCGCGACTGGAAGAACTGGCAGCAGACGATGCACGTGGCGGCCGACCCGCCAGCCGATGCGACGGGCGCGAAGCGGGCGCCGGTGACGCGGCCGCGGCCCGGACACGCCGATCTCGCTGGGGCCCTGAAGTACGACCGCGACGACATGCGCGACATCCTCGAACGGGCCAGCGCCCGCGAGACCGCCGCGCGCGTCGCCGCCGGCTCGCTTGCCCGCCAGTTGCTCGCCGCGCTCGACATCCGCATCGTCAGTCACGTCTTCACGCTGGGCCCGGTGTCGGTGCCCGATCCGCTGTCGGTGACCTTCGAGGCAATCGCCGCGATCGACGATGAGGCACCGCTGCACTGTGCCGACGAGACGCTGCAGCAGCAGATGATCGAGGCGGTGGACGCGGCCCGTGCCGCCGGCGACACGCTCGGCGGCGCCTTCGAGGTGGTCGTTCGCGGCCTGCCGCCGGGACTGGGCTCCTACGTGCAGTGGGACCGCAAGCTCGATGGCCGCCTGGCCCAGGCGGTGATGTCGATTCCGGCGATCAAGGCGGTGGGCATCGGCAAGGGCGTCGGCGTTGCCAGCGTGCCTGGCTCCAAAGTGCACGACGAGATCGTCCTGCCGGTGGACGACCAGCCGCACGTCCTCGGCGTCGTGCGGCCGACAAACCGTGCCGGCGGCCTCGAGGGCGGCGTCACCAATGGCGAGGACCTGCGCATCAGCGGCTACATGAAGCCGATTTCCACGCTGATGAAACCGCTCCGTTCGGTGGACCTCCAGACGATGCACGAGTCGCCGGCGGCAATCGAGCGCAGCGACGTGTGCGCGGTGCCGGCGGCGGCAGTCGTCGCCGAAGCGATGGTCGCCTTCGTGCTCGCCGATGCGCTGCTCGAACGCTACGGCGGCGACACGCTCGACGACATCCGTGCGCAGATGCAGCGGGTGCAGGCGCGCGTCCAGCAGCGCTTCCTCCCGGCGCCCGCTGGCGCCTGACGATGCGCCGGCCGATCCTTCGCTACGGCGAACCGGTGCTGCACCGGAAGGCGGCGCCCGTGGAGGCACTCACGCCGGAGATCGACGCGTTGATCGACGACATGCGGGAAACGATGCACGCCGCGGCGGGTGTGGGGCTTGCCGCTCCGCAGATCGGCGAATCCCTGCGCATCTGTCTCGTCGATCTCTCGGCCGGACGGCGGCCCGATCAGCTGCTCGTCCTGATCAACCCCGAGCTCATGACGTCTGCCGGGCTGCAGTTGAAAGAAGAGGGATGCCTGAGCGTGCCCGGAATCGAGGCCACCGTGGCGCGGCCGCAGACGGTGGCGGTGCGGGCCCTCGATCGCGACGGCGAGCCGCGCGAGATCGTCGCCGAGGGCCTGCTCGCTCGCGCGCTCCAGCACGAGATCGATCACCTCAACGGCATCCTGTTCCTGGACCGCCTGCGCCCCGTCTACCGGTGGGCACTGCTGCGGCGTATCGGGCGGCTCCGCCGTTCGGGCAAGTGGTGAGCGGGTGATGAGCCTGATGCCGCTGCGAGTCGCCTTCTTCGGGACGCCGGCCTTCGCCGTGCCGACGCTCGACGCCTTGATCGCCTCGGCGCACGAGGTCGTCGGCGTCGTGACGCAGCCTGACAGGCCGCGCGGGCGCGGGCAGCAGGTCAGCGACGCCCCGGTCGTGGCGCGCGCCCGGGCCGCAGGCCTGCCGGTCCTGCAGCCGACGCGCCTGAAGGCCCCCGACTTCCTGGAGGCGTTCCGCGCCTGGGGCGCGGATATCGGCGTGGTCGCGGCGTATGGCCGACTGTTGCCCCAGGTGCTGCTGGACGAGCCACCGATGGGCCTGCTCAACGTCCACGCCTCGCTGCTGCCGGCGTGGCGCGGCGCCTCGCCGATCCAGCGCGCCGTCCTCAACGGCGACGCGGTCAGTGGCGTGACGATCATGCGTGTCGTGCTGGCCCTGGATGCCGGCCCGATGCTGGCGCGCGTCGCGGTGCCGATTGGCCCCGACGACACGAGCGGGACGCTGGAAGGACGGCTCGCCGGTGCCGGTGCGACGCTGCTGCGCGAGACCCTCGATCGGCTGGCGCTCGGCGAACCGGTCGACGAGGTGCCGCAGGACGACAGCCAGGCGACGCTGGCGCCTCGCCTCGAGAAGGCGGAAGGTCTCATCGACTGGACGCGCGACGCCGCCGCCCTCGATCGCCACGTGCGCGGCATGCAGCCCTGGCCCGGCGCGTATACGTTCGTCGACGGCCATCGGATCGGCATCCGCGAGGCCTCGCCGGACGAGCATCCCGCCGGCGACGCGCCGCCAGGGGCCCTGGTCGGCAGCGTCGGGGATGCGGTGCTGCTGGCGAGCGGCGATGGCCGCAGCCTGCGCGTGGTGCGTGTGCAGCCTGAAGGCAAGCGCCTGATGACCGCACGCGAATGGCTGCAGGGCCGACGCGCTCCCGGGCGGCTGCAGGCCGGGCCGCCGCCGTGATCGCGCCGGCGCGGCGGGCAGCGACGGAGGTGACGAGCGCCGTCGACGCGGGGCGGCTGGATCTGGCCACCGCCCTGGCCGACGCCCATGCGGGGCTGGCCGACCCGCGCGACCGGGCGCTGCTGACCGACCTGGCGACCGGCGTCCAGCGCTGGCGGCTCTCGCTGGACTTCGCCATCCACGCCTTGACCAGGCGGCAGCCCGCCGATCTCGATCCCGAGGTCCGCGCCGCGCTCCGCCTCGGCCTCTACCAGCTGCAGCATGCCGACCGCCTGCCCGCCTCGGCCGTCGTCCACGACGCCGTCGAGATCGTGAAACGCGGACGGACGCGCAGTGCCGCCGGGCTCGTCAATGCCGTCCTCCGCCGGGTGGCGCGCGAGGGACCGCCGAGCCTGCCGGAGCCACCGCGGGTGGCGATCGACCATCCGGACTGGCGCCCCCAGGCCCTCGCCTACCTCGCCGTGGCGCATTCGCATCCGGCGTGGCTGGTCGAGCGCTGGCTGGACCGGTTCGGGTTCGAGGCGACCGAAGCGTGGCTGCGCTACGACAACGTCCCCGCCGACGTCACCATCTGGCCGCTCGGCCCCGGCGAGCCCGCCGAGAGGCCGGCGGAGGGCTTAGCGTTCGAGACACTGTCAGGCGCGCCGACGCGCTTCGTGCCGGGCGGCCGCGTGCTGGCGCGCGGCAGTGACGCCATGCCCCTGCTCCGCAACGGCGAGGCCTACGCCCAGGACGAAGCGTCGGCAGCCGTTGCGGCCGTCGGGACGGCGGTCGGCCGCGGCCGCGTGCTCGATGCCTGTGCCTCGCCGGGCGGCAAGACGCTGGCCATGCTGTCGCTGCGGCGAACTGGCGCGACGCTGATCGCCAGCGATCTGCGCGCCAGGCGCGTGGCGTTGCTCGCCGACACCCTGCGGCGGGTAGACGATGCCGTCCCGGTGCTCCGGAGCGACGCGCGGCAATTGCCGTTTGCCGGCACCATCGACACGCTGCTGATCGATGCGCCGTGTTCCGGCCTGGGCACGCTGCGCCGCGAACCCGACCTGCGCTGGCGACGGTCGCCAGGCGATCAGCCGGCTCAGGTCACGCTCCAGCGCGCACTCGTCGACGAAGGCTTACGGGTGCTGGCGGCGGGCGGGCGTCTCATCTACGCCACCTGCTCGAGCGAGCCGGAAGAGAACGAGCAGCTCGTCGCCGACGTGCTCGCCGCGCGTCCGGACTGGCAGCTCGTCGACCTGCGCACGACGCGGATGCCAGCCTCGATGGCGCCCCTGCTGGCCGCTGACGGCACACTGCGTACGTGGCCGCACGTGCACGGGCTGGATGCGTTCTACGCGGCCGTGCTCGAGCGTCGCGAGGCGCGATGAACCCGTCGGCCGCGGCCTCCCTGTAAGATCGTCCGCGCATGGAACCGCGTCGTGGCTTCACCGGGCGGGTCTGGGGCGCGGGCAAGCTGCTCGCGCTGCTGGCCCTGCTCGCCGTGACCTATGCCGTGTCGTTCGGCATGGCGATGCGCCTCGCCCTGCGCACGCGCGACGTCCGCGTGCCCGATCTGCGCGGCCGTGGCGTCAACCAGGCCAGTACGGCGCTGACCGAACTCGGCCTGCCGCTCAAGGTGGAGGAAGCGCGGCGCTCGGACCCCAAGGTGCCGGCCGGGCAGATCATCGCGCAGGAGCCGGTCGCGGGCAGCACCGCCCGCCGGCCACGCAGCGTGAAGGTGTGGTTGAGTGCCGGGCCGACAGTCAGCCGCGTGCCGGCCGTGGTCGGTCTGACCGAGCGCACCGCGCAGTTGCGGCTCGAAAGCGAGGGCGTCGGCATCCGCGAGCTGGCGGCCGTGCGCTCGTCGGCCTTCCCCGCCGGCATCATCGTCGCGCAGAACCCCGCGGCGGGCGCGGCGGCCGACACGGTGGCGCTGCTCGTCAATCGCGGCGAGCGTGGCACCACGTACGTGATGCCGGATTTGATCGGCGTCAACGCGGCGCGCGCCGCCGAAGTCCTCCGCGTCCGCGGCTTCCGCGTGGCGGTCGTCGCCGAGCACCCGTATCCCGGCGTGCCGCCGGGCATCGTTCTGCGCCAGGCGCCGCTCGGCGGGTTCCAGATCGCACCGGGCAACAGCATCTCGCTCGAGGTGAGCCGGTGAGCGTCACGATCGCCCCGTCCATCCTGAGCGCCGACTTCGCCGCCCTGGGCGAGGCCGTGCGCTCGGTGAGCGCCGGCGGCGCCGACTGGATCCACGTCGATGTCATGGACGGCCGCTTCGTGCCAAACATCACGATCGGCATCCCCGTCGTGGCCGCCTTGCGCCGGGTGTCGCCGCTGCCGCTCGACGTCCACTTGATGATCGTCGAGCCGGAGCGATACGTGGAGGCGTTCATCGACGCGGGCGCCGCGTCGGTGTCGGTCCACGTGGAAGCGACTCCTCACCTTCATCGGGTGGTGACCCGCATCCGCGACCTGGGTGCGCTGGCCGGCGCCGCGATCAATCCAGCTACGCCGCTGCAGGCGATCGAAGACATCGGGGCCGACCTCGACATCGTGATCCTGATGTCGGTCAACCCGGGATTCGGCGGCCAGTCCTTCATCGAGGGCAGCTACGACCGCCTGCGGCGGCTCCGTGATCTGCTCGACCGCCGGGGCAGTGCCGCCGTGATCACGGTGGACGGCGGCGTGGACCCGTTGCGGGCCGAGGCGGTGGTCGCGGCAGGCGGCGACGTCCTGGTCGCCGGGGCGGCGGTCTACGGCGCCAGCGACCCCGCCGCCGCCATCACCGCCCTTCGAGCCGCCGGTGAACGCGGGGCCCTGGCGCGCGCCCGGCGATGAGCGGCGTGTCGGGCACGGCCCGAATCCGCGTGCGCTACGCCGAAACCGACCAGATGGGCGTGGTCTATCACGGCAACTACTTCGCCTGGTTCGAGATTGGGCGGATCGAGCTGCTCCGCCAGACGGGGTGGAGCTACAAGGCGCTCGAGGCCGACGGCATCGGCCTGCCAGTCATCGAAGCCACTTGCCAGTACCGGCACCCGGCGCGGTACGATGACGAGTTGGAGATTCGTACAGCGGGCCGCATGGCCTCGGCCGTGCGGGTCGAGTTCTCGTATGAGCTGGTGCGGCTGGAGGATCAGCGCGTACTGGCCACCGCCCGGACGATGCACGTCCCCATCTCCCGGGAAGGCAAGCCGTGCCGCCTGCCCGCGGCGCTGAGGGAGACTTTCGCGTGAAGGCACTCGTCACCGGGGCAGCCGGATTCATCGGCTCGACCCTCGCGGAGCGGCTCGTCGGACAGGGCGCCGACGTCGTCGGCATCGACTGTTTCACCGACTACTACCCTCGCGAGCTCAAGCAGCGCAACGTCTCGGGCCTGTGCGAGGCCGCCAACTTCCGTCTGGTCGAGGACGATTTGCTCGAGGTCGACCTGGACGCTCTCCTCGACGGTGTGACCCACGTCTTCCACCTGGCGGCGCAGGCCGGCGTCCGTAAGAGCTGGGGCCGGGATTTCAACGTCTACGTCAGCAACAACATCGCGGCGACGCAGCGGCTCCTGGAGGCCTGCGCCGGCCGGCCGCTCACCCGGTTCGTCTATGCCTCGACATCGTCGGTGTACGGCGACGAGGCGGTGATCCCGATGCGTGAGGACGCACGGCTCCAGCCGGTCTCGCCCTACGGCGTGTCGAAGCTGGCGGCCGAACACCTCGGACACCTGTACCACGTGAATCACGGCCTGCCGTTCGTGGCATTGCGGTACTTCACGGTGTATGGCCCGAGACAGCGGCCCGACATGGGGTTCCACCGGTTCCTGACGGCGGCGATGGACAGGCGCCCGCTGACCCGTTTCGGCGACGGCGAGCAGACGCGGGATTTCACGTTCGTGGCCGACGCCGTGTCGGCGACCGTCGCGGCGGCCAGCCGTGGGGTGCCCGGCCGCGTCTACAACGTGGGCGGTGGCTCGCGGGTGACGGTGAATCACGTCTTCGACATCATCGGGCGCCTGGTCGGCGCGCCGATCACGCTCGACCAGCAGCCGCCGCAGAAGGGCGACATGCGGGACACCTACGCGGACACGACGCGCGCCGCGGCCGACCTGGGGTTTGCGCCGTCGGTCACGCTGGAACAGGGATTGGCTGAAGAGTACGCATGGCTACAGAGCGAGCGGGCATGATCGGCCCGAAGGCAGGATGGCGAGTCGTCGTGTTGGCGCTCCTGGTTGCGGCCGCCGCCGGATGCGCGCAGAAGCGCGGCAACATTCCGACCGGCGTGACCGAACCCGACAAGTACCTGTGGGAGCAGGGCAAGGCAGCGCTCGACGAGCGCAAGTGGTTCACCGCGCGCGAGTACTTCCAACAGCTGGTGGACAACTACCCGCAGAGCCCCTTGCGCGCCGATGCCAAGCTCGGCGTCGGCGATGCGTACCTCAACGACGGCACCACCGAGGGCAAGCTCCGCGCCGAACGCGAGTTCCAAGAGTTTCTGTCGTTCTTTCCGACCCATCAGCGGGCCGACTACGCGCAGTACAAGCTCGCGATGACGCACTTCGACCAGATGCCGAAGGCCGAGCGCGACCAGACGGAAACGCGCGCCGCCCTCGATCAGTTCCAGGCCTTCCGCGAGCGCTATCCGAACAGCCAGTTGATCGGCGAGGTGCGCGAGAAGGAACGCATCGCGCGCGACCGGCTCAGCGAGTCGATCTACAAGGTGGGCTACTTCTACCACAAGGCCCGCTGGTATCCGGGCGGCATCTCGCGCTTCAAGCAGGTGCTGGACGAGGACCCGCAGTTCACCAATCGCGATGCGGTGTACTTCTACCTGGCCGAGGCGTACGTCGCGCTCAAGCGTGAGGCCGAAGCGCTGCCGCTGCTCGAGAAACTCGGCGCCGAGTTCGAGCAGAGCGAGTTCCTCGAGAAGGGTGCCGCCCTGCGCGAGCAGGTGAAGGCCACGCTCGCCCAGCAGACGCCCGGCGCGCCAGCCGGGTCACCACAGACGACGTCCGCCGCTGGCGCCGCAGTCGCTCCGGCCAACCCCGCCCCTGCAGCACCGGCGACGCCCGCTCCCGCTCAGCCGGCGACGCCGGACCTGCGGGTCAAGCCGCCGACACCGTAGTTAATACAGCAATGCGGAAATGTCGAATGCTCGAGTGTCGACTGCGGTAATGTCGACAGCCGCGCATTTACGCATTTACGTGTGACGTCCGTCAGTCCCCTTTGAGCACGTCGTTGAACCGCTGGTAGTAATCCACCGCCGACCACAGCGTCAGCGCGAGCATCACCCACAGCGCGATCGTTCCGACCAGGTTCAGCGGAAACGGCACGCTCGGCGCCAGCAGCAGCCCGAGGATGGCGGTGACCTGCGCGGCCATCTTGCGCTTGCCGAGGTCCGACGCCGGCATCGCCACGCCGCGCGCCGTCGCGACGCTGCGCAGTCCCGTCACCGCGAGTTCACGACCGACGATCACCGCGACCATCCAGGCCGGGGCCCGATCGAGCTGCACGAGCGAGATGAGCGCGCCGGTGACGAGCAGCTTGTCGGCGAGCGGATCGAGCCACTGTCCGACGGCGGTGATCTGCCGCCGGCGCCGGGCCAGCCAGCCGTCGAGCAGGTCGGTCAGCGAAGCGAGACCGAAGATGGCGGCCCCGAGGAAATCGCTGCGGACGCCAGTCCAGTCCCAGCTGCGCGGCGGCGTCAACATGACAACGACCAGCAACGGCACGAGCACGATGCGGACGATGGACAGCGCGTTGGGAAGGTTGATCATCCGGCGATGGCGCGCCATTGTACCGGCCTCGGGCGGACGGGAGGCTTGCGCTATCATTTCCGGCTGACATGAAGGCCATTCTGCTGGCAGGCGGCAAGGGCACGCGCCTGCGCCCGCTCACGCTGAACACCCCCAAACCCATCGTCCCGATCTTCAACCGGCCCTTCCTGATGTACCAGCTCGATCAGCTGCGCCAGGTGCCGGAAATCACCGAGGTCATCCTCAGCCTCAACTACCAGCCGCGCCGCATCGAGGAAACGTTCGGCGATGGCGAGGCGCTCGGCATCAAGATCTCGTACGCGGTCGAGCCGCAGCCGCTCGGCACCGGTGGCGCCATCAAGTTCTCGGCCCAGACCGTGCAGGATTCGGTGATCGTGCTCAACGGCGACGTGCTGCAGCAGATCGACCTGCAGGCGGTGATCGCGCGGCATCGCGCCGCCAAAGCGAAGGCGACGATCGTCCTGACACCGGTCGACAACCCGTCGGCGTACGGCCTGGTCGAGACCGACGCCGATGGCAACGTCCAGCGCTTTCTCGAGAAGCCCGGACAGGACGAGATCACGACCAACAACATCAACGCCGGCGTCTACGTGCTCGAGCCCGACACGCTCGATCGCATCCCCGACAACGAGGCCTACTCCATCGAGCGACAGTACTTCCCGTCCCTCGTGGCCAACGGCGAGACCTTCGTCGCGTACGTCAACGACGGCTACTGGATCGACATCGGGACGCCGGAGAAGTACCGGCAGGTGCACCGCGACATCATGGACGGCCGCTATCATGCCGCGCCGTTCCTCGATCGCGCCGGCGGCATCGTCGACCTCGGGGCCCGGATCGAAGCGGACGTCCAGATCGAAGGCCCTTGCTTCCTCGACGAGGGCGTCGTGGTCAAGCAGGGCGCCCGGCTGGGCCCGCATGCCGTGATCGGTCGGCAGGTCCAGATCGACGAGCAGGCGCAGATCCGCGACTCGGTCCTCTGGGCCCATACCATCGTCGGCGTCGAAGCGGCGGTCGACGGCGCGCTGGTCGGGCGCAACTGTCACATCGGACGCAACACCGTGGTGAGTGACGGCCGCATGCTGGGCGACCGCAGCACCGTCACGGATTTCAGCAGGCTCTGACCGCCCGACACGGGCACTTCGCACCCGCGCGGCAGGCGGGTTCCGGGACTGACGCATGGCAGACGTGAACGTCGTGAACCCCACCATCTTCAAGGCCTACGACGTGCGGGGGCTGTATCCGTCGGAGGTGAACGAGACGGCCGCCCACGACATCGGCGGCGCCTTCGTGACCTATCTGCAGGCGAAGACCATCGCCGTGACGCGCGACATGCGCACGTCGTCGCCCGGCCTCGCCGAGGCGTTCATCGAAGGCGCCCGCCAGCAGGGCTGTCACGTCGTCGACTACGGCATGCTGCCGACCGACGTGATGTACTTCGCGGTCTGCCGCGACGGGCTCGACGGCGGCGCCCAGATCACGGCGTCGCACAACCCGAAGGAGTACAACGGCGTCAAGCTGGTCTCGAAGAATGCCAAGCCGCTCAGCGGCGACGAAGGCATCAAGGAGATCCGCGAGATGATCATGGCGCGCGAGCTGCCGCCCAGCCAGCCGACCATGGGCGGCTACGAGCGCCGCGAGGTCGTCGAGGACTACCTCGAACACATCTTCAAGTTCATCGATCCGTCGATCATCAAGCCGTTCAACTGCGTGCTGGACGCCGGCAGCGGCATGGGCGGGTTGATCGGACCCAAGATCTTCGCGCGGCTGCCGTGCAAGACGACGCACGTGGCGATGGAGGTCGACGGCACCTTCCCGCACCACGAGTCCAACCCGCTGATCGAGGAGAACCGGCGTACGGTGACGGCCAGGGTGCTCGAGACGAAGGCCGACATCGGCATCGCCTGGGACGGCGATGCCGACCGGTGCTTCTTCATCGACGGCACCGGCGATTTCGTGGCCGGCGATTTCGTGACCGCACTGCTCGCCGAAGCGTTCCTCCTCAAGTTCCCAGGCGAGACGATCCTCTACGACGTCCGCGCGAGCTACGCCGTCAAGGACGTGGTCGCGCAATACGGCGGCACCGCGCTCATGAGCCGGGTCGGACACGCGTTCATCAAGCAGCGGATGCGCGCCGAGAACGCGATTTTCGGCGGCGAGGTGACCGGACACTACTACTTCCGGGACAACTGGTACGCCGACAACGGCTTCATCCCGGTGCTGATGATCCTCGAGCTGATGTCGCGCAAGGGCAAGACACTGGCCGAACTCCTGGAACCGCTGCGCGAGAAGTACTTCATCTCGGGCGAGATCAACACCAAGCTCGCGAGCATGCAACTGGCCGACGCCAGGATCGCGGCGATCGCCGAGAAGTACGCCGATGGCCACGTGTATCACCTGGACGGCGTGTCGGTGGAATATCCCGACTGGCACCTCAACGTGCGCAAGTCGAACACCGAGCCGCTGCTGCGCCTCAATCTCGAGGGCGTGACGCGCGAGATCATGGAGCAGCGCCGCGACGAGGTGCTCGGCATCATTCGAGGGTGACCGCTTCGCTGACGGCAATAGGGAGTCGGCAGTCGGCAGTGTCCGATGCCCACTGCCGGCTGAAAACGGCAAAGGGCCGCTCGGGTGAACCCGGGCGGCCCTTTTCCGTTGCCGATGCCTGCCGGTCTATCGACAGGTTGCCGCGATCATCTTGACGTTGCTGACGCGCAGCACGCCGGCGGCGCCGGCCTTGCCGGGCGTCGTCGCGCCCATCGCCGGCGTGCTGGTGCCGGCCTGCGACGTGCTGCCGGCCGGCGTGCCGGTCCCGACTGCCGCGCCGGCGCCGGTGCTGCCGCTCCCCGAACTCCCCGACGCAGCCGGATAGCCGCTGCTGGTGCCTCCGCGCGTGCCGCTGGCTGCCGAGAGCGTGCCCGTCACTTCGATCTGGTGCCCGACGTGCGCCGCCAGATTCGTCGAGCCGTCGGCCATCAGGTGGTAGACCTTGCCGGTCCCCTGCTGGGCCGCGGCCGATCGCTCGTCGCCCTGCCCCGCCGTCGAGCTCGGCATGCCGGTGCGGGCGTTGCCGCTGCCGCCATCGCTCACGCGGAGCGTGTACATGTTGGCGCCCGCCGCGCCGGCTGCCGCGCGGCCTGCGCCCGCTGCTTGACCGCTCTGGACGGTCGCCCCGGGCGCCCCCGGCGCCGCAGTGGACCCGGTCGGGGCGGTAGTGCCGCTGGACGCCGTGCTGCCAGGCGCGGGCGTGTTCATCGTATGGGTGCCGCTCATGCCGGCGCCGGACTGGAGACAGCCCTGCACGGTGACGGTCTGGCCCGACTGCGAACTCGCCATGCCCGGAGTGGATGCGCCCTGCTGTTGCGCCATCGCCGTCATGCCGGCCGCCACGGTGAACATGGTCACCCATTGGAGTGTGCGCTTCATGGCTGTGGTTCCTCTTCCTTGCAACGGTGTTACGGACCCGTGGACGGGCCAGGACGGCCCGTCGGCGGGCTGTGGTTCACAGCGGGCGCGTGCCCGCCTTCTGCGCGCCACTGGTGGCAAGAAGCGGACCGACTGCACTCCGGACGGGGTCGAACCGTTTGAGTGTGTGGCGGCGTCGAGGTTGTAGCTTGGCCCTACAAGCGCGAGCAATATGACACGGTCGCCCCGTCCACCTCGGGCACTGCGCAAGCTTCAGCTTACGGACGGGGGACGTGCCAGCGGCGGAGATCGGCGCGACGCTTGCGGAGCGGTGGTCCTGCCATTTCGCCACGGATGGCGCTCTCGGAGTCGGACGACGCCTCGTCCACACCGACGAGCCATTCAGCGCCGTCCTCGACGCGCACGAGGTGCTTGAGCAGGCGGCCGCCCTGCTCGAGCACGACACCCGAGACGTGCTGGGAGTCGACGTGGATCGGTCTGCCGCTCACGGATTGCTGCAGAGCCACGCCGGCGAAACTCGACGGCGGCGTCACGCCGATGGACGCCAGCATCGTCGGGGCGATGTCGACCTGGCTCGAGACGGCACGCGACGGGTAGGTGCCCTGCTGCGCATCGTAGATGAGCAGCGGTATGCGCACCATGGCCTCCACGGGAGCTCCTCCGTGTGCGAAGTGACCATCCTCGCCCAGGGACTCGCCGTGATCGGCCGTCAGCACGACCAGCGCATCGTCGAGTCGCCTCGACTCGCGCAACCAGTCGAAGACCTCGCGGATCATGGCGTCGGCCTGCAGGATGCCGTTGTCGTATCGGTTGCGATACGCAGTCGCCCGGCGCGCCGGGTCGCGCCAGCCCTCGAGCAGTGAGACCGTGTCGGGCTGCCAGCGCCGGTAGTCGTCGTGTCGAGTGCCGAGCGCATGGACGCTCATCAGATGGACGTACAGGAACAGCGGCGCTCCGTCCGGCGGTCGCGAGCGACGCAGCGACGCGATCAGCGCCCGGTCGTCGTTCGGGTAGGCGCCACCGAGATCGGCGCCATCGGTGTACGCATCGACGTGCGAGCCGTACAGGTTCGTGAGGATGGAGAAGCGGCGATGGTCGCCGCCGAGCACGAATCGGCTGTGGTACCCGTACGACGCGAGCACGTCGGTGATGGTGGCCGGCGGCACCGACAGCTGATGCCAGTACCGCGAGGCCAGGGTGCCCAGGATGCCGCAGAAGGACACGGTGCAGACCGAGTAGGCGCGATCGACGCGGTGCAGTGTCCCTTCGCGGGCCAGGCTCGAGAGAAACGGCGTGTTCTCACGGGCGGCGCCGTAGACGCGCATCCGGTCGCTGCGCAACGCGTCGACGATCACGAGCACGAGCGTGCGTGGGCGCGGGGCCGTGGACACGACGGATGGCATCACCTCCCGCCGGCCGACGCTGTAGTTGACGAAGAGCGGCACCGGCGCGAGCTGGCCCTGGCTCCAGTCGCTGTTCAGTGCGATGTGCACCGGTTCGCGCGTCGCCCACAGCGATCGCGTCGGCACGTATACCGCGGCCGCCACGACGCTCATGCCCGCCAGCGCCGCGGCAACCCGCCGCGCGCCGATGCGCGCCGCCCCACGCCCGGCCAGGTGGACGAGGTCGGCAAGCCCACGCAGTGCGGCGTCGCTGATCCTCCAGTACGCAAGCGCGGTGGCGGCGACGACCAGCGAGGCGAGGGCCGCCGCAAGCGAGGGCGCCACACCCGAGGCACGCAGCAGCGTCGGCACGTGAGGTGCGTACGCGCCGAGCAGTTCGAGCGCGAACGGTGATTGCCAATGCGTGTAGGCGAGCAGCATCAGCCCATGGAACAGCCACAGCAGCACCTGCGCGACGGTCATGACGGCAGTGAACGCGAGCCGTCGCCGGCGTGATGGGGCTGCGGTGACGCCGGCGAGGAATGGCAGGAGACACGTGACGAGCAGCGCGATCACGACCGCCGCGTGCATCACGGGCGCGGCCTTGCTGCCGTCGAATCGAAGCTTGATGTACAGCGTCGCGGCCGCACCCTGCAGCGCGAGCAGGCACAGGCACCAGAGGAGCGGCATCAGCTGGCGGGGTCCGGCGTGTCGCGGCCCGGCCGTCCAGGCGCGCGAGGCGTCGCGCGTCGGCGCGGCGATGCGGGTGCGGCATGCGCACGGGAGGCGTCAGCGGTTGACAATCGGTCGAATCCCGGCACAATACTGGAGGTTCGCACGCGCGGGCTTAGCATAGTGGTAATGCCCTGGCTTCCCAAGCCAGTAAGACGGGTTCGATTCCCGTAGCCCGCTCCAC
>CBIHOS010000107.1:0-16076 GCA_966211945.1 uncultured bacterium
CCGATACCCGGCGATGAATGAGCGATAGAATCCGGCCCATCGTGAGCCTGGACCGTCGAACCTTCCTTGCAGCCCTGACCGGTGCCGCCACCCTGCCGAGTGCGGCGTGGGCCGCCACCACGTGGAAAGCCGGCGTCGCCACCGCCGACATCACGCCGAAGACCTCGATCTGGATGGCGGGCTACGCGGCCCGGACCCAGCCGGCGCAAGGCACGTCGCAGCCCCTGCACGCCAAGGCGCTGGCGATCGAGGGCGCCAACCGCCAGCGCTTCGTCGTCGTCACGCTCGACCTCCTCGGTGTGACGACGGGCATGTCGAGCCGCATCGGCGCAGCCGTGGCGCGTCGCCACCGCGTGCCGCGCGAGCGGCTCCTGCTCGCGTCCAGCCATACCCACAGCGGTCCGGTCGTCGACACGCAGCTGATGGTGGCCTACGACGTGACCCCGGCGCAGGTGCGCGACGTCGAGGCGTACACGGCGACGCTCGAGGCGCAGATCGTCGATCTGGTCGGCGCCGCCATCAAGGGGCTGGCGCCGGCCACGCTGCACGCCGGCGACACGACAGTGACGTTTGGCGCCAACCGCCGCGTCCAGTTCACGCCGGACGGTCCGTCCGATCCGCGCGTGCCGATGCTGCGGGTGGACATCGGCGGCGCGCCGCGCGCCGTGCTCTTCAGCTATGCCTGCCACAACACGACGCTGCCGGCTACGCACGTCGAGTGGCACGGCGACTACGCGGGCGTGGCGCAGGCCCGCATCGAGGCCATGCGGCCCGGACTCACCGCGCTGTTCATGGCCGGGTGCGGCGCCGACATCAACCCGAAGCCGCGCGGCACGCGCGAGACCGTCGACCAGCACGGCGAGACGCTGGCAAGCGCCGTCGTCGCCGCACTGGCGGGCCTCACGCCGGTCAGCGGCCCGACCCGGGCCGCGCTGGAATGGGTCGACCTGCCGTTCGAGGCGGCGCTCACACCCGATCAATGGAAGTCGCGATTCGGCCTGGCGGACCCGTACGTCGAACGGCACGCGGTGCTGATGGCCGGGATCAAGGCCCGGGAAGGCACCCTGCCGACCTCGCAGCGCATGCCCGTGCAGGTCTGGCGGTTCGGCCGCGACGTCACGCTCGTCACGCTCGGCGGCGAGGTCGTGGTGGACTATGCGCTTCGCCTGCGGCGCGAGTACGCTGACGACGATGTGTGGCCGGTGGGGTATGCCAACGACGTCTTCGGCTACGTGCCGTCGGCGCGCGTGCTGAAGGAAGGCGGCTACGAGGGCGGCGGCGCGCTGCTGTACTACGGCCGCCCGGGACCGTTCGATGCCACCGTCGAAGACCGCATCTTCGCGGCACTGGCCCGGCTCATGAGGAGCACACGATGATCATCAACCGTTCCCGCCGTCAGTTTCTCGGGGCCGTGGCGGCAGGCGCGTCGATCGCAGGTGCGAGGCCTGCGGCGGCCGCGCAGCCCGCCGCAGCGCGTCCGGCCGCAATCGCCAGTGGTGGACGTCCCGCCGTGCTGGGCGGCAGTCCGGTGCGGACCGCGGCGTTCCCGAGCTGGCCGATCAGGGACTCGACCGAGGAGCAGGCACTGCTGTCGGTGCTGCGAAGCGGCAAGTGGGGCCGCCTTTCCGGCACGCAGACCAGGGCCTTCGAGGCGCAGTACGCGTCGATTACCGGCGCTCGCCACTGCCTGGCGACCGCCAACGGCACATCGGCGCTCGTGACCGCGCTGGCTGCAGGCGGCATCGGCGCCGGCGACGAAGTGATCGTGCCGCCGTACACGTTCGTGGCGACGGTGAACGCCGTGCTGGCCATGCATGCGCTTCCCGTTTTCGTCGACACGGACATCGAGACGTTCCAGATCGATGCCGGGAAGATCGCGGCCTTGATCACGCCGCAGACGCGTCTCATCCTGCCGGTGCACCTCGGCGGTGCGTCGGCGGACATGGACACGATCATGGCGACCGCGCAGGCCCGCAACTTGCCGGTGATCGAGGACGCCTGCCAGTCACATCTCGCGCAGTGGAAGGGCCGGCACGTCGGCTCGATCGGCAAGGCGGGCTGCTTCTCGTTCCAGGCGAGCAAGAACCTGAACAGCGGCGAGGGCGGCGCCGTCGTCACGAGCGACACCACGCTGGCCGAACGCGCCTTCGCGTTCCACAACAACGGCCGGCCGCGCGATGGCGCCGACTTCGCGTATGGCGGCCCGGGTCTCAACCTCCGCCTCACCGAGTTCCAGGCCGCGCTGCTCGTCGCGCAGATGTCCCGCCACGAGGCGCAGTCGCGACAGCGCGAGACCAACGCCGCGTACCTGACGCAGCAGCTCTCGCAGATCCCGGGCATCACGCCCGCGAAGATGTACCCGGGCAACACCCGCAACGCGTACCACCTGTACATGCTGCGCTACGACCCGTCGGGTTTTGCCGGCCTGTCGCGCGCCGCGTTCCTGAAGGCGCTGCGGGCCGAGGGCGTTCCGGCCAGCAGCGGCTACACGCCGCTCACGCGCGAGCCGTTCCTCGCCAATACCTTCGCGAGTGCCGGCTACCAGCGCATCTACGGCGCCAGGCTGCTCGAGGACTGGAAGGCGCGGACGCAGACGCCGCAGAACGATCGCCTCTGCGAGCAGGCCGTGTGGCTGACGCAGACGATGCTGCTCGGGCCGCGCGAGGACATGGACCACATTGCCGAGGCCGTACGGAAGGTCCAGCGGCACGCCGCCGAGATCGCCCGCCAGTCGGACTAGGCCTGCCGTGTCGAACGCGGCCGTCGAGTTCAGGGACGTCGCCTTTCGTCATCCGAGCGGGCCGCCGGTGCTCGACGGCTTCACGCTGACGATCGCGGCGGGCGAGGTCGTCGCGATCCTCGGCCGGAGCGGCGCCGGCAAGTCGACGATCCTGCGCCTCGTCAACCGCATGCTCGTGCCGACGCGCGGCGACGTGCTGGTCGACGGTCGCGACACGCGCGAGTGGGATCCGATCCGGCTGCGGCGACGGATCGGCTACGTGCTGCAGGACGGCGGCCTGTTTCCGCATCTGTCGGTGGCCGACAACGTCGCGGTCGTCCCTCGACTCGAAGGATGGCCCGCCGGCGCCGCCGATGCCCGCGCCTCCGACCTGCTCGATCTGGTGGGCCTGCCGCCGGCGCAGTTCGCGACCCGCTGGCCCGACGAGCTGTCGGGCGGGCAGCGGCAGCGCGTGGGCGTGGCGCGTGCCCTCGCGGCCGATCCGCCGGTGCTCCTGATGGACGAGCCGTTCGGCGCCCTCGATCCCATCACCCGCGCCGAGCTCCAGCAGGAGACCGCGCGTGTGCAGCAGCGGCTCCGCAAGACCATCCTGCTCGTCACCCACGACGTCGAAGAGGCCCTCCTGCTCGCCGACCGCATCTGCATCGTCGACGAGGGACGACTGCAGGCGTGTGTCGCCGCGACCGCGTTCGACGCGGCCGACGACCCCGTGATCGCGGCGCTGCGGGATGCCCGCCTGCGGCGGCCCTCGCCGCCGGGCGGCGCGGAGCCGTGACGTGATCCTGCTCCGCTTCTGGTTCGAGCATCGCGTCGAGTTCCTGGGACTGCTCGGGCAGCACCTGCTGCTGGTCGGGCTCTCGACGACGTTCGCCATCGCGATCGGCGTGCCGCTCGGCATCGCCGCTGCGCACCGGGCGCGTTTGCGCGGCCCGGTCATGGCGGTGGCAAGTGCCGTGCAAACGGTGCCGAGCCTCGCGATGTTCGGCTTCCTGCTGCCGCTGCCGCTGCTCGGCGGCATCGGATCACGCACGGCGATCGTCGCGCTGACGTTGTACGGCCTGCTGCCGATCCTGCGCACGACGACGCTGGGCATCACGGGCATCGAGCCATCGATTCGCGACGCCGGTGTCGCGCTGGGCATGACGCCGCGTCAACTGCTGTGGCAGGTCGAGATCCCGCTGGCGCTGCCGAGCATCGTTGCCGGCATCCGCATCGCCGCTGTCGTCGCGGTGGGATCGGCGACGATCGCGGCGGCGGTCGGCGCCGGTGGCCTCGGCGAATACATCTACCGCGGCCTGTCCATGGTGGACACGACGGTGATCCTCGCGGGCGCGGTGCCGGCGGCGGCGCTCGCGCTGATCGTCGACGGCGGGCTCTGGCTGATCGAACGGCGCATGCGCAGGCGTCGCGGTGCCATCGATCGATGGGCGCGGCCGGCGGCGGCACTGGCCGGCGCGGTGCTCGTGGCGGCGTCGATCTACGCCGTGGTTGCCTGGCGCAGCGCCGGAGACGTCGTGGTCGTGGGGTCGAAGAACTTCGCCGAACAGCTGATCCTGGGTGAGATCGTGGCCCAGGTCATCGAACGCGACACCGGACTGCGCGTGGAGCGCCGGCTCAACCTGGGCGGCACGCTGATCTGCGAGCAGGCGCTGCGTTCGGGCGACATCGATGTCTACGTCGAGTACACGGGCACGGCGCTCACGGCGGTCTTCCGCCAGCCGCTCGGGGGCGATCGCGCGGAGGTGATGTCGCGCGTGAGCGCGTCGTACGCCGCGTCGGGCCGCACGCTCCTCCCGCCGCTCGGGTTCGACAACACGTTCGCGATCCTGGTGCGCGGCGAGGACGCGCGCACGCACGGACTGCGCAGCATCGAGGACGCGGCACGCCATGCGCCCGGCTGGCGCGCCGCGTTCGGGTACGAGTTCCTGGACCGCCCCGACGGCTATGCGGGTCTGGCCCGGACGTACGGGCTGCGCTTCGCCGAGCCGCCGAGCGCGATGGACCTGTCGTTGACGTACCGGGCGCTGGCCAACGGCCAGGCCGACCTCATCGCCGGCGACGCCACGTCGGGGTTGATCCGTGCGCTCGACCTCGTGCAGCTCGCCGACACGCGACAGTACTTCCCGCCGTACGACGCGGTGCCGGTCGTGCGGACCGACACGCTGCGGCGCCACCCCGAAGTGCGGCGCGCCCTGGACGGACTCGGGGGGCGAATCACCGTGGCGCACATGCGCGAGATGAACCACCGCGTCGAGGCGCTGCGGCAGGCGCCGTCGGCGGTGGCCCGCGACTTCCTGGCCGGTCAACTCCGCCCTGAGACCCGGTAGGCGGTTTGTCAGGTCAGGTCTGGGTCGGGGTCGGGGTCGCGTTTCAATTTCGACGTCATACGATTGACATTTGAAACGCGCTTCGATTAACTCGGCTCACAACCGTGCTCAAACCACTTCCGTTGCAACGGGTTCTCCTGGCCCTCGCGTGTGCGTGCGTCCCGTCGCTGGCGGCCGGCGGCGACCTCGTCGATCTCACACGAGCCACCATCGTTGTCCGGCCCGAGCCGCGGCCGGCGGCCGAACGCGCGGCCGCCGAGGTGCTCCGCGAGGAGCTCGGGCGGCGGCTCGGCGCTCCGGCGGGGCCCGCGCCGACCGCACCCGTCACGATCGTCGTGGCCTCGGGGCTGCGGGCTGGCGCTGCGGCTGATTGGGTCGGGCCGGGAGTCGTGGTGCCTTTGCTGCACCCGGCCGCTCTCCAACCCGAGGGCTATCAGCTTCGCGTCCAACGCACCGGGGCTGCGACGCGCGTGTGGGTGGTCGGCGCCGACGGACGTGGCGCGCTGTTTGGCACCGGTGCGCTGCTCCGGGCGCTGCGCTGGTCGCCGGGCAACGCCGGCGGGCCGCGCGGCATCCCCGGCGATCTCGACATCTCGTCATCGCCGGCTTACCCGATTCGCGGGCACCAGCTCGGCTACCGCCAGCACTCCAACACCTACGACGCCTGGGACGAGGCGCGCTACGACCGCTACATCCGCGAACTCGCGTTGTTTGGCGCCAACAGCATCGAGAACATCCCGCTCCAGGACACACGCGTCAGCCCGCACTTCCCGGTGCCGCGCGACGTGATGAACGTCACGGTGAGCCGCATCTGCGCCCGGTACGATCTCGACTACTGGATCTGGACGCCGGCCGACTACGACCTCGCCGACGCGCCGCTGCGCGCCGCGACGCTCGATCGGCTCGACGCGATGTTCGCCGCGATGCCGCGCCTCGACGCGGTGTTCGTCCCGGGCGGCGATCCGGGCCACAACGCCGCCTCGCTCGTCATGCCGTACCTGGCCGATCTCGCGACGCGGTTGCGCAAGCACCATCCGAAGGCGCAGGTCTGGCTGTCGCTGCAGTGGTTCCCGGCCGATCAGGTCGACTGGATCTACACGCAGATCAACGGCCAGGACCTGCCGTGGTTCGGCGGCCTCGTGGCCGGTCCCAGCAGCCCGCCGCTGGCCGAGACGCGCGCCCGGCTCGATCGCCGCTACAAGCTGCGCGACTACCCGGACGTCACCCACACCGTGCGCGCGCAGTACGTCGTGCCCGACTGGGATCCGGCCTACAACTTCACGCTGGGGCGCGAGCCGATCAACCCGCGGCCGGTCTTCTATGCCGCCCTGCACGATCGGCTGGCGCCGCACACCGACGGCTTCATCAGCTATTCCGACGGCGTCAACGACGATGTGAACAAGGCCGTCTGGAGCGCCAAGGCGTGGTCGCCCGGGAGCACGGCGCGCGAGATCCTCGTCGAGTATGCCCGGCTCTTCTTCGGCGAGCCGGCTGCAGAACGCGCCGCCGACGGCCTGCTGGCGCTCGAGCGCAACTGGCAGGGGCCGCTCGCCAGCAACGGCGCGGTGGACGGCACGCTCAGCGCGTGGCAGCGCCTCGAGAAGGAGTTTCCCGCGCTGCAGGGTGATTGGCGCTGGCAGCAGGCGCTGTTCCGGGCCTACTACGACGCCTGGACGCGGCATCGGCTGATCGCCGAAACCAGCTTCGAACGCGAGGCAAACACGGCGCTGCTGGCGGCACCGCACACCGGCGCCGCGGCGGCGGTGGAACGCGCCACGACCATCCTCGGCAGGGCCGACGTGGCCGGCCCGCACGACGCGTGGCGCGAGCGCCTCGAGGAACTCGGCGCCGCGCTCTTCGACTCGATCGGCATGCAGCTCGACACGCCTCGCTACAAGGCGAGCGGGCGCGAACGTGGCGCGGTGCTCGACTTCATCCGGTATCCGCTGAACAACCGCTGGTGGATCGAGGACGAGATCGCGAGGGCGCTGGCGCTCGGCGACGAAGCGGCGCGCGTCGCCCGCCTCGCCGCCATCGCCACCTGGGAGACACCGGGCGACGGCAGCTTCTACGACGACCTCGGCCACGTCGGTCGGTCGCCGCACGTCGTGCAGGCGCAGGCGATGCGGACGCCGCCCGGGCTGCTCGTCGGCCCGACGCCGCACTTCACCTGGGAGAAGGAAGGCCGCACGCGCGTCCGTCAGACGTGGCTCACGAGCCTGCGGTGGCCGGTCGGCCTGCGGTACGACGCCATCGACCGCACCGCCGCGTACACGCTTCGGCTCAACGGCAACGGCGACGTCAAGGTGCGGATCAACGGCACGCCGGTGCCGCCGCGCGCCTACAGCACCGTGCTCGGCGAGCCGAAGGAGTACCTCGTGCCGGCGTCGGCCGTGCAGTCGGGGACCGTGCTCGTCACGTTCGACCCGATCGACGAAAGCGATCGCAACTGGCGGCAGCACTCCCGGCTGCACGAAGCCTGGCTCGTGAAGGCGGCTGCGACGCGGCACTAACATGAGAGGCGCATGCCTCTCCTGCAGATCGTCACCGTTGCCACGCGCCAGGGCCGCAAGGGCCCCGGCGTCGCCACATGGTTCGAACAGGTGGCCCGCGCCCATGGCGGTCTCGAGGTCGAGGTCGTCGACCTCGGCGCCCTCGCGCTGCCGCTGTTCGACGAGCCCGGCCACCCACGGCTGCGCCGCTACACGCAGGCGCACACGAAGGCCTGGAGCGCGATCGTCGAGCGGTCCGACGCGTTCGTGTTCGTGGCACCCGAGTACAACCATCACGCCGCGCCCAGCCTGATCAACGCGATCGACTACCTCGTACACGAATGGGCATACAAGCCGGCCGGCTTCGTGAGCTACGGCGGCATCTCCGGCGGCATCCGCGCGGTGCAGTCGATCAAGCCGATGCTCTCGGGGTTGAAGATGGTGCCGATCGTCGAAGCCGTCGTCATCCAGATGTTCACGTCCCACCTCGACGAGGCGGGCGTCTTCACAGGCACCGACACGCTGGCGGCCGCCGCCAGGACGATGCTCGACGAGATCCTGCGTTGGGAACGCGCGCTCCGCGTGCTGCGCACTCCTGCGTGAGGCCGTTCGGCGTCGATCAGGTGCGCAGGGTGGCACGCCGCGCCTCGCACCACGCCAGCAATCGCTCGAGTGGCCAGGTGTTGACGAGGCGGTCGGCGGGCACGCCGGCGAGCCGCGCGTGCGCGAGTGCGGTTTCGCTGTAGGCCAGCTGGTCGCAGGCGTGCGCGTCGCTGTCGACGGCAAAGAGGCAGCCAGCCTCGACGGCACGCCTGGCGGTCGTGTAGTCCAGGTCCTGCCTCGACGGATCGCCGTCCAGTTCGATGGCGACGTCGTTGGCGGCGGCGACGGCGAACACCGCGTCCCAGTCGGCGGTCACGCCCGGACGCGAGCCGTACATGCGGCCGCGGGGATGCCCGAGCACGTGCACACCAGGCTGACGGACTGCCGCGACCATCCGCGCGGTCTGGTCGTCGGCTTTGCGCAGCGCCGAATGCGGTGACGCGATGACGACGTCGAGCCACGAGAGTTCTTCCGCCGTCATGTCCACCGTGCCATCGGCGCGCAGGTTGGCCTCGATTCCCTCGAGCACGCGGAAGCGTTCCCCGAACCGGCGATTGAGCGCGTCGATCTCGTCGTGCCGGCGCGCCAGCGCGTCCATCGACACGCCGCGTGCGACCGGCAAGCCGTACGAGTGATCCGAGATCGCGCACCACCGGTAGCCGCGGGCCAGGCACGCGTCGGCCATCGCCGCAATGCTGTCGCTGCCATCGCTCCACGTCGAATGCATGTGGAGATCGCCGTGCAGGTCGGCGAGAACCGGCCCCGTGAGCCGCGGATCCGCCAACGCCCGGACGACCTCGGCCCGACTCAGGAAGTGGCGTCGGTACTGCGCGCGCGCTGCGAGATCGTCACGGTCTTCGCTGCCGGCGATCGCGTCCTCGACGATCGCGGACCGGCCCGTCTCGAGCACTTCGAGGATCACCCTCGTCGACGCCGGGCCGACGTGCTTGATGCGCCGGAGCGTGCCGTCGGCTTCGCGCAGGTGCTCGATCGGCTCCTCGAGGCCGAGCACCGCCGCGGCCGCACGCTTGTATCCCCATGCCTTCTGCGTCGATGCCTGCACGGCCGCGAGGTCGCGCAGGGCCGCGGCCACGCGGCTGTTCGTGTCTGGGTCGTGCCCGGCAGGCTCGTCATCGCGCGCCATGACATCCTGCATGCAGGAGCCACGCCACCGCGGCGGCCCACGCGCGTCGTCGCGCAACTCACCGAGTGTTGCGTGGCCGTACGATGCGCTACTGCGCCGGCGAGGAGCAGCGGACGGGATAGGCGCCCTGCGGCAGCCGCACGCGCGGATGGCGTGGATCGAATCCGCCGATCCGGCCCGATCGAATCGCATCGCCCTGGGTGGGAATCACCCGGACGACGGCCTCGCGCATCGGCCGGTCCAGCTGCAACGTGAAGCGCTCGGCCTGATCGGGGAAGATGCCGCCGCCGCCCGACGACAGGAACTCGCTCGTCACGACCGACAGCGGCGTCTCCGGCGGCAGGACGCGGCCGTCGCGGCGCAGCGACACGCGCGGCGTCTGCCCTTCACAGGTCACCTCGGCCTCGAGCCCCGAGATGATCGGCAGCGGCCCGCGCGACACGCCCCGCAGGATGGCCTCGGCCAGCGTCGCGGCATCGAGGGTCGCCGTCGCGATCACGCTGTCGAACGGCAGCAGCGCATAGATGTCGCCGTAGGTCACCGGGCCGACCGGCAGCTCGGCGCGCGTGCCGGTCGCGTTGTAGATGGCGACGTCGGTGCCCGGTGTCGCGGCGCGCAGGAGATCGACCACCAGGTGGCTGGCCGGCGACTCCTCGCGCGGCGAGTGCGTGTAGCGGTGGGTCACGGTGACGCCGAGCGGCTGCTCGCGCCGGGCCCGGGCGGCCTCGATGTCGGGTCGGAGGACCTGCACCATCCGCGTGTCGAAGCGCACCGGTCGGCCTTCATAGGCGGGCGGCGCGCACGCCTCGACCTGCCACGGCGTGATGTCCATCAGTGTCCTGCCGTCGCACACGTACTGCGGCGGCAGGATGCGCGATGCGCGCACCCGCCGGGTCGACGGATCGATGTCGAGATCGACGCGGCTGAACGCCCGACCTTCGTTGAAGGCCTGCACGATCGGCACGCCATGGAGACGATGGGCCATGCCGTAGTGCGAGTGACCGGCCGCGACGATGTCGACAAGGCCTGGCGGCAGGGCACGCGCCAGCTGCACGATCTCGCTCTGCGGACGACACGACGAGGGATCCTCGGGGTCGGTGAACGCCTCGCAGCGCCCACCGGCATGCGCGAGCAGCACGACGACTGTCGCACCGCGGGCCCGCAGCGCCGTTGCCTCGCGCTGCACGGCGTCGAGCAGCGGCAGCACCTGCAGCGCGACGAGGTTGCGCGGGTCGGTGGCCGTCGCCGTCCCCGTTGTCGTCACGCCGATGAGGCCGACGGAGACGCCGGCGACGTGCACGGTCGTCGAGGGCTGCACGTTGGGCGGCGTCCATGGCGAGCCGTCGCGGCGAACGAGATTGGCCGCGAGGAAGGGGAAGCGCGCCTGCGTCGCCTGATACTCGATGTTGCCGGTCGGGTTGTCGCCAGGCGCGCGCGGCACGGTGGCCGGACCGACCGGGCCGAAGTCGAACTCGTGGTTGCCAATCGTCGCCGCGTGATACCCGAGCGTGTTGTAGGCGCGGACGACGGCGCCGCCTTCCGAGAGATTGGACTCCAGCGTGCCCTGCCACATGTCGCCGGCGTCCACGAGCAGGACGTCGCCGCCCTCGGCCCGCCGCTTCGCGCGCAGCGTCTCGATGTGTGCGGAGAGCCAGGGCAGCGCCTCCACGTGGCCGTGCAGATCGGTCGTGGCGACCACGCTGATCGTGAGCAGCCGTGCGTCCGTGACGGGGGCGGCGGCCGGCGGCGTGCGGGTACAGCCTGCGGCCAGCACGCCGGCCATCAGCGCGAACGACAGGCGGAGCCGCATGGCGGCCACTCTAGCAGAAGCATCGGGACGCCGTGGGCAGGTCGGCGCGCTTGCGCGCCTTGACGATCAGTTCGCCGCCGCCGACATACGCGCTGGCGAGCTCGTCGAAGCCGTGTGTCTCGAGCGCGCGGCGCAGGCTGGCGGCCGTGTACTGGTTGATGTGCTCGTGGACGTAGCCCTTCGGGTGGACGATGCCGTACAGCCGTTCGAGCACCGGCCAGGCGATCGTCGCGTAGTCCGGCGTGCCGACCACCAGCGTGCCGCCGACCGTGAGCACGCGGTTCATCTCGCGCCAGTCGACCAGCGGCTCGGGCACGTGCTCGATCACCTGCGAGCAGATCAGCGTCTCGAACGCCCGGGCCGGGAACGGCAGGTGCGTGAGCGTCGCCTGCACCACCTTGCGCGTGTGCGGGGCGATCCGCCGCAGCTTCTTGATCTGGACGTCGAGCCCCACCGCATGCGGCAGGTCCTGCACGATGCGGCTGGAGCCGCAGCCGACGTCGAGGATGCGCGTGGCGGGATCGACGAAGCCGTGAATCAACCGGTGCCGCGTCCGCTGCCAGTAGCGCTGCAGCGGGATGACGCTGTTGAAGGCGCGCTCGTCGTAGTCGGCCGAGAACGCCGAATTGCGCAGGACCCAGAGCCGCCACAGCGAGGCGGGGGACAGACGCGTCTCGAGCGGCGACGCGGCCGCCGGCCCGGCCGCGCGCCCGATCGGCCAGCCGTCCGAGTTGGCCAGCACGAGCGCCTCGACGATCCACTCGAACGCACCGGCCGCGTCGGGCAGGTGGACGAACGCCGCGCGTCGCGCGAACACGGCATCGGCATCGAGCCCGATCGGCACGGAGAGGGCTCGCCGGAGCGCGCGCATCCGCACCGACCGACGGGCCGGCGCCGTTGCCCGCGGCGCGCCGCCGATCAGCACGAAGCCGGTCGTGCGGCGATCGGTCCACACCGCGTCGAACCAGGCGCCGGGTGTGGCGTCGACGGGCACAATCAGGACGAACTCTCCGCGGGCGCGGCGCAGCGCGTCGTTCACGCCTGGACCGAACCCATCGCCGCCTCCGAACACGTCGGCCGCGATGCCGGACGCCCGCAGGGCGGAGGACCACGACGCGATGGCAGTGTCGATCAGCGACGGGTGCCCGAGAACGATGACGGTGAGCGCTGGAAAGGTCACGAGTGAGTGGCTGGGCGGCGCGGCGCGCCGTTGCGGCGCCTCGGGCCCCGCAGGACCGCGGCGCACACGAGCATAGCGGTGATGGCGGACACTGCGGCACCGGCCCGCAGCGACCACGGGCGATAGTGGAACTCGACGACGTGATCGCCTGCCGGCACGGCCACGGCGCGCAGCGCGAAGTTGGCGCGGCGCACGGCGACGTCCCGGCCGTCGATCGTCGCCGTCCAACCGGGATAGTACGCGTCGCTCACCACCAGCAGTGCCGCGGCGGCGGTCCGCACGTGCAGTTGGACGAACGTGTCGCGATAGTGCCGCACCGTCGCTTCGCCGCGGGGGCCGGCCGGCGAAGGGCTCGGACGATCCGCCGCCGGCAGTTCGTCTTCCAGCAGCACCTCGCGGGCGAAATCGACGGTGCCGGCATGGATCGACCTCATGATGCCGTCGTCATCGAGGACGCGATACCGATCGACGAGAAACGCCCGTGGCAGCACCCGGCGGTTGACATAGAGCGGCGCGACGCTGCCCGGCACGCGGGCGTAGCGATCGGCCGGCATCGGCCGATCGGCGTCGAGCAGCACGTACTTCACGTTGAGCAGGTCGAGCAGCCGCGGATCGGCGAGGTGCGTCGACGATGCCGCCGACTGGCGCAGGTAGCCGAGGTCGAGCAGGCGCGTGTAGCGGAACGGGTTCATGCCGTCCCAGCCACGTGCGTCCTGCAGGCCATAGGCCATCGCCGTGTCGGGCGGCAGCGCCGAGCCCCAGCCGTACACGCGGAACACGCCGGCGTCGCGCCGGATCTCGTCGAGTTCCGGCACCGGCGGATACACGTGCCGCGCTGCCGTGGTCGGGTGGAACCCGCGGGCCGCGACGACCAGGTCGCCGGCGATCAGCACGCATGCGGCCACCGCGAAGGCGCGCGCGCCAAGTGCGCCGCGGGTGCGCGCCCACACGAGGGCCGTGGTCGCGAGCGTCAGGGCGAGGGCCACGCTGCAGCTGCGGCTCGTGGCGGCCACGAGGCCGGCGGTCGTCAGCGCCGGTCGCGCGATCATCCAGGCGACACCTACGCCCACCGCCGCGGCGATGGCAGTCGCGGTGACGAGGCGTTCGATTGCCTGCCGGTGCTCGAGGACGCCTGCTGCCAGAGCGTCCACGGCGTAGGCGGCGAGGACGATGGCCGCGACGATCGCGATCAGGCCGAATCGGGACAGGAACATCACGCGCAGCAGCGGCAGTTCGGAGACGACGTGCAGCAGTCCGGGCAGTCCGAACATGCACGCGAGCCCCATTACTCCGGCCGCCGCGAAGAACGTCACCCGCCACTCGCCGCGCCGCACGGCGAGCGCGACCGGCGCGAGCAGCACGACCGCGATGCCCCCGTACAGCGCCTGCTCGGCGTAGTTGGACGCCACCCCGAAGCGATTCACCTGGGCGAGATAGGTGCCCTCACCCGGGTTGCCCCAGAAGTCGGGCACCAGTCCGGTGACGATCGTGGCGACGGGCAGGAAGAGCCGGTTGATGGCGATCGCCTCGCGGCTCTGCAGCGCCTGGCTCTGCCAGAGGTACTCGACGAACGGCACCACCTGCACCGCGGTCAGCAGGACGCCGGCCGCGTAAGCCGCGGCCACTGGCGTCCAGTGGCGGCCATGCGCCTGCCACACCGCTGCAGCGGCGTACGCCGCGGCAAGCATCAGCACCTTCGCGGCCGTCTCGGGATGACCGGCCAGGATGACGAGCGCGACCACGACGGCGAGCGATCCGAAGGCTGTACCGGTGCCGCGCGCCACGAGGCGGTCTGTCGCGCGCAGGACCCAGGGCAGCCAGCACGCCACGGCCGGCAGCGGATGCTCGAGCCACACCCACGCGAACGTGTTGATCAGGTACGCAAGTCCGCCGAACCACGCGGCCGCCGCGCCGAGCCCGAGGCCGCGGAGGAACAGCCACATGCCGATGCCGCCCACCAGGAGCGGCGCCAGCCCCATCCACACGGTGGCGTAGGGAAGCGGAACGACGAATGCGATGGCGGTGAACGGCGAGAAGAGGGCCGTCTGGAACGACGCGAGAAACGGCTGGCCGCCGTACAGCGCGGCATTCCACACCGGCAGCCGCCGGTGCCGCACGCTCTCCACCGTATGGGTCAGCAGCGGCGAGAAGACCAGCACGGGGTCGGTGAGCAGCGGGTTGGCCGGCACCGCCTCCGGCGCATGCGACTTCCACGGCTCGTACGCCGACAGCAGGCCGGCCTGGCCGAGCACCTCGCCGCGCAGGAAGGCACCGGGCAGGAGTGCCGCGGCGATCAGCACGCCGACCGCGAGGAAATGGAAGGGGAAGGCCCGCACGCTACGCGAGCAGCGCCTGCACCACCTTGCCGCTGACGTCGGTGAGGCGGAAGTCGCGGCCCTGGAAGCGGTACGTCAGCTTCTCGTGATCGACGCCGAGCAGGTGCAGCATCGTCGCGTGCAGGTCGTGCACTTCGACCGGATCGCGGGCGATGTTGTAGCCGAGTTCGTCGGTCTCGCCGTAGGTGATGCCCGGCTTGATGCCGCCGCCGGCCATCCACATCGTGAAGGCGCGCGGGTGGTGATCGCGGCCGAGGAACTTCGAGCCGTTGCGCGCCTCGTTCATCGGCGTGCGTCCGAACTCGCCGCCCCAGACCACCAGCGTCGAATCGAGCAGGCCGCGCTGCTTGAGGTCCTTCACGAGGGCGGCGGCCGGCTGGTCTGTCTGCCGGCACAGGTGCGGCAGCTTCTCGATCACGTCGTCGCCGAAGCTCGAGCCGTGGGTGTCCCAGCCGCGGTGATAGAGCTGCACGAACCGGACGCCGCGCTCGATCAGGCGGCGGGCGAGCAGGCAGTTGTTGGCAAACGAGGTCTGGCCCGGCTTGGTGCCGTAGAGATCGTGGACGGTCTGCGGCTCGCCCGAGATGTCGGTGAGTTCGGGCACGCTCGTCTGCATCCGGTAGGCGAGCTCGTACGCGTTGATGCGCGTTTCGATCTCCGGATCGCCGACGCTGGCCTGGCGCAGGCCGTTGAGGTCCTTGAGCGCGTCGAGCGAGGCGCGGCGCAGCGTGGCGTCGACGCCGTCGGGATTGGACACGAACAGCACGGGGTCGGCGCCGCCGCGGAACTCGACGCCCTGGTGCACGGTCGGCAGGAAGCCCGATCCCCAGCACGACTTGCCGCCATCGGGATTGTTCTCGCCGGAGATCAGCACGACGAAGGCCGGCAGGTCCTTGCTGTCGGCGCCGAGGCCGTAGGACATCCACGACCCCATGCTGGGGCGCCCGATCACCTGGTGCCCGGTGTTCATGAAGATCTGGGCCGGCGCATGGTTGAACTGCGTCGTCGCCATCGACTTCACGATCGCGATGTCGTCGGCGATCGTCGTCAGGTGGGGCAGGAGCGTCGAGATCTCCTGGCCGGACCTGCCGTGCCGCGCGAACTCGTACGGCGAGCCGAGCAGCTTCGGCGTTCCCTTGATGAATGCGAACCGCTCGCCCTTGACGATCTCGGCCGGGATCGCCTGTCCGTCGTACTTGCGCAGTGCCGGCTTGTTGTCGAACAGGTCGAGCTGCGACGGGGCGCCGGCCATGAACAGGAAGATGACCTGTTTGGCGCGCGGCGCCACAGCCGGCGCGAGCTTCTGCGCCGCCTGCGCCAGCAACTGCTCCTGCATCAACGAAGCGAGTGCCGCCCCGCCGATCCCGAAGCCGGCCTGGCGGAAGAAGTGCCGGCGCGTCAGCGCCTCGAGTTCGTTCATCGACTTGCCTACAGCCTGCAGCCC
>CBIHOS010000108.1:0-15952 GCA_966211945.1 uncultured bacterium
CGCCATCCGGAGATCCGCCGCTCCGGCGTACGACTCGCACACGTGCGTGGGGCCCCCATCCCCACGCGTGCCACTCGCCTGCGCGACGGCTCTCGTCCGTCGCAACGGATGGCTCCACACGTCGCTCCGCGGCCGCGCTGACACGGCGACGCCGACACGTCCGACACGTCGGTAGGGGCGGCTCCCCGAGCCGCCCACCAACTGGCGCGGGCCGACCAGGCCCGCGACGATCCCGACGGCCGAAGGACGAAGGCCGACACGTCCGACGGGCGTGTGTCGTATCAGCAGCACACCCATTGCCCTGAGGAGCGTGTTCGTGGAGACCACCACATCGCCTGTCGCCGCGCTGGACCGTCGTCACTTCTTCAAGACTGCTGGCGCCGGCGCTGCCGCCGCGCTGCTGATGACGCCGGTGGATGCGGCAGCGGCGCAGGAACAGGCGCGCAAGGCGGCCCTCGATCGCCTCGCCAGCAACACGTATCCGCTGCGCCAGCTCTTCAAGCAGCGGGCCCAGGGCGGCGGCGCGCCCGGCGCCGCGGCCGGAGCGCCACGGCCTGCCGGCGCCGGCCGTCGGGGCGATTTCGCGGAGGATGCCGCGGCGGCTGCGAAGAACCCGAATGCGGCCGATGCGCTCGCGGTGGCCGACAAGGCGCGGGCGGCCCGCGCCCATCTGCCAAGCGCCGCGGAGATGAAGGCGAAGTACGGCGAGATCACGCTGCTGGACTTCCCGCAGTTCACCAAGGACACGTTCCCCGGCGTCACCCGCATGGACATGCGGTCGGCGCTGTTCGGCGACGTGACCGACGACTCGATGTTCTTCCCGGCGCAGAACGGCCGCGCCGGCGGCTTCGATCCGCTGAGCCCGTCGGGCCGCAAGTGGCTCGACACGCTCGCCAACACGCTCGTGAAGACCGGCACGAAGGTGCAGCACGTCTCCAACAACGCGCCGTTCGCGCTGGCGTCGTACGGATCGCCCGAGGCCGACGCGGCGCGCAAGGCCGGCGTGGCGATGGCCAGGCGGTGGCTCGAGGGGTGCGCCGTGCTCGGCATCAAGTCGATGCGGATGAATTCGCCGGAAGCCTTCGGCGCGAGCATCCGCCCGAGTGCGATCGCCCGCGGGCCCGGCGACGGCTACCCGCGCAACATCGACATGGTGCCGATGCTCGCGGCGGCGATCGAGTCGTACAAGGAGATGGCCGACGCTGGCGGCAATCTCGGCATCCGCGTGACCATCGAGAACCACTGGGGTCTCGCGGCCGAACCAGCCAACGTCCGGACCATCATCGACGAGGTCAACCACCCGTACTGCGAAGCCTCGCCGGACTTCTGCAACTGGGAGCACGAGTACATGCTCTTCAACGGCCTGAAGATGCTGGCGCCCTACGCACACACGCACGTGCACGCCAAGTACTGGGACCGCTGGGGCGACCGCAACGACGTGCAGCGATCGACCCGCATCATGCTGGCCGCCGGGTTCCGCGGCACGTTCGCGCTCGAGTACGAGCAGGGCCCGTGGAACGGCGTCGAGGGCGCGCAGTACCTGTATCGCGAGGTGCTGACCGCCCTGACCGAACCGACGCCGGTGATCTGACCCGCCGCGCCTGCGTCCGATGACGCGCCTTACTTACTCTTTGTCGCCGTCCAGCCCTGGCCGGCGATGCGGGTGCCGTCGACCCGGCCGGTGTAGACCTTGCCGGCGGCCGTGAACGTGAGCTCGTCGCCCTTCAGCTTGCCGGCGCTGATCGGCGTCGTGCCGAGCGTGCCGGTCACCATCTGGTACTGCTGGCTGAGCGTCAGCGGCTGCTCGTCCAGCTGCCAGGTGCCGTCGACCTTGGCCGGCACCACCCACGACATCGCGGTGCACCACGACGTGCACGGCTCGGAGGTCTCGCGCACGTCGGGCTGCCAGTCGCCCATGTCGAAGCTGTTGGACACGACCCGCGTGCCCGGCTTCAGTGCGAGCAGCTTCGGCCGCAGCTGCAGGTTGATGTCGGGCAGCAGGAACAGGGTGATGACCGTCGCCTTCGACAGGTCTGCCTCGAAGAGATCGCCCTGGAGGAACGTCGCCTTGCCGGCGACGCCGGCCTCGGCGGCAAGCTGCTTCGACAGCGCCACCATCTCGGGGTTGAACTCGACGCCGAGGGCCGTCGCGCCCTTCTTCGCCGCGGAGATGACCGTGATGCCGTTGCCCGACCCGAGATCGATCAGGTGGTCCTGCGGCGTCAGCCTCGCCAGTTCGAGCATCTTGTCGACGGTCGCCTGCGGCGTCGGCACCCAGACGACATCCTTGCCCGCCTGTCCGCTGGTCGGCTCGTAGGGCTTCTGAACGTCGACGGCCTGCGCCGACACGCCGGCGGCCACGAGCGAGAACACGGCGGCGAGCACGCCGCGCCGAATCTGATTCACACCACTCATCGCAGACTCCTCCTGAACCGACACGCGGCACAGACGACGCACCAGCCCCGAGCCTGGAAGCCCCGCCGGGTTTGCCGAACTTCGTCGCCTGACACGCAATCGTGCTCAGGTACGTGCAAGGCGGCATCGCCGTTTCGTCGCCGGGCCCGAACGCGGGCCACGCATGATAGGCCGGATGTGCGGCGGACGCCCGCTGAGGTCCGAATGCCCTCCGCCGAGGACGATGGACGCGCGACCGAGGTCTATGGGCCGGCCATTGACCAGCGGAGAGGTCACGTACGGCTATCGCGGGCGGCACGACGACGGCACCCGCATTGCACCCTGCCGGGGCAGGTCAATCGCGACCGTTCGGAAAGAAGGCTGACGTGACTCGCATCAAGTTCGCCACCGCCGCCATGCTGCTCGCGGCCAACTTCGCGGTACTGCCGGCACCGGTACTGGCTGCCGATCAGGGGCGCCGCGATCGCTACGAGGACCGGCGTGACCGGCGCGAGGACCGCCGCGACCGCCGTGAAGACCGGTGGGACCGGCGCGAGGATCGCCGCGACCGCCGTGAGGATCGCTGGGACGCCAGGCACGGCTCCTGGGATCCGGCCCGGCACTACCGCCGCGACGTGCGTGCACGCCGCCTCGGCCGCCACGATCGCATCTACCGCGGCTCCGACAACCGCTACTACTGCAAGCGCGACGACGGCACGACGGGCCTCATCGTCGGCGCGATCGCCGGCGGCGTGCTCGGACACGTGATCGCTCCGGGCGGATCCAAGACGCTTGGCACGGTCATCGGCGCCGGCGGCGGGGCCCTGCTCGGCCGCGCCATCGACGACGGCGACATCGTCTGCCGGTGACGGCAGCGTGAAGGGCGCCCCGTATGTGGGCGTCCTTCACGGCCCGCGTCGGGCCACTCCCTCCGACACGCCGACCGCCGTTCTGGCGCGTAATCGGCCGCTGACCAAATCCGACGATGGCGCCCCGTGTCCCCGGTGGTAGGGCCGCTTGTCCCAAGCCGGCCGTCGACAGGCGGCGCTCGGAGACCGGCCCTACCTTGTCACGGGCGTGACGCGCCTGCCGGTTCCGTTCCCCGCCCATCGCTGCACTTCGGTAGTCGTCCGTAGGCCTATCGACGCGCTGGCGTGTTAAGGATGCAAAAACTGCGCGCGCCTGCTCTTTCTCCGCCGCGAAGCGTCCTAACATGGAACTCGACATCTTGTGCCGCGGGACACACCGCCCGACCGGCCGTCGTAATCCAGAACGCAACGTATCCCGAGGTCGATTTCCCAACCGCCATGACCATTTCCTCAGACGTCCACCCCGATCACACCCGTCCAGAGCCATCCACGGGGCGCCGTTCTCGTCTGTGGCAGTGGGTGGTGGGTGCCCTGTTGGTGGCCGGCGGCGCCAGCCTGGTCTGGTATTACGACTTCGGCACCCCGGCCCAGCAGACCAAGGGCGGCTTCGGCCGCGGCTTCGGGCGGCGTCCAGACGAGAAGCCGCCGGTTCGCGTCGTGACCGCCGAGAAGCGGAACATCGGCGTGGCGCTGCGTGGACTCGGCACGGTCACGCCGCTGAACACCGTCACGGTGCGCAGCCGCCTGAACGGCGAGCTGGTGCGCGTGCACTTCACCGAGGGTCAGCGGGTCCGTCAGGGCCAGCTGCTCGCCGAGATCGATCCACGTCCGTACGAGGTGGCGCTCGCCCAGGCCCTCGGCGCCAAGGCCGAGAACGATGCGCGCCTGGCCAACGCCCGTGCCGATCTGGCCTCGTTCCAGTCGCTGGCGGAGCGTGAGCTGATTCCCCGCCAGCAGCTCACCGCACAGGAAGCGCTGGTCAAGCAGGTGATCGGCAGCGTGCAGTCCAACGACGCGCAGGTGGCCAACGCCAGGCTGCAGCTGTCCTACACCCGCATCGTCGCTCCGCTGACCGGGCGGCTCGGCCTGCGGCAGGTGGACGTCGGCAATCTCGTGCAGTCCGGCGATGCCGACGGCATCGTGGTGATCACGCAGATGCAGCCGATCTCCGTGCTGTTCACGGTGCCGGAAACCGACCTGCCGTCGGTGCTCGCCGCCATGCGCCGCGACCGCTCGCTGCCGGTCGAGGCCTGGGACCGCGCCGAGTCGCAGCAGCTGGCGACCGGCACGCTGCAGACGGTGGACAACCAGATCGACACGACGACCGGCACGATCCGCCTGCGCGCGGTGTTTCCCAACACCGACGACAAGCTGTTCCCCAATCAGTTCGTGAACATCGTGCTGAACCTGTCGACGCTGCGCGACGCCGTCGTCGTCCCGTCGGCAACGATCCAGCGGGCCTCGTTCGGCACGTTCGTCTATGCCCTCACCGATGACGGCAAGGCCACCGTCCGTCGCGTCACGCTCGGCCCGGCCGAGGCCGATCGCATCGCGATCACCGAGGGCCTGGCGGTTGGCGATCGCGTCGTGCTCGAGGGCGTCGACGCACTGAAGGAAGGCGTGCAGGTCGAGGTGATCGACGGCACCGCCGGCGCGGCCGCGCCAGCCAGCCGGCCGCGGCCGCAGCAGGGTCGGGCGCCGGGCAAGGCCGCCGCCAAGGAGACCACGCGATGAACATCTCGCGCCCATTCATCCTGCGCCCGGTCGCCACGGCGCTCCTGATGGGCGCGCTGCTGCTGTCCGGCGTCCTCGCCTACAGGCTGCTGCCGGTCTCGGCGCTGCCGCAGGTGGACTACCCGACGATTCGCGTCCTCACCTTCTACCCGGGCGCCAGTCCCGAGGTGATGACCAGCGCGGTGACCGCACCGCTCGAGCGGCAGTTCGGCCAGATTCCCGGCCTCGACCAGATGTCGTCGACCAGTTCGGGCGGCGCGTCGGTCCTGACGCTCCGCTTCTCGCTGGACAAGGCGATCGAAGTGGCCGAGCAGGAAGTGCAGGCCGCAATCAACGCCGCCGGCAACCTGTTGCCCAACGACCTGCCGCAGCCGCCGGTCTACAACAAGGTCAACCCGGCCGACACGCCGGTCCTGACGCTGTCGGTCACGTCGCCGACGACGCCGCTGCCCGAGGTGTACGACCTGGTCGACACGCGCATCGCGCAGAAGCTGTCGCAGCTGCCTGGCGTCGGGCTGGTCAGCATCGCCGGCGGCCAGCGGCCGGCCGTCCGCATCCAGGCCAATCCGCAGGCGCTCGCCGCGCACAACCTGAACCTCCAGAACCTGCGGGCCGTGATCGCGGCCGCCAACGTCAACCAGCCGAAGGGCAACTTCGACGGGCCCGAGCGGTCGTTCATGCTCGACGCCAACGATCAGCTGCGCTCGGTGCAGGCCTATCGCGACCTGATCGTCACCTACAGCAACGGCGCGCCGCTCCGGCTCTCCGACGTCGCGCAGGTCGTCGACGGCGCCGAGAACATCCGCTTGTCGGCCTGGGCCGACGACCGGCCGGCGGTGCTCGTGAACATCCAGCGCCAGCCGGGCGCCAACGTCATCGACGTCGTCGATCGCATTCGCGCCGTGCTGCCGCAGCTGACGGCCGGCCTGCCGGAGACGGTCTCGGTGTCGGTGCTGAGCGACCGCACCGACACCATCCGGTCGTCGGTGCGCGACGTCCAGCACGAGCTGATCTTCGCGGTGGCGCTGGTCGTGATGGTCACCTTCGTGTTCCTGCGCAACATCCCCGCGACGATCATCCCGAGCGTCGTGGTGCCGCTGTCGCTGGTCGGCACGTTCGGCGTGATGTACCTCGCCGGCTTCTCGATCAACAACCTGACGCTGATGGCCCTGACCATCGCGACCGGCTTCGTCGTGGACGATGCGATCGTGATGGTGGAGAACATCGCGCGCTATCTCGAGGAGGGCGCCACGCCGATGCAGGCCGCGCTCGAGGGCGCGCGTCAGATCGGCTTCACGCTGGTGTCGCTGACGGTGTCGCTGATCGCCGTGCTCATCCCGCTGCTGTTCATGGCGGACGTGGTCGGACGGCTGTTCCGCGAATTCGCCATCACGCTGGCGGTCTCGATCCTGATCTCGCTCGTGGTCTCGCTGACGCTGACGCCGATGATGTGCGCCCGGCTGCTGCGGGCCGAGCACGACGGCAGGCACGGCCGGCTGTACCACGCCACCGGCCGCTTCTTCGATCGCACGATCGAGCTGTACGGGCGGGCGTTGAAGGTGGCGCTGCGCTACGAAACCGTCACCCTGCTCATCGCGCTGGGCACGATGGCGCTCACCGCGTGGCTCTACGTCATCGTCCCGAAGGGCTTCTTCCCGGTGCAGGACACCGGCGCCATCCAGGTGATCAGCGAGGCGCCGCAGACGGTGTCGTTCGCCGCGATGGCCGATCGGCAGCGCGCCGCGGCCCGCGCGATCCTGCAGGAGCCCGACATCCACGGGCTGTCGTCGTTCATCGGCGTCGACGGATCCAACGCGACGCTGAACAGCGGCCGCATGCTGATCACGCTGACGCCGCGCGAAGATCGGGCGCGCTCGGCCACCGAGATCATCGCGTCGCTGCGTGCACGCGTCGCCAAGGTCCCGGGCATCACGCTGTACTTCCAGCCGGTCCAGGACCTCACCATCGAGGACCGGGTGAGCCGCACCCAGTTCCAGTTCACGCTGGAGGATCCCGACGCCGACCGGCTGGCCCTGTGGGTGCCGCGGCTGTTGGCGCGCCTGCAGCAGGCGCCGGCGCTGGCCGACGTGGCCAGCGACCTCCAGGATCGCGGGCTGCAGGCCTTCGTCGACATCGATCGGGACGCCGCCAGCCGCCTCGGCATCCGCGTCGCCGCGATCGACGATGCGCTGTACGACGCGTTCGGCCAGCGTCTGATCTCGACCATCTACACGCAGGCCAACCAGTACCGCGTCGTCCTCGAAGTGGACCCGCGCTTCCAGATCGGGCCCGAGGCCCTCGGCCAGGTGTTCGTCGCGACGGCCGACGGGCGGCAGGTGCCGCTCTCCAGCCTGGCGACGATCCGCGAGCGCAACACGCGGCTCGTGATCAACCACGCCGGCCAGTTCCCGGCGGTGACGATGTCGTTCAACCTGGCGCCGGGCGCCTCGCTCGGCGAGGGCGTGGCGGCGATCGAGCGGGCGCAGGAAGAGGTCGGGATGCCGGCGAGCATCCAGACGACCTTCCAGGGCGCGGCGGCGGCCTTCCGCTCGTCGCTGGACAGCACGCTGCTCCTGGTGCTGGCGGCCATCGTCACGATGTACGTGGTGCTCGGCGTGCTCTACGAGAGCTACATCCACCCGATCACGATTCTCTCGACGCTGCCGTCGGCCGGCGTCGGCGCGCTGCTGGCGCTGCTGCTCACCGGCACCGACCTCAGCCTGATCGCCGTCATCGGCATCATCCTGCTGATCGGCATCGTCAAGAAGAACGCGATCATGATGATCGACTTCGCGCTCGACGCCGAGCGGACCGAAGGCCTGAGCCCGCGCGATGCGATCTACCAGGCGGCGCTGCTGCGGTTCCGGCCGATCCTGATGACCACCCTGGCGGCGCTGTTCGGCGCGCTGCCGTTGATGCTGTCCACCGGATCGGGCGCCGAGATGCGCCAGCCGCTCGGCCTGGTGATGGTCGGCGGCCTGCTCGTCAGCCAGGTGCTCACGCTGTTCACGACACCGGCGATTTACCTGTTCTTCGATCGGCTCGGCCGCTCCTGGCGTGACGTGCGGCGTCCGGTCAGCGTGGAGGAGCCGGCATGAGCCTCTCGTCGCCGTTCATCCAGCGCCCCGTCGCGACCACGCTGCTCAGCCTGTCGGTCGTGATGGTCGGGATGCTCGGGTACCTGCTGCTGCCGGTGTCGCCGCTGCCCCAGGTCGACTTCCCGGCGATCTCGGTGACGGCGTCGCTGCCGGGCGCCAGCCCGGAGACGATGGCGTCGAGCGTGGCGACGCCGCTCGAACGGGCCCTCGGGACGATTGCCGGCGTCAACGAGATCAACTCGCAGAGCTCACAGGGGTCGACCCGCATCTTCCTCCAGTTCGACCTGGGCAAGAACATCGACACCGCGGCCCGCGAAGTGCAGGCGGCGATCAATGCCTCGCGGTCGATGCTGCCGAGCGCCCTGCCGGGCCTGCCGCAGTACCGCAAGATCAACCCGTCGCAGGCGCCGATCATGCTGCTGGCGCTCACCTCGCGCACCGCGACGACCAGCGAGCTCTACGACCTGGCCTCGACGGTGCTGGCGCAGAAGGTGGCGCAGGTCACCGGCGTCGGCGACGTGACTGTCGGCGGCGGCTCGCTGCCGGCGGTCCGCGTCGAGCTGCAGCCGCAGGCGCTCACCCAGTACGGCATCTCGCTCGACGAGGTCCGCCAGGCCATTTCGAGCGCCAACCTGCTCCGCCCCAAGGGCGTCATCGAGGACGACGAGCGGCACTGGCAGATCCAGGCGAGCGACCAGCTCACCCGGGCGTCCGACTACCAGCCGCTGGTCATCACCTACCGCAACGGCGCGGCGGTCCGCCTGCAGGACGTCGCCAACGTCTACGACGGCATCGAGGACCGCTACAACGCCGGCTACTTCAACGACCAGGCGGCCGTGCTGCTGGTCGTCAGCCGCCAGCCGCAGGCCAACATCATCGACACCGTCGACGGCATCACGGCGCAACTGCCGGCGCTGCGGGCGTTCCTGCCGGCCGGCGTGTCGCTCGACGTCGCCAGCGACCGCTCCCCCACCATCCGCGCGACGCTGCACGAGGCGCAGCAGACGCTGCTCATCGCCGTCGGCCTGGTGATCGTCGTCGTGCTGCTGTTCCTCGCGAACGTGCGGGCCGCGCTGATCCCGGTCACCGCGGTGCCGGTCGCGCTGGTCGGCGCCGGCGCGGTGATGTACCTGTGGGGCTTCTCACTGAACAACCTGTCGCTGATGGCGCTGATCGTCGCCACCGGCCTGGTCGTGGACGACGCCATCGTCGTGCTCGAGAACATCTCGCGCCACGTCGAGCACGGCATGGCGCCGATGGCGGCGGCGCTGCGGGGCGCCCAGGAGGTCGGCTTCACGCTGCTGTCGATGAACCTGTCGCTGGTCGCGGTGTTCGTCTCCATCCTCTTCATGGGCGGCATCGTCGAACGGCTGTTCCGCGAGTTCTCGATCACGCTGGTCGCGGCGATTCTCATCTCGCTGCTGGTGTCGCTCACGCTGACGCCGATGCTGTGCGCGCGCTGGCTGTCGGCGCGACAGACGACACCGGGTCGGCTGCAGCGGGCGAGCGACGCGGCCTTCGGCTGGCTGCGCCGCGGCTATGCGCGGACGCTCGACTCGGCGCTCGCCAACGCGCCGATCGTGCTGATGCTGCTCATCGGCGTCGCGGCGCTCAACGTGCACCTGTACGTGCAGGCGCCCAAGAGCTTCCTGCCCGACCAGGACACCGGGCAGCTGGGCGGCTTCATCCGCGGCGACGACGGCATGTCGTTCCAGATCATGCAGCCGAAGATCGAGGCCTACCGCAAGGCGGTGCTGCAGGATCCGGCCGTGGAGAGCGTCGCCGGCTTCATCGGCGGCGGCCGCGGCATCAACAACGCCCAGATCTTCGTCCGCCTCAAGCCGCTGGATCAGCGCAAGGTGTCGGCGCAGGTGGTGGCCGACCGCATCCGTCGGAACCTTCCGGCCGTGCCCGGGGCGCGGATGTTCCTCAACGTCGATCAGGACATCCGGTTCGGCGGCGGCTTCGGCCGCGGCTCCTATCAGTACACGCTGCGTTCCGACGACCTGCAGGCGCTGCGCACGTGGGGGGAACGCGTCCGGACGGCGCTGGCGCAGCTGCCGGAGATCACCGGCATCGAAGACGAGCTGATCTCCAGCCAGCAGATCACGCTGGACGTCGATCGCGAGGCGGCCCGCCAGCTCGGGATCGAGATGGCGACCGTCACCCAGACGCTGAACAACGCGTTCGGCCAGCGGCAGGTCTCGACCATCTACAACTCGATGAACCAGTATCGGGTCGTGATGGAAGTGGCGCCGCGCTTCGCGCAGGGCCCCGAGGCGCTCGACCAGCTGCACGTGGTGACCGAGAGCGGCCGCGTGCCGTTGTCGGCCTTCAGCCGGTACACGCGCAGCACTGCCAACGACCGGGTGAGCCGCAACGACCAGTTCGCATCCACCAGCATCGGCTTCGAGCTCTCGCCCGGTGTGAGCCTGAGCCAGGCGGAGACGGCCATCAACCGCGCTACCGCGCTGCTCACGATGCCGTCGTCGATCCAGGGACGGCTGCAGGGCAATGCCAGCCTCTTCCAGCGGATGCAGGGCAACCAGCCGCTCGCCATCCTCGGCACGCTGCTGATCGTCTACATCGTGCTGGGCGTGCTCTACGAGAGCTACCTGCACCCGCTGACGATCCTGTCCACGCTGCCGTCGGCCGGCGTCGGCGCACTGCTCGCGCTGCTGCTGCTCGAGACCGAGTTCAGCCTCGTCGCGCTGCTCGGCGTCTTCCTGCTGATTGGCGTCGTGATGAAGAACGCGATTTTGATGATCGACGTGGCGCTGCAGATCGAACGCGAACGGGACGTCACCCCGTTGGCGGCGATTCGTGAAGCCTGCCTGCTGCGACTGCGGCCGATCCTCATGACGACCATGGCGGCGCTCCTGGGCGCGCTGCCGTTGATGCTCGGCACCGGCGAAGGCGCCGAGCTTCGCCAGCCCCTCGGCATCGCGATCGTCGGCGGCCTGGCGGTGAGCCAGATCCTCACGTTGTACACGACGCCGGTCGTCTACCTGTATCTCGAGCGCCTGCGTCTGAAGGTGCAGCGCCTGCGCGGCCGCCGCGTGGTACACCACCCGCGGCCGAGCGACAGCACCCCGCCGGCGCATGGCGAAGTGGGCGGCGTGCTGCCCCGCACGCGTAGTTAGGTAGGGACGGCTCGCCGAGCCGTCCCGCAAGCCGGCAGGCGGACGCGCCGGCCTGGCACGCCGTAGCCTTGGCGAAGGCGGGCGGCGCGTCCATACCCTACCTAACGCTCCTTCTCCTTCTGCCGTCCCATGCAATTCGCCAAGCATCTCCGCGAAGGCGTCCGCCGCGGCCGCATCCGCTGCACCGTCCGCGTGTGGCAGCGGCTGCACGTCAAGGTCGGCGGCCGCTACCCAATGGAGAGCGGTCACGTGGTGGTCGACGCGATCATCCCGCTCGATGCCGCCGACGTCACCGACGAACTGGCCCGCGAGTCTGGTTTCGCGTCTGCCGACGCGCTGATGGAGGTCGCGCGCCACGGACCCGGTGAGCACGTCTACCTGATCCGCTTCCACTACCTGCCGCCCGGCGGGTGGGACGAACCAGGAAGGTAGGGCCGGCTCCCCGAGCCGGCCTGTCAGGGCACGTCGGGGACGTGCCCCTACCTTCTCACGGACTGACCGACAGGAAGAGATACGCGGCGAGCAGCGCGAGGTGCGCGCCGTGCCACCCTGGTGTCGCCGGCCGTCGAGCGTGCCGCGGTCGCGCTGGGGCTGCCGCTGTCGTTCGTTGGCGTGGTCATCGCGCTGCTGATCCTGCTGCCGGAGGCGCACCTCGCGGTGCGACCCGCCAGACCGGTGTGAAGCAGGCGCGCCGCCGCGATATTCTGTCGCCATGACCCGAACCGGTGTGGCGGCCGCCGGCGTGCTCTGGCTCGCCACCGCCTGGCTCCGCGCCCAGGCGCCGGCGCCATCGCCCGCAACGCAACCAGCGGCGCCACCGGCGACGGCCCCGGCGGCCACGACCGGGCGCATCGACTACGCCACCCAGGTCCAGCCGATCCTCGCCGAGTTCTGCGAGGAGTGTCACAGCGCCGAGGTTCGCAAGGGAGGGCTGTCGGTCGCGACCTATGCCGACCTGCTCGAGGGCGGCCGGAGCGGCGCCGTGGTCCGTCCGGGCACGAGCGCCGCGAGCCTGCTCGTGGACCGGCTGACCGGCGCGGTCGAACCGCAGATGCCCAAGGGCGAGGATGCGCTCGATGTCACGCGCATGGCCACGATCCGCGCGTGGATCGACGAGGGGGCGCGCCTCACGCCGTCCTCTCCGCCGGCGCCGCCGCCGTGGGAAGCGCCGCTCACGCTGCGCCGCCCGCAGTTGCCGTCCACGGCCTGGGTGGACTGGCAGCAGCCCGCCGACCGGATCGTCGCGGCCTACCTCACGGGCACCGCGAAGATCGCCACCCCACCGGCCGTCGTCTCCGATGCGGTGTATGCACGGCGCGTCCACCTGGACATCTGGGGCCTGCTGCCCGAGCCCGCCGCGCTCCAGGCCTTCCTGGCCGACACGCGTCCCGACAAGCGCATCCGGCTGGTGAAGACACTTCTGGCCGACCGCACCCGCTACGCCGATCACTGGATGACGTTCTGGAACGACCTCCTGCGCAACGAGGACGGCGTCAACTACTTCGCCGAAGGCAACGGCCGCCAGAGCATCACCCCGTGGCTGCTCGAGTCGCTGCGCCGCAACCGGCCGTACGACGAGTTCGTGCGCGACCTGCTCGACCCCGACGGTCGCGGCGACCCGAAGGGCTTCCTTGTCGGCGTCAACTGGCGCGGCGAGACCAGCGCCGCCGTCACGCCGTGGATGCAGGCGTCGCAGAACAGCGCGCAGGTCTTCCTCGGCGTCAACATGAAGTGCAACGCGTGCCACGACAGCTTCGTCAGCCGCTGGAAGCTGAAGGACGCCTACGCGCTGGCGGCCTTCTTCTCGCCGGACGCCAAGCTGCGCCTCTATCGCTGCGACGTCGCGCGCGACGAGTACACGGGACCGCAGTTCCTGTTCCCAGGGCTGCGGCACACGCCGCGCAGCGATCGGCTCGACGACAGGCGGGCCGCGGCGGCTCGCCTGTTCACCGACGAGGCCAATGGCCGCATGCCGCGCACCGTGGTCAACCGCCTCTGGGAACGCCTGCTCGGCCACGGCATCGTGGCCAGTTCCGACGAGATGGACACCCGGCCGTGGAGTCCGGCCCTGCTCGACTGGCTGGCTGCCGATTTCGTCGACCACGACTACGACCTGACCCACCTCATCGCGACGATCGTGTCGTCGCGGGCCTACCAGTTGCCGGCGGTGCCACGCGCCGCTGAACCGTCGGCCAAGGGTTACGTGTTCACGGGGCCGGAAGTGCGGCGCCTCACCGCCGAACAGTTTGCGGATGCGATCGGCGCGATCACCGGTGAATGGAGCACGGCACCGCTGCCGCCGGCGACGCCGCCCCGCCGGCCGGCAACGACCGCGGCCGGCCTTCGGACCGACTCCGATGCGGTCGCAGGCGGTGTGCCGGCCCGTGAGTGGCGTGCCCCGTCCTCGTCGCTCACCCGGGCCCTCGGCCGTCCGATCCGCGATCAGGTCATCTCGATCCGCCCGGACGATGCGACGACGCCGCAGGCGCTGGAGCTGGTGAACGGCACCCGGCTGACCGAGTGGCTGCTGCGCGGCGCGCGCCGGCTCACCGACCGCGTGCCGGCCGAGACGTACAGCCGCTACACCGCCGGCATCTCGGGACGGGTGCCGCGCGCCCGCGGCTTCGACATCGACGTGCGGACGGCGTCGGCGCTCTGGCTGGTGGCGGAGGATGCCGGTTCCAATGCGCCCGACCGGGTCCGCGCGGTGTGGCGCGACGCCGTGCTGGTGGATGCCGACGGCGTCGAGACGCCGATCACCTCGCTCGCGCCGGCCGAGGCGCACGGGCTGCGCCGGACGGACACACCAGACCCGCGGCTCGTCCACGTCGAACTGCCCTCGGTATTGCGCTACGACTTCGGCGGGCGCGCCTATGCCCGCTTCCGTGGCGCCGTCGACATCGTCAACACGCGCGCCGAGATCGGCGCGACGGTGAGCCCGGCGCTGCGCTTCTTCGTCTTCGACCGGGCGCCGAACCTCGAGCGCACGCGCCCACCACTGCACGGAGCGCCACTGCCGGCGTTGCCGGCGCCCGAGAACGCGGCGGGGACGGTCGACCGGCTGTTCTGGCACGCGCTCGGCCGGGCGCCGTCGGCCGGGGAGCGGCGCCTCGCCGAGGCGGCGATCGTCGAAGGGGCGCCGCCCGGAGAGATGTCGGCCGAAGGGGCGGCCGATCTCCTGTGGGCGCTGCTGATGAAACCCGAGTTCCAGTTGATCTACTGACGCCATGACGCACGACGAGCGACACGCACCGACGCACGACGAGGCCGACGGCCTCGCCGCGCTCACGCGCGAGGAGCGGCACATCTACGAGCGGGTGTCCCGGCGGGCCTTCCTCGGCACGACCGCGGCCGGCACGCTGGCCGCGCTGGCGGGCAGCGAACCCACGCGCGTGCGGGCCCAGACCGCGCCGCCACGGCGCGCCACGGCCGACGCGGTCATCGTGCTGTGGATGGCTGGCGGCATGGCGCAGACCGAGACGTTCGATCCGAAGCGCTATACGCCGTACGCCGCTGGCACGCCGATCACCGACGTCCTCAGCACGTTCCCGGCGATCGACACGGCGGTCGATCACATCAAGTTCACCCGGGGGCTCGAACGGATCGCGAGCGTGATCGATCGCGGCGCGGTGATCCGCACGTTCCAGGCCGCCGACCTCGGCTTCATCCTGCACTCGCGGCACCAGTACCACTGGCACACCGGCTACATCCCGCCGCAGCCGATGGCGATGCCGCACATCGGCGCGATGATCTCGCGCACGCTCGGCCCGCGCGAGCCGCACATGCCGGCGTTCGTGACGATCGGTCAGACCGTGGAAGGCGCCGGCGAGATCGGCACGCTCAAGGCGTTTCACACCGCCGGGTTCCTCGGCACCGAGCACGCGCCGTTCCTGATCGTCGATCCGCAGGACGCCGCGTCGGCCGTGCGTCCGCCGAAATCGCTGGGCGCGTCGCGGTTCCAGAGCCGCCGGCAGTTGTTCGAGCAGCTGCTCGCCGAAGAACCGGTCCACCAGTACGGCAGCGACTTCCAGCGGCAGTCGCTGGTGCGTGCGCTCGACGGCGCCGACCGGCTGCTGCGGTCGCCATCGGCCAGCGCGTTCGATCTGGCGCTCGAGCCGGAGGCGTCGTTCAAGGCCTACGACACCGGCAAGTTCGGGCAGGGATGCCTGTTGGCGCGGCGGCTGGTCGAGGCCGGCGCGCGCTACGTCGAAGTCACGTCCGAGTACATCCCGTTCGTCTACTGGGACACGCACGAGCACGGCCATGCGCGGACCGAGGCGATGAAGAAGATGATCGACGCGCCGATCGCGCAGTTGATCCGCGACCTCGACGAGCGTGGACTGCTCGAGCGCACGCTGGTCGTGCTGGCCAGCGAATTCGGCCGCGACGCCGTCACCGAGGGCAAGGTCGGCAAGGAAGTGAAGGACCAGGCGATCGACATGCCCAACGTGATGACCGACCCGCGGCACTACGGCATGCACCGCCATTTCACCGCGGCCGGGTCGGTGCTGCTGTTCGGCGGCGGCGTCAAGAAAGGGTTCGTCTACGGAACGACGGCCGACGAACGGCCGTGCACGACGATCGACAAGCCGGTGCCGGTCGAACACCTGCACGCGACGATCTTCCACGCGCTCGGCATCCCGCCCGACACCGCGTACACCGTGGAGAAGCGTCCGGTGTATGTGACAAAGGACGGCATCGGCAAGCCGATCAG
>CBIHOS010000109.1:0-15947 GCA_966211945.1 uncultured bacterium
ACCCGATACCCGACTCTTCGTGAGTTCCTTGATGTGCGTGCGGGTCAGCGGCCCACGCAGGTACGACAGCGTCCAGCGCGTCTCGAACGTGACCGGCGCATCCTCGTGTACGTTGTGCATCAGGAAGACGCGGTTGCCGAGCCCGGCGAGCGTCTCGGTCATCCGGCCGCGATCGAACCCGCCGCTGCCCGCCGACGCGCCCTCGAGACCTTCGAGCACGCGCGCCTTGTCGCGCTCGGTCTGCAGTCGTCCGATGAACCAGGTGCCCGTGTTGGCCAGCCCCTTGTAATCGAGGTCCACCGGGTTCTGCGTGGCGAGGATCACGCCGAGGCCATACGCACGCGCCTGTTTCAGGAGGAGCAGCAGCGGCGCCTTCGACGGCGGATTGGCGACCGGCGGGACGTACCCGAAGATCTCGTCCATGTAGAGCAGCGCCCGCAGGCTGGTCGTGCCCGACTGCGTGCGCACCCAGCCGAGCACCTCGTTGAGCAGGAGCGACACGAAGAACATCCGCTCGGCGTCCGACAGGTGGGCGATGGAGAAGATCGCGCAGCGCGGCTTGCCGGCCGGCGTGCGCAGGAACGAGGCGACGTCGAGCGGCGCGCCGGTGAGCCACTGATCGAAGCCCGGCGCCGCCAGCAGGTTGTTGAGCGCCATCGCCAGCCCGAAGCGATCCTTGGCCGGGTAGAAGGCGTCCAGTTCGAGCGCGCCGATGCGCGAGATGGGCGGCGCCTGGATCTGCTGGATGATCCCGGCCAGGTCCAGATCCTGGCCGGCCAGCCACGCCGTCTCGAGAATCTTCGCAAGCAGGATGTGCTCGCGCGACTGCAGCGGGTCGGCGTCGATGCCGGCCAGCCCCAGCAGGCTCGTGACCGTCGTGCCGAGCCGCTCGCCCAGCAGATCGCGATCCTCGAGCACGGCGGCCGGCGGCACCGCGAACGACTTGACGATCGACACGGGCACGCCGGCGCTGCTGCCGGGCGTGTAGATCGTGATGTCGGCCGCATCCTTCAGCCGCTGGATGCGCGCCCCGTCCTGGCCCCAGCCGGCCAGGCCGTTGCGCCATTTGTCGGCTTCCCGGGCTGCGAACGTCGGCACGTCCACGCCGGCCCGCTGCGCATCGTCGGCATTCACCCACGGCAGGAATGCGTCAGCAGACAGTGACGGAAAGGTGAGCGCGAGGTTGGCGAGATCGCCCTTCGGGTCGATGACGATGGCCGGAATACCGTCGATCAGCGCTTCCTCGAGCACCCCGATGCACAACCCGGTCTTGCCGCTGCCGGTCATGCCGATGCACACCGCGTGCGTCAGCAGGTCGCGCGAGTCGTACAGCAGCGGCGCGGGCGTCGCCGTCCGGGTGGCCAGCTCGTACGGTCGTCCCACGTAGAACGCGCCAAGCTTCTCGAAGTCGTCCATGATCGGGGGACATACTACCGCTCGCGGCGGGCGGCACGCGAAATGCTACGCTCGACCGTCATGCGGAAGCGGACGGTCCTCCAGGTGGGCCTGATCGTCATGGCGATCGTGCTGGTCGCGATGGCGATCGTGCTGCTCACGGCGCGCCCGCGCCTCGAGGGGTGGCTCCGCAACACGGTCATCGCGACGCTCGAAGAGAAGCTGGGCGCCGAGGTCGAACTGCAGCAGATCTCCGTGCGGCCCGGCGCGGTCACCCGCATCTGGGGCGGCCCGCTCGTCATCCGTCATCGCGCCCATCTCGACAAGCCACCGCTGGTCCGCCTCGAACGGTTCGAGACGACGATGACGTGGCGTGAATTGCTACGGCGGCCACGCCGGGTGGACACGGTCACCCTGACCGGCCTGGCCATCAGCATTCCGCCGTCGCGGGCGCCGGGCCAGCCCCGCTTTCCGGGTCCCGGGATCAGCGGATCGTCGCCGGACGCGCCACCGGTCCCGTCACCGGCCCCGGCTGCCGATCCCGCCGCTGGCGGCGAGCCGCCGGCCGTGATCATCAGCCGCATCACCGCCGACAACGCCACGCTGGCGATCCTGCCGCGCGAGACGCACAAGGTGCCGCGGATGTTCGTGATGCGGCAGTTGTCGATCCGCGACGTCTCCAGCGACCGGGCGATGTCGTTTGCGACGGTGCTCGACAACCCGCTGCCGCGCGGCCGCATCGAAACGGCGGGCACCTTCGGCCCGTGGAACGTGGACTCGCCGGCGCAGACGCCGCTGCAGGCCGACTACTCGTTCATCGACGCCGACCTCGGCACGATCAAGGGCATCGCCGGGCAGCTGCAGTCCAGGGGCAGGTATTCGGGCGTGCTCGAGCGCATCCAGGCCGACGGCTCGCAGACGACACCCGATTTCGGCCTCGACGTCGCCGGCACGCCGATGCCGCTCACCACCACGTTCACCGTGATCGTGGACGGCACCAACGGCAACACCTACATCCAGCCGGCCGAGGCGATGCTCGGCAAGGCGACACCGATCAGGGTGACCGGCGGCGTCGTGAAGGCGGAGGACCGCCGCGGCCGCACCGTCGATCTCGCGATGCAGATCGTCAACGGGCGCCTCGAGGAGGTGCTGGCACTGGCCATCGACGGAGCGCCGGTGATGACCGGCCGCATCGACCTCACCGGCGCGCTGCTCATCCCGCCGGGGCAGGTGCCGGTCGTGGACAAGATGACGCTCGACGGCCGCTTCACGCTCGGGCGGACGCTGTTCCGCAGCAGCGCGGTGCAGGCCAAGCTCGATGAACTGAGCCGGCGCGCCCAGGGCCGGCCCGGCGATCGGACCGTGGCTCGCGTCGTCTCGGCCTTCAGCGGCAGGTTCCGCATGGCCGACGGCGTGATCCGCTTCCCGTCGCTCACGTTCCGCGTCGATGGTGCGCGGGTCGACCTGCGCGGCGCGTTCACCGTACGCGGCCAGGGGCTGCACTTCGACGGCCGGGTCCGCCTCGACGCCGGCGTCTCGCGCATGGTTGGCGGCAAGAAGGGGTTCTTCCTCCGCCCCTTCGATCGCCTCTTCCGCCGCGACGGCGTCACCGAGTTCCCCATCCGCATCCGCGGCAGCGTCAAATCGCCGCAGTTCGGCGTCGACGTCAAGGAAACCCTCAAGCGGGCGCTGATACCGGGACGGTGAAGAAGGGCATGTGGGACGACATCGAGCATTCCCGCGTAGCGCGATGAACTGAATGCTCTCGACATTGAGCATTGCGCATTCCCGCATTACTGATGTCTGTATTTGGGGTGGGTGAGGGGATTCGAACCCCCAACATCCGGAGCCACAGTCCGGCGCTCTGCCCTTGAGCTACACCCACCATTCGGAGGGACGCCCCGCGCGCGACTGCGGGAACGGGACATTATAGCGCCTCGCCCTCCCTCCTGGCCATCGCCCCGCTGGCATCTCCGAGTTCCCGACTCCGGCTCCGACCGCCGACTGCCGGCTCCCCGACTGCCGACTGCCCACGTCGCCTCGGGGAGGCGCCCTCCCTGGTACCGCCCTCACGTTCGAGCTCGACCGGCCGAATATCTGAAGGGCCTGGACCGTTCGGGGCCGGGAGACCTGTGACCGAGCTGCGCTGGGGAAGGATCGTCGTCGCATTCGCTGCCGCGCTGGGAATGTGCGCGGCGTGGGCGACCGCGCAGCCCGGCCTCGCGACCCTCGGCTCCTCCTCGACGCGGCGCCCTGCGCCGTACCTCCTGGCGGCCGGCGCCCTCGCCGGCATCGCGCTCGTGGTCGGCGTGCTCCTGTGGTTGCGCCGGATGCAGCACCTCGTCGCCCTCAAGGCCCAGGCCGAGGCGATTGCGGCCCGCCGCCGCGAGGAGGCCGAGGGCGCGCTGCGTGCCACCGAACGGCAGTTGCAGCAGCTGGTGCACTCGATCAAGGCCATCGTCTGGCGCCAGGACGTGGCGTCGCAGCGGTACACGTTCGTCAGCCAGGAGGCCGAGCAACTGCTCGGCTATCCGGTCGTCACCTGGATCGAGGAGACCGGTTTCGTCGCCGCGATGCTGCACCCCGACGACCGCGAGTGGGTGTCGCGCTACAGCCGTCGCGCCGCGATCGACCGCCGCGATCACACGATGGAGTACCGCGTCTTCGCGCGTGACGGCCGCCTCGTGTGGCTCCGCGACATCGTCTCGGTGATCGTCGAGCAGGGCGAGGCGCGCGAGCTGATCGGCGTCATGGTGGACATCTCGGAGTACAAGGCGGCAGAGGAAGCACTCGAAGCGGCGCACGCGCAGGCGCTCGCCGCCACCCGCGCCAAGTCCGAGTTCCTCGCCTCGATGAGCCACGAGATCCGGACCCCGATGAACGCGGTGATCGGCATCACCGATCTGCTGCTCGACACGCCGCTCACCGGCGAGCAGCAGCAGCTCGTCGAGACCGTCCGCACGTCGGGCGACGTGCTGCTCAACGTCATCAACGACATCCTCGACTTCTCGAAGGTCGAGTCGGGAAAACTGGAATTCGAACACATCGGTCTCGACGCCGAGATCCTGTCCGACGATGTGGCGAGGTTGATGAGTGAGCGGGCCGCAGCCAAGGGCCTCGATCTGACCTGTCACCTGGCGCCGGAGGTGCCGCGCAACCTGGTGGGCGATCCTGGCCGGCTCCGGCAGGTGCTGCTCAACCTGGTCGGCAACGCCATCAAGTTCACCGAGCAGGGCGACGTCTCCATCCGGGTGACCGCGCCGCACGTCACCGGCGACCAGGCCAACCTGCGCTTCGAGGTCACCGACACCGGTATCGGCATTCCGCCGGAAGCGCAGGCGCGGCTGTTCGAACCGTTCACGCAGGCCGATGCCTCGACGACGCGGCGGTTCGGCGGCACCGGGCTCGGCCTCGCCATCTCGCGCCGCATCGTCCAGCTGCTCGGGGGCAACATCGGCGTCCAGAGCGAGGTCGGCCGCGGCACGACGTTCTGGTTCACGGTTCCGTGCCCACGCGCCGGCACGGCGCCGGCGGTGCACGAGTTCGCCGCAGCGATCGGCGGCATGCGCGTGCTCGTCGTGGACGACAGCCCGGCGTCGCGGCTGATGCTGGAGCAGACGCTCCTCGACATCGGGTTGACCGTGCAGGTCGCGCGTGACATCGACGAGGCGGAGGCCGCAGTGGGCGAGGGGGCCTGGCCGCACGTCGCGCTCATCGACGAGAACCTTGCCGAAGGGGCCGGGCCTCGTCTTGCGGAGCGCCTGCGGGCCGGCGCGCCGCATCCGATCGCCATCCTGTTCCTCTCGTCACGCCTCTCGTCCACGACGTCGATGGACGCGGCCGGACGCCTGCTGAAGCCGGTGCGCCGCACCGAGCTGATCGCGGCGCTCGAACGTGTCGGGCGGCCGGTTGCCGAACCCGTCGCGGCCGCCGTCGTCGTGCGGCCATCGCCCCAGGATGCGGCGCATGCGGCGCGGGTGCTTGTGGCCGAGGACAACCCCGTCAACCAGAAGGTGGCGCGGCTGATGCTCGAACGGTGCGGCTGCGCGGTGGACGTCGTGGAGAACGGCGCGCTGGCGGTCGACGCGGTGCGCAACCGCGCCTACGACCTGATCCTGATGGATTGCCAGATGCCGGTGTGCGACGGGCTCGAGGCGACGCGGCGCATCCGCGGACTGGCCGACGCCTCCTCCGACGTGGTCATCGTCGCGTTGACCGCCAACGCGCTGGCCGGCGATCGCGAGCGCTGCCTCGCCGCCGGCATGAACGACTACCTGCCCAAGCCGGTCCGCCGCGAGGCGCTGATGGAGATGCTGGCCAAGTACCTGCCCGGCGGCGTCCAGACGAACACTGCTGCATAGCGGACGTGTCGTAGCGGCCGGATTTGTCCGGCCGGACCGCACCGCGAGCCGACCGCACCGCGGGACGAGTCCCGCGGCTACGGATTGACTGCCGACTGCCGACGCCCGACTGCCTAACTGCCTTGCGCCTTCTCAATCTTCGCCCACGAGTCGCGCAGCGTGACCGTGCGGTTGAAGACCGGTGCGCCCGGGGCGCTGTCGGGGTCGGCGCAGAAGTAGCCGAGCCGCTCGAACTGGTAGGTCCCGCCTGGTGTGGCGGCGGCCAGCGACGGCTCGACGAGCGCGCCGGGCACGATGTCGAGCGCCTGCGGGTTCATCTCCTCGGTGAAGTGCCGGGTGTCGTCGGTGCCGGGCTGCTCGGTCGTGAACAGCCGGTCGTACAGCCGCACCTCGGCGCGCACCGCGTGGGCGGCCGACACCCAGTGCAGCGTGCCCTTGACACGCCGTTCGCCCGCCGCCGATCCGCCGCGCGTCTCCGGGGCGTAGCTGCAGCGCAGCTCCACGACTTCGCCGGCGTCGTTCTTGATCACCGACTCGCACGTGATGATGTACGCGTAGCGCAGGCGCACCTGGTTGCCGGGGAACAGCCGGAAGAACTTCTTCGGCGGCACTTCGCGGAAGTCGTCCTGCTCGATGTACAGCTCGCGGGTGAACGGCACCTGCCGGGTGCCGGCCGACTCGTCCTCCGGGTTGTTGATCGCCGACAGCATCTCGACCTGCCCCTCGGGGTAGTTCTCGATGACGACCTTCAGCGGCTTGAGCACGGCCATCGCGCGCGGCGCGACCTGGTTGAGGTCCTCGCGCACGCTGTGCTCGAGCAGCGCGACGTCGATCAGGCTCTCGTTCTTGGCCACGCCGATGCGGGCGCAGAACTCGCGGATCGCCTTGGACGTGTAGCCGCGCCGGCGCATGCCGGCGATGGTCGGCATGCGCGGGTCGTCCCAGCCGCGGACGATCTTCTTGTCCACCAGTTCGAGCAGCTTGCGCTTGCTCATCACGGTGTACGTCAGGTTGAGGCGGGCAAACTCAATCTGCTGCGGGTCGCCGGGCAGGTCGGGAAACTGCTCGATGATCCAGTTGTAGAGCGGCCGGTGATCCTCGAACTCCAGCGTGCACAGCGAGTGCGTGATGCCCTCGAAGGCATCCGACAGCGCGTGCGCGAAGTCGTACATCGGGTAGATGCGCCAGCTGTCGCCGGTCCGGTGGTGGTGCGCGTGGCGGATCCGGAACAGCGTCGGATCGCGCATGTTCATGTTCGGCGACGCCATGTCGATGCGGGCGCGGAGCACGTGGGTGCCGTCGGCGAACTCGCCGGCCCGCATCCGCTCGAACAGCGACAGGTTCTCCTCGACCGGCCGATCGCGGAACGGCGAGTTGCGCCCGGGCTGGGTCAGCGTGCCCCGGTACTCCCGGATTTCGTCGGCGCTGAGGCTGTCGACGTAGGCGAGCCCGCCGCGAATCAGCGCGACGGCGCAGTCGTAGAGACGCTCGAAGTAATCCGACGCGTAGAACTCGCGATCGTCCCAGCCGAAGCCGAGCCAGGTCACGTCGGCCCGGATCGAGTCGACGTACTCGGTGTCTTCCCTGGTCGGGTTGGTGTCGTCGAAGCGCAGGTTGCACAGGCCGCCGAATTCGGCCGCGGCGCCGAAGTTCAGGCAGATCGACTTGGCGTGGCCGATGTGGAGATAGCCGTTCGGCTCGGGCGGGAAGCGCGTGTGTACGCGGGCGCCATGACGACCCGCCTTCAGGTCCTCGCTGATGATCTGCCGAATGAAGTCGAGCGGCGCGGCCGGAGCCGGGCTGGTGTTCGTAGTCGCGTCGGACATGCAGGGGTTGCGTCGCCGGGATCGAGTGAACAGCCAATCCCGGGTCATCTAGTGTACCTGCGTCCGGATTGGCCTCGCCAGGGAACGCCCCGCTTTCCGCCAAGGCCATCGTATTGGTTGGCCGGCTGCCTGGCCGCCTAGCCCAGCGAAGGCGGGTTCCAGCCCGGCCACCGGGGTGTCAGCCGCGTTCCGCCTTTGCCGCGGCCGACCTTCGCGGTCGAGGAACGGGCCGCCGAGAACGGGGCCGGCGACGCGGAGGCAGAGCGACGTGTGGAGCCATCCGTCGCGGTTGATGAAATCCGTCACGCAGGCGAGTGAGACGCGTGGGGTTGGGGGTCCCCACGCATGTGGGCCGATCCTACGCCGGAGTGACGGATTTCCGGATGGCGCAACAGGAGCGAGCCCCGCGGGGCGGGCCCCATCTCGGGGCGCCTCGGAGAGAAGCCCCGCGCCCTACCTCGAGGACGTCGGCTCCAGGCAGTCGAAGACCACCCGATAGAACTCCGGATGCGACTGCCAGGTCTGCCCGGTGACGATCCGGCCGTGCCGCACGGCCTGCTCGGCGCTCACGTAGTCCGCCCCGGCGGCCTCGATCTCCCACCGGCAGTGCTCGTAGGCCGTCACCCTCGCGCCGCCGATGACGCCGGCTGCGGCCAGCACCTGGACGCCATGGCAGATCGCAAACACCCACTTGCCGGCCGCGTCGAAGGCGCGCACCAGGCTGGTCACGCGCGGGTCGTGCCGGAGGTATTCGGGCGCTCGGCCGCCCAGCACGAGGATGGCGACGTAGTCCTCGACCCGCGCCTCGTCGAAGGTCAGGTCCGATTCGGCGCCGTATCCAGGCCGTTCCACGTAGGTGTCCCAGCCGGGCTCGAAGTCGTGGATGACCAGGTGCAGGCGCCGCCGGCTCGGCGCCGCGATCCGCGGCTCCCAGCCAGCCTCGAGCAGCCGCTGCCTGGCGTAGAGGCACTCGAAGCTCTCACCGGCATCGCCGGTCACGATCAGGATCGATCCCTTCATGCGGCTCCTTGGGGACGGGCTGAGGCGGCATCGTACCCCTACCGGCCGCTCCCCGCTTCCCGCTCCCCGATCAGTATTCGAGCTTCGGATACCAGTCCGTGCCGCGTCCGCCCGGCGTCAGGTCGAGGATGTTCCAGACCGGCGCCAACTCCGGCGCCAGGTGCGCATCCTGCCCCGGGTCCTGGGTGCCGCTGCTCTCGGGCGACCACCAGTGGTGCACCTTGTCGCCGCGCCGCACCCAGACGTCGAGCGAGGGCCACTCGCTGCCGTCCTCGCCGATCGCGCGGAAGTCGCGCGGGAAGTCGTCGCCGACCGTCTGGTAGAAGCGCAGGTTGCGCCAGCCGCGCTCCCGCGCGAACGCCAGCTGCCGCGCCACCGGCGACCGGCCGAAGACGGCGAGCGCGACGCGCTGGGCGAGGTCGCGGGCCGGGATGTCGAGCGAACCGAGCAGTGCCGTGCACATGGGGCACGGCCGCTCCCGCTGCGGACCGTACATCCAGAAGTAGCTGACCAGCGTGTCGTGCGGGCCGAAGAGGTCGCCGAGGCCAACCTCCTTGCCGTTCTCGTCGAGGAAGCGGTACGGCCTGGCTTCGCCGCCCAGCGGCAGCGCGCGCCGCAACTCGGCGACACGCCAGATGTGGCGGCGCAGGTCGATCTCCTCGGCCAGCAGGGCCTCGCGGGCCTTGCGGTACTCGTCGCTGTCACCCGGGTTGGGTCTGCTCGTCTCGGCGACCAGCGTCTTGGCGTCTCTCAGGTCACTCATGCGTGCGGTCTCCTGTCATCGAAAGAGACTGCACGCACGACGCCAAATCATCGGACCGTCACCACCGGCCGGAACGTGCATTGCAGTCAGGACCGTATGGCCGGCGGCCGCTGCGGCTGCCCATTCCACGAGGAGCACGACATGAACCGCGACGAGATCAAGGGCAAGGTCGAGCAAGTGCAGGGCAAGGTGAAGGAGCACATCGGGCGCGCCACGTCCGACGAGCGGCTGCGCGACGAAGGTGCCGCAGATCAGGCGGAAGGTGAAGTGCGCGAGGGCTACGGCAAGGTGAAGCGCAACATCGGCGAAGCGATCGAGAACGTCGGCGAGAACATCAAGCGCTGACGTCCCGTTGGACGTCGTGAGCGTGAGAAAAGGGCGGAAAGGGCGAAAGCGACGGGCAACCGTCTCCCCTTTTCGCCCTTCTGTCCTTTCGCCACAGGCTGCGTAGCAATTCAGTGCAGCAATCCCGCTCACCGCGGAGCTCGACCACTCGCGAATCTTCTGGAGTAGGCTGGTGCCGCGCCTGGCGGGGCAGTGAGGCCCCGCATGGCCCTCGCACGTAGCGGTGGCCGACAGGTGCATACGAGGGACGTCTCAGGCATGCAGCTCATCGCGGGCATCGATCTCGGCGGCACGGCGGTCAACTACACGCTGCTCGATCTGGAGGGGCACTTCCACATCGACGGCCTTTGCGAACACCCGGCGCGCAGTGTCGAAGGGCCCGACGTGTGCCTGCAGCAGATCGAAGACGGCCTGGCGATCGCCGTGGCGCAGGCGGGCGCGACGATGGCCGACGTGATCGCGGTGGGACTGGACACCCCCGGCCCGGCGAGTGCGACGGGCGTGCTCAGTGCCGAGGGATCGACGAACTTCGTCCACGCGCAGTGGGCCGGCTTCGATCTGCCCGGCAACCTGTCGATTCGGCTCGATCGACCGGTCAGCTACCTGAACGACGGCAATGCCGGTGCGCTGTGGGGGCACTTCAACATCTTCGGACGGCGTCCGGCGACGTCGATCTCGGCGATCGTCGGCACGGGGCTCGGCGGTGGCGTGATCGTGGACGGCCGTGTGGTGACCGGTCGCGCCGGGTTCGGCGGCGAGCTGGGACACGTGCTGATTCCGACCCAGCGCATCGCCGGCCTCGAGGACGCGACGCCGCGGTGCAACTGCGGGCGCATCGGCGATCTCGAGTCCGTGTGCTCGCTGACCGGCATCCGCAACACGCTGCTGCCGACGTTCCTCGCACGCCACCCGGGTCACGAACTCGCAGCCCTCGATCTCCGCGACGCGGCCAAGAAGGTACGCGGCCTGGCCGAGCGCGGCGATGCGATGTGCCGCGACATCTTCCGCGCGCAGGCCCACGCCCTCGGGCTCTTCTTCGATCAGATGATCAACACGTTCGACCCCGATGCGCTGATCGTCGGCGGCGGCGCGATCGAGGCGTCGCCCGCGTTCCAGACGTGGTTCCTCGACGAGATCCGCGCCGGCATGCCGGGCCAGCGGGCCGAGCAGGCCGACATCCCGCTTCGGATCATGCCCAACGGCGACACCGCCGGCGCGCGCGGCGCGGCGCTCGAAGCGCTGCGCCTCGCCACCGTCACCCGCTAGCCGTCTCACACGCGGCCCTGAGCGAAGACGCCTTCGCGTGAGGGCCCGCGTGCCGCGCTCTATCGGCGCGAATGGTCCGCCGGACACGCCGGTCCGTCGGCGATCGTCGCGACGCGCGCCTCGAAGGCGGCGACCCAGTCCTGCACGGCACCGTAGCGGGGCTCGAACCGCGCGCCGCGGAACAGCGCGGTGAGTTGCGCGTCGCTCAACGCCTGGAGCCGCGCGGCGAGGAACCGGCGGCCCGACTCCGACACGACGATGGGAACGAACGTCGCGCCGCCGTGCGGCATGTCGTCCATGCCGATCTCGCAGCGGGCGCGGTCGGTCCAGATCGGCGCCGCGCGCCACGCCGCGAGACTCACCTTGCGCGGCCCGAACGTTGCGCCCACGTCCTGGATCATCGCCATCGGCCGGGCGCACCGGCCGTCGGCCGCCGGCCCGCCGCTCAGGCACACGAGACGCTGGTTCTCCGCCTTGTTGTCCCAATGCGCGAGGAAGACCGCGAGCAGGGCGAGGGCGTCGGCATGCGTGCGCGACGCGGTGGGCACGCCCGCGAGTTCGTGGAAGGCCCAGCCTTCGATCGCGTCGGTGCGAATCTGCTCGCCGCCGAACTCGCGTTCGACTGCCACCCAATCGAACTCGACGGTGCGATTGCCGCGCACCACGCGCTCGTAGAGACCTTCGGCCTGCGCCAGCGTGACCACCGCCAGCGTCGCAAACGGCGACCACGGACATCCACGGCACCGGACCTTGCGGACGAAGCCGACGCGATCGGCACCGAAGCCGAGCGCGAGCAGGAGGCGCGACGCCGCCACCTCGCCGTGCGGCTCGGGGCCGGCGTACTTCACGCGCAGTACTTCGCCGGAGGGCAGTGCGCACGTGAACTTGCGCACCGTGCCGTGCATCGACGTGACCCGGAAGCGGCACGTGACGTCGTCTGGCAGCGTGTCCGGGGGACGCGAGAGGTCGGCTTCGGCGATCGGCACCGCCGGCTCCTCCCACACGATCGCGCGCGCCAGTGCATCGCGGCGCGCCGCCATCGTCCACTGCGTCGCGCCGGCTGCGACGTACGCCCGCGGACTCGCCAGGGCCACGCCAGCCACGACGGCGGCCCCGAGCGCCGACAGCGACAGCAAGCTGCCCACCGACATGTCCCCATCCACTGCAAAGCAGGTGCCCGCTGGGATCGACGCCGCATCGTTCGTGTCTGCAGCCGTTCGACATCGCCTGCATGAGGCCCAGTGGATGGACCACTCGTCACCGCATCGAAGCAGTTGACAGGCGACAACAGCCGGTACACCATCCGTCGGCCATTCGAATCGAGTCGGGAGCGCGGCTGTCGTCAGGACGGACGTGCGCGCCACGACGGACCGTGCCAGGTGACGACACCACGCGCGGGTACGCGGCGGCAGGAGCGCGTGTGCGGGATCGGTGTGCGCTCGTTGCCGCCGTGACCGCCGCCGTGCTGTCACCGTCACCTCGAGACGGGTGGCCGGGCCATGTGCCCCGGTGTCGGTTCGTCTTCCAGGGAGGCAGGAGAGGCCAAGCACGACCCAGTCATCAATCGACGACTTACGTGTTTTGAACAGGGAAGGGGAAACCTGTGTTCACGACTCGATCACTGCAGGACTCGCGGTCCGGCCGTGGTGTGCGCTTGGGAAGGCGCATGCTGCGGTCGGCCGCGATGCTGGTCGCATTGGCGGCCGGCATGAGTACACCTGAGGCGAGCGCCCAGGTGCTGTATGGCAGCCTCGTCGGCCAGGTCAAGGATCCGCAAGGCGCCTCGATTCCAGGCGCTGTCGTCACGATCGTCAACCGTGACAACGGGCTGACGCGTGAGGGCACCACCGACGAGCAGGGCACCTACAGCCTGATCAACGTGCTCGCCGGTCCGTACGACATCAAGGTCACGCTCACCGGCTTCAAGGAGATGCAGCGGGAGAACGTGCCCGTGTCGGTGGGCCAGGTGGCGCGCGTCGACGTCACGCTCGAGGTCGGCGCACTGACCGAGACGGTGACGGTCGAGTCGTCGTCGACGCTGCTGCAGACCGACAAGGCCGACGTCAGCACGGAATTGAAGTCGCGCGAGATCGAGGCGCTGCCGACCAACCAGTTCCGCAACTACCAGGCGCTGATGAACCTGGTGCCCGGCACCGCGCCGGCCCGGTTCCAGAACGCCGAGACCGACACGCCGGCCCGTTCGCTCGCGGTCAACGTCAACGGCCAGGCGATCAACAACAACGCGACCCGCACCGACGGCGCCACCAACGTCAACATCTGGCTGCCCTCGCACAACATGTACGTGTCGCCGGCCGAGACCGTCGATTCCGTCAACATCTCGACCAACAACTTCGACGCCGAGCAGGGCATGGCCGGCGGCGCGGCGATCACGGTCGTGACAAAGTCGGGCACCAATCAGTTCCGCGGCTCCGGCTTCGAGTTCTTCAACTCCGACAAGCTCAACGCGACGCCGTACTTCTTCGGCAACGACCCGAAGGGCAAGCCGGACAAGCTGCCGATCCGCCGCGACATCTTCGGCGCCACCATCGGCGGCCCGATCAAGCGCAATCACGTGTTCTTCTTCGGATCGTTCGAGGGCTACAGGAGCAAGCAGAGCCTGTTCACGTTCCACTCGGTGCCGAGCGCGGCGCTGCGCAACGGCGACTTCAGCGGCGCCGTCAACACCAACGGGTCCACGCAGGTGATCTACGACCCGACGACGGGTAACGCCGACGGCACCGGGCGCACGCCGTTCCCGGGCAACGTCATTCCGGCCAGTCGCATCAGCCCGATTGCGCGGCAGATCCTCGGGTTGTTCCCGGCCGACAACACCGGCGGCACCGGCGCCGGCGGCCTGACCAACAACTATCAGCGGCCCGAGACGCGCACGACCGATCGCTACAACTACGACGGCAAGGTGAACTGGAATCGCACCTCGGCGCATCAGATCTGGGGCAAGTACAGCTACATGGACGCGACCGTCGACGACCTCACGAACTACCTGGGGCCGGACCCGAACGCGCAGGGCGACGGCGGGCTGACGAAGGTGTGGCAGTTCACGGCCGGGCAGACGTGGACGCTGACGCCGACACTGATCCTGGACAGCACGTTCGGATTCTCGCGGCAGGACCAGCAGGTGCTCGGCCCCGACTTCCAGGCCGGCAACTACGGCCTCGACGTGCTCGGCATTCCCGGCACCAACGATCAAGGCATCGGCGACGATCGCTACGCCGGCTACCCGCGCTTCGGCACCGGCTTCAGCGCGCTCGGCAATCGCGACGGCTGGAATCCGATCTTCCGCGACGAGCGTACCTACTCGGTGGCCACCAACATGACCAAGGTGGCCGGACGCCACGAACTGCGGGGCGGTTACCTCGGCAACTACCTGTACCTCGATCACTGGCAGCCGGAATCGGGCAATCCGCGCGGCAACTTCGATTTCGCCACCAACGCGACGGCGCTGCGCAACGGCGCCCAGGCCGGCAACTTCTACAACACGTACGCGGCGTTCCTGCTCGGACTCGTCGGCACCTCGGGCCGCAGCAACCAGGCCGAACTGATGACGGCGCGCGAGTGGCAGCACTCGCTGTTCATCCGCGACCGCTGGAACGTGTCGCCGAAGCTGACGCTCGATCTGGGCGTGCGGTGGGAGTACTACCCGATCATGAAGCGGGCCGACCGCGGGCTCGAGCGCCTCGATCTCGACACGCTCGAAGTGATCCTCGGCGGCAAGGGTGGCAACCCCGACGACGTCGGTCTCTCGGCCGAGAAGAACAACTTCGCGCCCCGCGTCGGCGCGGTCTACCGCTTCAACGACAACACGGTGCTCCGCAGCGGCTTCGGTGTGACCTACAACCCGATCCCCTGGGGACGCGTGATGCGCGGCGACAACATCTACCCGGTGACGATCGCGTCCACGTTCCCGTCGGTCGACTCGTTCGGCTGGTCGGGCACGCTGAGCCAGGGCATCCCGCAGATCGTGCTGCCGAGCCTGGAGAGCGGGCGCGTCGCCTTGCCCAACTCCGCCACCATCGTCACGCCGGAGATCGGCAATGTCGGCCGCGGCACGATCAAGTCGTGGAACCTCGCACTCGAGCGCCGGCTGCCGCTGAACGTCGGCCTCGACGTCGCCTACGTCGCCGCCTACGGCGACGGCGGCTACGCGTTCCTCGACATCAACTCACCTCAGGTGATCGGCTCCGGCAACCAGGGGCGTCCGTACTTCAGCCAGTTCGGCCGGATCAACGACGTCAATTCGTTCGGCCAGCGGCTGAAGACGCGCTACAACTCGCTGCAGCTGTCACTCAACCGGCCGTTCACCCACGGCGTCATGCTCAAGGGCGCGTACACCTGGAGCAAGGCCATGAACATGGCCGACGAGGATGGGCGGACCGGGCTCACCTGGGACATGGACAGCCAGTACCACAGGAACTACGCGCTGGCCGGCTATCACCGCGAGCACAACTTCCAGATGGGGTTCCTGTACCAGCTGCCGTGGAACAGCACCAGCGGCTACCACAATCCGCTGCACGCGCTCGTGGCCGACTGGCAGTTGAACGGCGTCTTCGCCGCGTTCACCGGCAGTCCGTTCACGGTCGGCGCCAACGGCGCGACGCTCAACACGCCCTCCAACACGCAGACGGCCGATCAGGTTGGCGACGTCGTCCACGTGGGGCAGGTCGGCGCCAGCGGCGTCTACTACGACCGCGCCGCGTGGGCGCAGCCGACCGGCGTGCGGTTCGGCAACTCGGGCCGCAACGCCTTCATCGGACCCGGCGGCTGGAACGTCGATTTGTCGCTGTTCCGCGGCATCGCGCTCGGCGGCAACCGCCGCATCGAGCTACGCGCCGAAGCGTTCAACCTGACCAACACGCCGAAGTTCGGCAACCCGAACACCGATGTCACCAGCGGCAGCTTCATGGTGATCACCGGCACGCTGAACGCCTACGCCGAGCGGCAGTTCCGCCTCGG
>CBIHOS010000110.1:0-15932 GCA_966211945.1 uncultured bacterium
CACGACGGGCCCCGGCGCGCGCCAGCGGCCGTCGCCCACCGGCGGCGCCGCATACGGACTGCCCTTGAACGCGCGCACGCTGCCGGCAGCCCCCGCCGGCGAGGACAGCTGCCCACCGTCCACCCGCACGAGATCCGAACCACCACGAGTCTGCTGCGCCACCATGCCGAGCGTAGACAGCACCAGACACGTACCGACGACCAGGAGATGACGCATGCGTGGAGCGTACACCGCCACGTTGCGTCGCGGTTCGCTACACACGCGATCTTCCCGCCTCTTTGCGAGTGGCGGACGCGCGAGGCCTATCAGGTAGCATAGGGTTCCGACACGACGCGAAAGGCATGGCAATGGCAGGCCACGAGACATTGACGACGGTACTGGCGCGGGATGCGGAGACCCTCCTCTCCGGGTGGGTCACACGGCTCGACGCCGAAATGTCGGACGGGCGGATCCCGGCAGCGGAGGTGCGCGATCAGGCGCGCCGGCTCCTGCAGCTGATGTCGGCCGCGGCGTTTGCGAGCGTCGACGCCGCCAGCCAGCCGTGGGCACCGGTCCGCGCCTATCTGGAAGAGGTCTCCAGGTCGCGCGCCATGCAGGGCTTCTCGTCGTCCGAGACCGCGACGTTCGTGTTCTCGCTGAAGCAGCCGCTGTTCGCCCAGCTGCGGGCGGCGATCGGCGACGACCCGGTGCGCTTCGCCGAACAGACCTGGACCGCCAGCGGGCTGATCGATCACCTGGGCCTGCACACGATGAGCACCTACCAGAAGACGCGCGAGGACATCATCAAGCGCCAGCAGGAGGAACTGCTGGAGCTGTCCACGCCGGTCGTCAAGCTGTGGGACGGCGTGCTCGCGCTGCCGATGATCGGCACGCTGGACAGCGCCCGGACCCAGATCGTGATGGAGGCGCTGCTGGAGCGCATCGTCGAGACCGGCGCCGAGACGGCGATCATCGACATCACCGGCGTGCCCACCGTCGACACGCTGGTGGCGCAGCACCTGCTCAAGACCGTGAGCGCCATCCGTCTCATGGGCGCCGACTGCATCATCAGCGGCATCCGCCCGCAGATCGCCCAGACGATCGTCCACCTCGGACTCGATCTGCAGGGCGTGACCACCAAGGCGACGCTGGCCGACGCGCTCGCGATTGCGCTCAAACGCGCCGGGCTCACCGTCACCAAGGCGACACCGGCCTAGGCGGCATGGACCGGATCGCCATCCTTCGCATGGGCGAGTTCCTCCTGGTGAGCATCCAGGTGGAGATGCACGACCAGCTCGCCCTCACGCTCCAGGACGACCTCACGACACGGATTCAGGAGACCGGCGCGCACGGCGTGCTGATCGACATCTCGGCGCTCGAGATGGTCGACTCCTTCATGGGGCGCATGATCGCCAACATCTCGTCGATGTCCCGCGTCCTCGACGCCCGCACGGTCGTTGTCGGCATGCGGCCGGCGGTTGCCATCACGCTCGTCGAACTCGGTCTCACCCTGCCCGGCGTGGAGACCGCGCTCGACGTCGATCGCGGCATTCGGCGGTTGCGCGCTGCGGTTGCAGAGACGCACGGCCTCGATGGCGATCACGCGGAGTGACGTCCTGCCGCTGCGCAGCGAGCAGGACATCGTCCACGCCCGCCAGCAGGTCCGCAGGCTCACCGCCGAAGCCGGCTTCAGCATCGTCGACCAGACGAAACTCGTGACGGCCGCCAGCGAACTGGCGCGCAACGCGATCGTCTACGGGCGCGGCGGCGAGTTGCGCTGGGAGCTGCACGCCGACGGCCTGCGCCGCGGCGTGCGCCTGCACTTCGTCGACGACGGGCCAGGCATCCCGGATCTCGAACAGGCGATGACCGACGGGTGGACGTCGGGCAGCGGCCTGGGCCTGGGGCTCTCCGGCGCGAAGCGGCTGGTCAACGAATTCGAGATCGAGACCGGGCCCGGCCGCGGCACACGCGTGACCGTGGCGCGGTGGAAGTAGGCCGCGTGCCGCAACAGGCGATCTTCTCCGTTGCCGACCCGAGCGAGGTCGGCGCGATCCGCCGCGCCGCGCAGCGCCTCGCGGACGTCCACGCCCTCTCGGCCACCGCCGCCGGCGCCGTCGCGATCGTGGCGAGCGAACTGGCCACCAACCTGTCGCGCTACGCGACCAACGGGCGAATCTTCCTTCGGGCCCTGCCGCCCGCGGACGGCGCGATCATCGAGGTCCTGTCTGTCGACGACGGACCTGGTCTCGATCCGCAGCGCGCGCTGCAGGACGGCTACTCCACCGGCGGCACGGCGGGCAACGGCCTCGGCGCCGTGCGGCGATTGTCTGGTGAGTTCGACCTGTTCTCGGCGCCTGGCTCGGGCACCGTCGTGCTCGCCCGCATCGGCGAGGATACCGAACGGCGTCGCCGTTTCACATGGGGCGTCGCCCAGACCGCCGCGCTCCACGAGACGGTGAGCGGCGATGCCTGGCGGGTCGCCGAGGACGCCGCCGGTCTCTCGGTGCTGATGGCCGACGGACTCGGCCACGGGGAGCAGGCAGCCATCGCCGCCCGGGCGGTCGCCGGCGCGTTCGACGCCGAGCCGTTCGTCGCGCCGCAACTGGTGTGCGAGCGCGCCCACCTGGCAGCGCAGGGCACGCGTGGCGCCGCGGTCAGCGCCGCCCGGATCGCGGGCACGACACTGCGCTACGCCGGCGTCGGCAACATCGCCGGCACCGTCATCGAGGGCCAGAAGGGCCGCGGGCTCGCCAACCAGAACGGCACGGTGGGCCTGCAGGTGCGGCGCGTGCAGGAGTTCGAGTACAACTGGGGCCCGGGCTCCCTGCTGGTGCTGCACTCGGACGGCCTGCACCATCGCTGGGCGCTCGACACCTATCGCGGGCTAGCCGTCCGGCACCCGTCGGTGATCGCCGCCGTCCTGCATCGCGACTGCCTGCGCGGTCGAGACGATGCCACCGTGGTCGTGGTGAAGCAACCCGGCTCCGCGGAGAAGATGCATGACTGACGACGAGGCGGCGATCGCCGCACTGCACGCGAAAGTCGAGGCCCAGGCGAGAGATCTGGTCGCCCTCCAGGTGGAACTTGCCGAGACCAACCAGGGCGTCGTGGCGCTCTACGCCGAACTCGACGACCAGGCCCGGCGGCTGAGCGACGCCTCGGAGCTGAAGAGCCGCTTCCTGTCGTACATGAGCCACGAGTTCAGGACGCCGCTCGGATCGATCCAGAGCCTGACGCGCATCCTGCTCGACGAACTCGACGGACCGCTCACCGCCGAGCAGGTCACGCAGGTGCAGCTGGTGCGCAGTTCCGCCATCGAACTGTTCGAGATGGTCAACGACCTCCTCGACCTCGCGAAGGTCGAAGCCGGCCGCATCACGATCTCGCCCGCCTGGTTCGAGATGGTCGACCTGTTCTCGGCCCTGCGCGGCATGTTCAAGCCGATCCTCTCGTCGGACTCGGTGTCGCTCGTCTTCGAGGAGCCGCAGGGCGTCACGTCGATCTACAACGACGACAAGAAGCTCGCGCAGATCCTCCGCAACTTCATCTCGAATGCCTTGAAGTTCACCACCCAGGGCGAGGTCCGCGTCACCGCCAGGCCCGAGGGCGACGACATGGTGACCTTTGCCGTCGCCGACACGGGCATGGGCATCGCCCCGGAACACCTGCACGTCATCTTCGACGACTTCGTGCAGGTGGACTCCGCGCTGCAACGCCGGCTGCGCGGCACCGGGCTCGGACTGCCACTCAGCCGCAAGCTCGCGATGCTGCTCGGCGGACAGGTCGGCGTGCAGAGCACCGTCGGCAGCGGGTCGGTGTTCACCGTGACCATCCCGCGTGAACTCGCCACGATCGCCGCCGCCGATCCGCCGCCTGCAGCACCGGAGGCCGGATCGTGACGGGCGTCCGCGGCACGATCCTCGTCGTCGATGACAACCTCGCGTCGCGCTACTCGACGAGCCGCATGCTGCGGGCCGCCGGCTTCTCCGTCATCGAGGCAGGGAACGGCCGCGACGCCCTGGCGCTGGCGGCGCATCGCCCGGACCTGGTGATCCTCGACGTCGACCTGCCCGACATCGACGGCTTCGAAGTGTGCCGGCAGCTGCGCGCCTCGCCGTCGGCCGCCCGCACGCCCGTGCTGCACCTCTCGGCGGCGTTCACGCGCGATCTCGACAAGGTGCACGGACTCGACAGCGGCGCCGACGGCTACCTGACCCACCCGGTCGAACCGCCCGTGCTGGTGGCCACCGTCAACGCGTTCCTTCGCGCCCGGCGCGCCGAGGACGCGCTGCGCGCCAGCGAAGCTCGCTTTCTCACCGTGTTCGATCGCACGCCGACGGGCATCGCCCTTCTCGACATGGATGCCACACTGCTCGACGTCAACCCGGCGCTCTGCCGGCACCTCGGGCAGCACCGCGAGGCGATCGTCGGACATCGCCTCGGCGACCTGCTGCCCGGCGACAGCGCCGCCAGCGTCCGCATCGGCCTCGACCAAGTGCGCGCGGCCGGCGCCTGGATCGGCGTCCTGCCCATCACGCACGACGACGGGCGGGTGGCGCACCTGGAGTGGAATCTCTCGCGGCATGCGGTGCCGGACACCTGCCTGGCCATGACCACCGACGTCACCGAGCGCCGCGAGATCGAAGCCGAGCGTGAGTACCTCCTGCAAGCCGAGCGCGCCGCACGCAGCGAGGCCGAGCGTGCCAATCGGCTGAAGGACGAATTCCTCGCGGTGCTGTCCCACGAGTTGCGCACGCCGCTCAACGCCGTCGTCGGCTGGTCGCACGTGCTTCGCACGCAGACCGCTGCGGCCGGCGCCGATGTGGTGCGCGCCGTCGACGCCATCGAACGGAACGCCCGGGTCCAGGCGCAGCTGATCGCCGATCTGCTCGACGTGTCCCGCATCGGGTCCGGCAAGCTGCAGCTCGATCGTCAGCGCGTCGATCCCGGACCGGTCGTCGAGGGGGCCGTGAGCGCGCTGGCGGCCGCCGCGACCGAGCGCGGCGTGACGGTCGCCGTGCAGGTGGCGTCGGGCCTCGGTCACGTCTTCTGGGACCAGGCCAGGCTCACGCAGGTCGTGTGGAACCTGCTCGAGAACGCGATCAAGTTCTCGCCGCGCGATGCCGTGGTCCGCGTCGGACTGGCCCGCGACGGCGGCGCCATCGTCCTGTCGGTGGCCGACGACGGCCGTGGCATCACGCCGGAGTTCCTGCCGCACCTGTTCGAGCGCTTCCGGCAGCAGGACGCCGGGACGACGCGCCGCTTCGGCGGGCTGGGCCTGGGCCTGGCGGTCGTCAAGCAGCTGGTGGACGCGCACGACGGCGAGATCACGGCGGAGAGCGACGGCGAGGGCAAGGGCTCGACGTTCACGGTGCGCATGGTGATGGCGCCGCCCTCGAGCGGGCAACCGGCCGTCGAATCGAAGTCCGGCGGCCCGCTGGGCCAGGCGCGCGTGCTCGTCGTGGAAGATGACCCGGACGCGCGGGTCCTGGTCGCGCGCCTGCTGCGCGATGCCGGCGCCGACGTCCGCGACGTCGCCGACACGGCGGGTGCGCTCGACGCCATCGAGTCGTGGCACCCGCAGCTGCTCGTCAGCGACATCGGCATGCGCGGCCAGGACGGTTACGACCTGATTCGGCAGGTACGGGCCCGCGGCGTTGCGCCGGAGCGGCTGCCGGCCATCGCGCTCACCGCGTACGCCGGCGACGAGGGCCGCGTCAGGGCGCTGGCGGCAGGCTACCAGCATCACCTCGTGAAGCCCGTCGATCCGACCCGGCTCGTCGCGCTGGCCGGACAGTTGCTCGCGCCATCGCACGGGACGCCCACGGGCGACGCCTCCTGACACCGGGGCGGTCGATGAACGCGAGCGCGTAGCCCTGCGCTTACGCGCCGACCGGCGCGTGGCCGAGCACTTCGGGCTGATAGGCGAACAACCCGGGCATGCCGCCCGTGTGCATGAAGAGCACGCGTTCGCCGTCGCGGAAGTAGCCTTCGCGCGCCAGCCCGATGAGGCCGGCCATGATCTTGCCGGTGTAGACGGGGTCGAGCAGCAGCCCTTCGGTGCGCGCCAGCCACTGCACGGCTTCGACCATGCGGGCATTGGGCACCGAGTACTTCGGCTGCCAGTAGCCGCCGACGCAGCGGACGTCGTCGGGCCCGACGGCGAGATCGAGTCCGAGCAGGTCGAGCACCGCCTGCGCTTCACGCCGGACGAGCGGCACCTGATCGGCGGGATCGCGGCTGACGCCGATGCCGATCAGCGGCACCGGCACGCGATGCCCCAGGAAGCCCGCGAGCATGCCGCCGTGCGTGCCCGAGCTCCCCGACCCGACCACGACGTGGTCGATGCGGAGGCCTCGATCGAACCATTGCCCGAGCAGCTCCTGCGTGCAGGCGACGTAGCCGAGTCCGCCGATCGCGTTGGACCCGCCGCCGGGAATCACGTACGCACGACGGCCGGCGGCGGCCGCCGCGGCGACTTCCTCCTGCATCGCGGCCGCCATGTCGGTGCCGGCCGGCACGACACGGAGAGCGTCGACGCCCATCAACCGGAACAGGAAATGGTTGCCGCTCGCGTCCTCCCGAAAGCTCTGGGGTACGCGTTCCTCGATGACCAACCGGCAGCGCAGCCCTTCCTTGACGGCGGCCGACAGCGTGATGCGGCAGTGGTTGCTCTGCGGCGCGCCGCAGGTCACCAGCGTGTCGGCCCCCCGGGCGAGCGCGTCGGCGACGAGGAACTCGAGCTTGCGGGTCTTGTTGCCGCCGGGGAACAGCCCCAGCTGGTCGTCGCGCTTGACCCAGATCTCCGGGCGCCGGCCGGGCGGACAGGCCGCCGCGAGCGCGGCGGTGAACCTCGGCAACGGCTCGATCGGGGTCGGACCGGCTGTGTAGCGCCGGCGCGGAAAGCGGGACAGATCCATGGGCCGCCATTGTGCCCCCACCCTCCCTTCTGCGTCATACGGCTTGAACGCGGCGGCGCCTTCGCCGACGATCACTGCATGTCGCGGCCAATGCAGCCCATGACCACCTGCGCGGGGTGTCGTGTGTGCGCATGTTGTTGTCGTCACAGGACGGCCGCTTCCGTTCCTGGTCTCGATCGCGCTCCGGTCTGGCCCTGTTAGGGCAACACCGCCCCCGCCGTTCGACACCCTGAGCCTGGAAGCACCACCGCTTCCAGGCTTTCGTGTTTCTGCGGTCCGTGGACCGCGCCCCGACCAAGGATTTCGTGAACCGTCTCCGCCGCTCGGCACTCCGTGTACCCGCGACCGCACGCCTGATGCCGGCGGTGCTGGCGCTGGCGTGCGCGTGCGCGGCGCCATCGTCGACCGGCGGCGCGCAGACGGTGACGCTCGGGTACTTTCCCAACCTGACGCACGCGGTCGGGCTCGTCGCGGTGGCCAACGGCCTCGCGGCGCAGGCGCTGGCCCCGCACGACGTGCAGGTGCGCGCTTTCAGCGCCGGACCGCAGCTCATCGAAGCGCTGCTGTCGGGCGATGTCGACATCGGCTACGTCGGGCCGAGTCCCGCCGTCAACGGCTTCGTGAAGAGTCGGGGCGAGGCGCTGCGGGTGATTGCCGGCGCGTCGAGCGGCGGCACGTTGTTCGTCGCCCGCGCCGATGCCAACCTGCGCTCGCCCGCCGACCTGGCCGGCAAGCGCTTCGCCACGCCGCAGCGCGGCGGCACGCAGGACGTCGCCCTGCGCCACCTCGCGCGCAGCAGCGGCCTCGAGACGTCCGACAAGGGCGGGCCGGTCACGATCATCCCGATGCAGAACGCCGACATCCTGACGGTGTTCCGCCAGGGGCAGATCGACGGCGCCTGGGTGCCGGAGCCGTGGGCGACACGGCTGGTGCAGGAAGCCGGCGCGACCGTGTGGTTCGACGAGCGTACGCGCTGGCCCGAGGGCAGGTTCGCCACCACGCACGTCGTCGCGTCGAAGAAGTTCCTGGACGCGCATCCGGACCTGGTCACGGCGTTCCTGCGCGCGCACGTCGACGCGACGCGCTTCATCGTCGACAAGCCGGCCGAGGCCAAGGCCATCGCCAACCGCGAGATCGGCCGCATCACCACGGCCACCATTCCCGCCGTCGTGCTGGACGCCGCGTTCCCGCACATCGACTTCACGTATGACCCGCTGGCGGCGAGCGTCGAGGTGATGGCCACGCACGCCTTCGAACTCGGCTTCCTCGGCGACACCCGCCCCGACCTCCGCACCTTCTACGCTCTTGGTCCGCTCAACGCGGTGCTGCGCGAGAAAGGGTTGCCCGCCGTGTCCGAGGTGCGACGGTGACCGACGCCCGCGGGCTGCAGCTGCGTCAGCTCACGAAGGCGTACGCGTCGGGCGGACGGGTCGTGGAGGCGCTGGCGCCCACCGATCTCGACGTCGAGGCAGGCGAGTTCGTGTGCCTGCTCGGGGCCAGCGGCTGCGGCAAGTCGACGCTCCTCGGCCTGGTGTCGGGCCTCGACGCGCCGACGGCCGGCACGGTGACGGTCGGCGGTGTGCCGGTGAACGGCCCGTCGCCCGAACGCGTGCTGCTGTTCCAGGAGGCCGCGCTGTTCCCGTGGCTGACCGTCGAGGCCAACGTCGCCTTCGGCCTGCGGCAGACGACGCTGCCGCGAGCCGAGCAGCAGCGCATCGCGAGCGAGTGGATCGACCGCGTCCACCTGCGCGGCTTCGAGCGGGCGTACGTCCACCAGCTCTCGGGCGGCATGCGCCAGCGGGCGGCGCTGGCCCGCGCGCTGGCGACCGACCCGTCGATGCTGCTGATGGACGAGCCGTTCGGCGCGCTCGACGCGTTGACGCGCGATCGCCTGCACGAGGAACTCGAATCGTTGTGGGCGGCGACCCGCAAGACCGTCCTGTTCGTCACCCACAACGTGCGCGAAGCCGTCGCGCTCGGTGATCGGGTGCTGGTGCTCTCGCCGCGTCCCGGCCGCATCGTCGGTGACTTCCGCATCGATCTGCCGCGGCCGCGGTCGCTCGAAGACGTCACCGTGATGCGGCAGGCGGCCGACATCATGACCGTGCTCCGCCGGGCGCTCGCCGAGACCGCGCCGGACGACACGTTGCTCGAGGCCTGAACTCATGGATCTCCAGACCCTGCCTCTCCACTCTTCGCCGACGATTGGCTCGAGCCTGGCCAGATCGGTGCGGGCCAATGCCACGGCCGTCCTGCGCGGCACGCGCGTCCGCCGCCTGATCTTCTTCACGGCGCTCCTGGTCGTATGGGAAGCGGTGTCGCGCTTCGGTCCCTGGCCCGACTACGTGATGCCAGGGCCGATCGCCGTCGGCCGCGCCATCCTGGCCGGGCTGCGCAGCGGCCTCTTCGTGCAGGGCGCGGTCGTCAGCCTCGTGCGCCTGCTCACCGGCTACGGCATCTCGCTCGTGGGAGGCGTGGTCATCGGCACGCTGCTGGTCCGGTTCACGCTGTTGCGCGAGACGGTCGGCGCGCTGATCGTCGGGCTGCAGGCGCTGCCCAGCGTGTGCTGGCTGCCGCTCGCCATCCTGTGGTTCGGTCTCAACGAGCGCGCGATCACCTTCGTCGTCGTGATGGGCTCGCTGTTCTCGATCGTGCTCGGCGTGCAGAGCGGCATTGCCAACACCTCGCCGGTGTTCGTCAAGGCGGCGCGCAACCTCGGTGCCGGCGGCGTGCGGCTCTACACCGACGTGGTGCTGCCGGCCGCCTTCCCGACGATTCTCGCCGGCCTCAAGCAGGGCTGGGCCTTCGCGTGGCGGTCGCTGATGGCCGCCGAGCTGCTCTACTTCTCGCTCAGCCTGGGCAACCTCCTGCAGACCGGACGCGACCTCAACGACGCGGCGCAGGTCATGGCCGTGATGACGCTGATCATCGCCGTCGGCGTCGCCTTCAACCAGGCGCTGTTTGCGCCGATCGAGCGGCGGATCGCCGAGCGGTGGGGCTTCGGCGCCACCGGAGCCTGACGTCGATGACCGTGACCCACGACCTCACCGATCTCGTTGCGACGCTCGACGGGCTCGACCTCGACGGCCGGCTGCGCCTGATCGCCGAGCGCTTCCCCGGCGGCGCCGCCTTCTCGACGTCGCTCGGCCAGGAGGATCAGGTGATCACCGACGTGATCTGGCGGCTCGACCTGCCGATCCGCGTCTTCACGCTGGACACCGGCCGGCTGTTCGAAGAGTCGTATGCGCTGATCGACGCGACCCAGGACAAGTACGGCAAGCGCATGGAGGTCTACTTTCCCGATACACGCGAGGTCGAGGCGCTGGTCGGCAGCAAGGGCCTGCACTCGTTCCGGAACTCGGTGCCCGACCGCAAGGAGTGCTGCGACATCCGCAAGGTGCGGCCGCTGCAGCGGGCGCTGAGCGGCGTCGACGTGTGGATCACCGGGCTGCGCCGCGAACAATCGACCAATCGCCAGACGATGCAGATCATCGAGTGGGACGAAGGCTATCAGCTGCTCAAGTGCAATCCGCTGATCGACTGGTCGGCCGGGCAGATGCTCGCCCACCTGGCGGAGCACACGGTGCCGGACAACCCGCTGCACCAGCAGGGATTCATCAGCATCGGCTGCGCGCCGTGCACCCGGGCGATCGCGCCCGGCGAGGACGCGCGCGCCGGCCGCTGGTGGTGGGAGACGTCGAAGAAGGAGTGTGGGCTGCACAGGTGAGTACGTTCCCGACTGAACTGGCCGACGAGGCCGTCTACATCCTGCGCGAGACCGCCGCGCAGTTCGAGCGACCGGCGATCCTCTTCTCCGGCGGCAAGGACTCGATTGTCGTCACGCACCTCGCCGTGCGGGCGTTCGCACCGGCGCCGGTGCCGTTCCCGCTGCTGCACGTCGACACCGGCCACAACTTAGCCGAGACGCTCGCCTACCGCGACGGGCTGGTCGAGCGCTGGGGCCTGGAGCTGATCGTGCGGTCGGTGCAGGACTCGATCGACAAGGGCAGGGCCACCGAGGAGCGCGGCAAGTACGCGAGCCGCAACATCCTGCAGACCGTGACGCTGCTCGACGCCATCGAGGAACTGCGCCTCGACGCCTGCATCGGCGGCGCCCGGCGCGACGAAGAGAAGGCGCGCGCCAAGGAGCGCATCTTCTCGGTCCGCGACGAGTTCGGGCAGTGGGACGCCCGCCGCCAGCGGCCCGAGTTGTTCGACATGCTGAACGGCCGGATCGCGCCCGGCCAGAACGTCCGCGTGTTCCCGATCTCGAACTGGACCGAGCTCGACGTCTGGGAGTACATCCGCGAGCAGCAGATCGCGCTGCCGTCGCTCTACTTCGCGCACGAGCGTGAGGTGTTCGATCGTGACGGCCTGCTGTGGGCCGACTCGCCGTACATCAACAAGATGCCGGACGAGCGGCCGTACCGGGCCCAGGTCCGCTTCCGCACCGTCGGCGACATGACCTGCACGGCCGCCGTCTCGTCGGCCGCGGCGACGCTCGATGCCGTCATCGACGAAATCGCCGCGTCGGAGATCTCCGAACGCGGCGCCCGCATCGACGACAAGCGCTCGGAAGCGGCAATGGAACAGCGCAAGCGCGAGGGGTACTTCTGAATATGGATCTCCTCCGCCTGGCCACCGCCGGTTCCGTCGACGACGGCAAGAGCACGCTGATCGGCCGCCTGCTGTACGAGACGGCGTCGGTGCCCAAGGACAAGCTCGCGGCGATCGAGGCGGCGAGCCGCCGACGCGGCGCCGAGGGTCTCGACCTGTCGCTGCTGACCGACGGCCTGATCGCCGAGCGCGAGCAGGGCATCACGATCGACGTCGCCCACGTCTACTTCGCCACGCCGCGGCGCCGGTTCATCATCGCCGACACGCCGGGCCACGTGGAGTACACGCGCAACATGGTGACCGGCGCGTCGACGGCGTCGGTGTCGGTGATTCTCATCGACGCGCGCAACGGCCTGCTCGAACAGACGCACCGGCACTACTACATCTCGGCGCTGCTCCGCATCCCGACGGTGATCGTCGCGATCAACAAGATGGACCTGGTGGGCTACTCGCAGGCCCGGTTCGACGAGATCGCGGCGGCGTTCCGCGCGATGGCGGCGCCGGTGCAGCCGGCCGGACAGACGCTGCTCATCCTGCCAGTGTCCTCGCTGCACGGCGAGAACATCACCCGCAGGTCCGATCACCTCGCCTGGTACGACGGTCCGACCCTGCTCGACGTGCTCGAGACAGCCGACGTCCACCAGCGCCGCACGCTGCCAGGGCGCCTGCAGATCCAGCGCGTCCTGCGTCCGCGTCACGCCGGCGCGCACGACGTGCGCAGCTACGCCGGCCGCATCGCGAGCGGGACGTTCCGGGTCGGCGAGGCGGTGGTCGTGCTGCCGAGCGGCCGCACGACGCGGATCGCCGCGCTGACGCATCTGGGCGCCAGCGTCGTCGAGGCCGAAGCGGGTCAGTCGATCAGCGTGGACTTCGAGGACGACGTGGATGTCGGTCGCGGCAGCCTCGTGGTTCCTGGCGAGGGCCGCGTCGGGACAACGGACCCTGCCCTGATGCCGCGGCAACAGATCGAGGCGACCGTCTGCTGGCTCGACGAGCAGCCGCTGCGGCCCGGCCGCGTCTATCTCGTGCAGCACGGCGTGCAGCGGGTGCGGGCCCGGTTCGCCGCAATCACCGGGTTGGTCGACGTATCGACGCTGCAGATCGCGGCGCCGCCAGACCACCTGCAACTCAATCAGCTGGCCACCGTCACGCTGCGGCTCGCCGAGCCCATCGTCATGGACGGCTATGCCGACAATCCGCCCAACGGCGCGTTCATCGTCATCGACGCCGACAGCAACGCGACGGCGGCCGTCGGCTTCGTCGCGGCCGAGGGGCCGCCCGTCGACAGTGACGAGAAACCGTGAGCACCGGAGATCTCTGATGTCGAAACTGAACAACGAGCAGGTCAAGACCGAGAGCCGGGGATTGCGTGGTCCTCTGTCCGAGGATCTCGCCTCGTCGGACGCGTTCCTCAGCGAGGCCGGGAAGCTCCTGATCAAGTTCCACGGCTCCTACGAGCAGACGAATCGCGACAAGCGCGGCGCCGCCAGCAAGGAGTACATCTTCATGGTGCGCAGCAAGCTGCCGGGCGGGCAGTTGACCGCGCCGCAGTACCTCGCGCACGACGACATCGCGACCCGTTACGGCAACGGCACGCTCCGCATCACGACCCGCCAGGGCATCCAGTTCCACGGCGTGGTGAAGGGGCATCTGCGCGACACGATCCGCGGTCTCAACCACGCGCTCGTCACGACCTTCGGCGCCTGCGGCGACGTGGTCCGCAACGTGATCTGCTGCCCGGCACTGTCCGACGACAGCCGCCGCCAGCAGGTACAGCGGATCGCCGGCCTGATCAGCCAGGCGACGCTGCCGCGCAGCCGGGCCTATCACCAGATCTGGGTGGACGGCGAACCGGTCGTCGCCGACGAGGAGGATCCGCTCTACGGCCAGGCGTACCTGCCGCGCAAGTTCAAGGCCGCCATCGCCTTTGCCGGCGACAACTGCATGGACATCTTCACGAACGACGCGGGGCTGATCGCGTTGTTCGACGAGGACGGATCCCTGGCCGGCTTCAACGTCGTCGCCGGCGGCGGCATGGGCCTGACCCACAACAAGCAGGACACGTTTGCCCGCCTCGCCGACATCGTCGGCTTCGTCGAGCCCGACCAGGCGGTCGACGTCATCAAGGCCATCGTCACCGTCCACCGCGACTTCGGCGATCGCACCAACCGCAAGCACGCCCGCCTCAAGTACGTGCTCGAGGAATGGGGCGTCGACAAGTTCCGCGAGGAACTCCAGTCGCGCGTGCCGTTCGCGATCCAGCCGGCCAGGGCGATGCCGAAGTTCGACGTCCTCGATCACCTCGGCTGGCACGCGCAGGGGCCGGGCACGTGGTCGCTCGGCCTGCCGATCGACAGCGGACGCATCGCCGACGCCGGCGAGGTCCGGCTGCGCACGGCGATCAGGACGATCGTCGAGCGGTTCGGCACGCGCGTGCAGTTGACCGCCCAGCAGAACCTCCTGCTGTCCGACATCCGCGACGACGACCGCGCGACGGTGACCGCGCTCCTGCGCGAGCACGGCGTGGTGACCGTCGAGGACATCAGCGGGGTGCGGCGCAACAGCCTCGCCTGCCCTGCCCTGCCGACGTGCGGCCTGGCGATCAGCGAGGCCGAGCGCGTGCTGCCGAAGGTGCTCGGAATCTTCGAGCAGGCCCTCGCCGAGGCCGGGCTGCCAGACGAGCCGATCGTCTTCCGCATGACCGGGTGCCCGAATGGCTGCGCGCGCCCGTACGTGGCGGAGGTCGCGCTGGTCGGGCGGTCGATGGACAAGTACGTGCTGTACCTGGGCGGCGACGTCGCCGGCACGCGCATCGCGCGGCAGTTCCAGGACCTGCTGCCGCTCGGCCAGCTCGGCGCCACGCTGCGGCCGCTGTTCGAACGGTTCCGCGACGAGCGCACCGCCGGGGAGGCCTTCGGCGACTACTGCGACCGCGTCGGCTTCGACTACCTGCACGGCCTCGTCGCTGCCAGCGCGCCGGTGCCGCCGGCCGCAGCCGTGCGTCCGGCCCAGCCAGTCGGGTAAGGATGTTCTACCCGATCTACCTCGATCTCCAGGGTCGTGCCTGCCTCGTGGTGGGCGGCGGGCCGATCGCGACCGGCAAGGTGCGCGGGTTGATCGAGGCGGGGGCGCTGGTCACGGTGGTGGCGCCGGAGGCCAGCGAGGCGATCGTGTCGTGGGCCGAAGCGCGCGCCGTCGTCTGGCACCGGCGCGACGTGCTCGACACCGACGTCGACGGGCAGTTCCTCGTGTATGCGGCGACCGACGATCGTGATCTGAACGCGCGCCTCTATCGCCTCGCCGACCGGGCCGGGCGGGTGGCCAACGCGGTGGACGACCTCGACCACTGCAACTTCATCGCGCCGGCGATTGCCCGGACCGGTGTCGTGCAGGTCGCGGTCTCGACGGCCGGTACGAGTCCGGCGCTGGCCAAGCAGATCCGCGATCGGGTCCAGCAGGACGTGCTGTCGCCCGAGACGGCGACGCTCGCGGCGTTTCTCGGCAGCTGGCGGGCCGAGGTGAAGCGCCGGATCGACACGTACGAACGCCGGCAGGCCCTGTGGGAAGGCGTGCTCGAAGGCTGCGTGCCGGCCCGGGTCGTCGCCGGCGACCGCGAGGCAGCCGACTCGGCGATGCAGGAGTTTTTGGTGCGCTCCGCGCGCCCGCACGACGAGGACGCCGTCTGCGTGCTCGGTAACCAACCGCCCGGCGTGTGCCGGGCGTGCAAGGGAGTTTGACGATGGCCGACGGCAAGGTGCTGATCGTGGGGGCCGGACCGGGTGCGCCCGACCTGATCACGGTGCGCGGGCTTCGGGCGCTGGAGCAGGCCGACGTCGTGCTGTACGACCGCCTCACCCACCCGGCGCTGCTCGACTACGCGCCGGCCGCGGCCGAGCGCATCTACACCGGACGCGCGCCCGGAGCGGCCGGCACCGACCGGCAGGCGCGCATCCACCGGTTGATGATCGAGCACGCGCAGCGGGGTCGGGTGGTGGTGCGCCTCAAGGGCGGCGATCCCTTCGTGTTCGGCCGCGGCGGCGAGGAGATGCTGGCGCTGGCCGAAGCCGGCGTGCCGTTCGAGGTCGTGCCCGCGGTCAGTTCGTCGATCGCCGCGCCCGAAGCGGCGCTGATTCCGGTGACGCACCGCGGCGTCGCCGCCGCCTTCGCGGTCTTTGCCGCGCACGAGGCGGAGGAGACGGTGCCGGCCATCGACTGGGAGGTCGCCGCCCGCATCCCGACCGCGGTGTTCCTGATGGGCGTCGAGCGGCTGCCGACCATCGTCGATCGACTGATCGCGCACGGCCGCCGTCCCGGCACGCCGATCGCCGTCGTCGAGCGCGGCACGCTGGAGACCCAGCGCGTGGTGACCGGGACGCTGCGGACGATCCTGGCGCGGGCCGCCGACGTCACGCC
>CBIHOS010000111.1:0-15814 GCA_966211945.1 uncultured bacterium
GGCACGACCAGGAGCGCTGGCGCGTGTGGGAGTCGCGCGTCGGCCAGTGGATCTCAGACAAAGTCAGAAGGCGGGCGCCTCGGGAGGCGCCCCTACCGGAGGTGCCGGCCGCCGTCGACGCGCAGCGTTTCGCCGGTGATGAACTCGGTCGTCACGAGCGTCAGCACGGCCCGCGCGATCTCCAGTTCCCCGCCCCAGCGCCGTAACGGCGTGTGCGCCGCCACCTCGCGCTTCTCGTCCTCGCTCATGTCCGGCGGTGGCAGGATCGGGCCCGGCGCGATGGCATTCACCAGCACGCCGTCGGCGGCGAGCTCGAGCGCCAGGGCTTCGGTCAGCGCCTTCACGCCGGCCTTGGCGACGTAGTACGCCACGAAGCCCGGATAGCCAGGCCGGCCGCTCGCCGGCAGCCAGTCGGTGACGTTGACGACGTGGGCCGGACGCCGGGCGCGCAGCAGCGGCAGCGCCGCGTGGGTGACGTAGAACGCCGACGACAGGTTGGCGTCGATGTCGGCGCGCCACGCCGCCTCGTCGATCGCCGCCAGCGGCCGGCTGACGTACGTCGACGCCATGTTGACGACGATGTCGAGTCCGCCGAGGGTGTCGGCGATGTCGGCGACGAGTCCGGCGCAGTCGGCGGGCCGGCTCACGTCGGCCTGCCGCACCAGGGCGCGGCGGCCCAGCCCGCGCACGCGCGCCGCCGTCTCTTCGGCTTCGGCGCGCGACGACCGGTACGACAGCACGATGTCCGCGCCCTGCTGCGCCAGCGACTCGGCGACCACCTGCCCGATTCGCTTGCCGCCGGTCACGAGCGCGGTTCGTCCAGTCAGCATCGGCTTACATTCTGTACAGCATCAGGTAGACGATCACGCCGGTGATCGACACGTACATCCACAGCGGCCAGGTGATCCGGGCGATGCGGCGGTGCCGGTCGAAACGCGCGGCCAGCGCCCGCGACACCGTCACCACGACGAGCGGCACGATGGCGATCGCCAGCAGGACGTGGGTCACGAGAATCGCGAAGTAGACGTAGCGGATCGCCCCCGTGCCCGTGAACGGCCGCGACCCGACCTGCGCATGGTAGATGACGTAGCTCGTGAGGAAGGCGGCCGAGGCGCCGAGCGCCCCGAGCATCGCGACGCGGTGCGCGGCGATGCGCCGCTGCCGGATGCAGACGTAGCCCGCCAGCAGGAACAGCGTGGCCAGCAGGTTCAGCGCGGCGTTCAGCGTGGGCAGGTCGGTGACGGACACGGCTGAAGAAAGTCAGAAGTCAAAAGTCAAGAGTCGAAAAGGTAGGGCGCGTTCCCCGAACGCGCCTTGTGAGCGACAAGTCAGACGGCGGAAGGCACAAGTCACGCGCCGCCGTCTGGAAGTCGCGCTGGCCGAGGGCCGAACGGCGAGGCCGTCACGGAACGCGTGTGGCGATCATGAAGATCCAGATCAGCGGCAGGTACACGAGTGACCCGAGAAACAGGTACCGCGCCGAGCGCCGGTGCAGATCGAACGCGAAGCGGATTGCCAGGCCCAGGAAGACGACGCCGAGCACCAGGGCGACCGCGAAATAGAGCGGCCCGGCCAGGCCGGTCAGCGCCGGCGCCAGGCTCACGGGCAGCAGCGCCGCCGTGTAGACGACGGCCTGGCGCGCCGTGCTGCGGCCGCTCGGTTCGACGACCGGCAGCACCGGGAAGCCGGCCCGCTCGTACTCCTCGCGGAACAGCCAGGCGAGCGCGAGGAAGTGCGGCATCTGCCAGAGGAACACGATCGCGAACAGCAGCCATGCCTCGCGGCTGAGCGTGTTGGTGGCCGCAGCCCAGCCGATCACCGGCGGCAGGGCGCCGGGGATGGCGCCGATCACGGTGGACAGTGACGACCGCCGCTTCATCGGCGTGTACCAGATCACGTAGGTCACGAGCGTGGCGAAGGCCACGACCGCGCTCAGGTGGTTCACGCCGATCGTGAGCTGGACGAGGCCGAGCGCGTTGAGCAGCAGCCCGAACGCGAACGCCCGGCCCGGCGTCACCCGGCCGTCGGGCAGCGGCCGCAGGCGCGTGCGCGACATGAGGGCGTCGGTGTCCTGCTCGTAGAGCTGGTTGAACACCGCCGAGCCGCCGGCAACGAGCGCCGTGCCGATCACGGCGTGCACCAGCGTCCACGGATCGACGTGCCCGGCGACGCCGAGCCAGTAGCCGGCCCCGGTCGTGAACACCACGAGCAGGTTCAGGCGCGGCTTGGTCAGCTGCAGGTAGTCCGACATCCGGCTCGAGGCGAGTGGATAGGCGAGGGCGTCCGGCCGCATGGCAGTAGGGGGCAACGGCCGCGCACCGGCACGGCCACGCAGCCCGAGCCTGGAGTATATCCGGTGGCTTCCAGCGCCGGCGCGGCGTGCGCGGGCGCCCTATCCTTGGTCGGCTCTGGTCGGGACCAGCGCGCCTGTCGTTCAGCGGGACAGGCTACGGCGCCGCGGTGGGTGTCTGGGCCTGGGCTTGGGTCTGGGCCTGGGGCGGGGCGCCGGCGGCCCGGAGCTTGCGCATGACGCGATCCTCGATCCACTGCGCGCTCCACCAGTCGACCGGGCTCACCGCCTCGCCGTGCAGCAGCATCGTGAAGTGCAGGTGGTCGCCGCCGGCCAGGCCGGTCTGGCCGCTGCGGCCGAGCTCGGCGTTCATCTCGACGGTCTGGCCTTCCTGCACCGCAATCGAACTGAGGTGCGCATACAGCGACTGCAGGCCGAGCCCGTGGTCGATGATCACGCAGTTGCCGTAGATGCCGAGGAAGCCGGCATACACGACGGTGCCGCGGTTGGCGGCCTGGACCGGGGCATTCTGCGTGGACGCCAGGTCGAAGCCGAGGTGCACCTGCTGGTCGACCGCCTTGCCCTGGTACACGTAGGTGCGATCGTCGGCGAAGCCGGCCTCGACGGCGGAGTTGACCATCTGGCGGAACGGTCCGCGCCACAGGATCTCGTTCGCCGTCTTGGTGCGCCCGATCGTGCGCAGCGTCTCGGCATTCTGCTGGCGCAGTTCGCGGTTGATGGTCAGGTAGCTCTCGAGGAGGTTGCCGGGGTCGGCCACCTTCAGCTCGGGCGTCTGCGCGAGGATCGCCGGGACCACTTTCTGCAGGAACGCGTCGTTCAGCGGGATAGTGCTCTTGCGGAACTGCCTCGCGTTGACGCGCGACTCGAACGAAGCGCGGGTGGCGTTGCCGGCGACGTCACGCGCCCACACCGTGACCGACGTGGACGCCGGCTGGTTGTAGAGGAACGGGAAGAACGCCACGCGCAGGCCGGCCGGCGCGTTGGGAATGCCAGCGCCCGCCGCGGGCGATCCGGGGTACTCGATCTCGCCGACCCGCACGCCCGACTCGACATCGGCCGGATTGACCTGGTAGACGACCAGTTCCGCTCCGCCCTGGTTGATGAAGTGGAACTGCGAGAGCACCGTCACGGTGGGCGGCGTGAGGCGCACCTGCAGGTCCTTGCGGAACGTCGCGCTCACCTGTCGCAGCCCGAAGAGCACCGGTCGCGTCGCGGTCACCACGAGGGTGGCCGGCCCCTGCCGGAGCGCCGGCGTCGCCTGCCTGCCGATCTCGCCGGTCACGTCGACGCGGTCGGCGGCCGGCGTGAAGGTCAGCGCCTTGTGGTCGGCCAAAGTCGCCAGCGGTAGTGTCTGGCCGTTCTGTTCGAGGTTCACGTCGAGGACGGTCACCGCGCCACCCGGCGCGTAGACCTTCAGATCGAGCGGCGTGCGCTGCCCGACCACCGTCGTCGGCGCCGCCAGCGTGATCGCCGGCCCCGCGGCCCGTCCCGCCAGAAACCACGCCAATCCGGTTGCCAGCAGCACGAACACGAGGAAGACCAGCAGCTTGCGCATTCCCGCGATGATACAAGAGGGCCCATGTTCCACGCGGATGTGCTCGCCGAGCAGGCGCGTCACCACGGCTCGCGGACCGCGGCGGTCGACGTCCACCAGGACGTGTCACGCACTTACCGCGAACTCGACGCGCGCGCCGGCGCGCTGGCCCGGGCGATGCGGCAGCGCGGGGTCGGTCCCGGTTGCGCGGTGGCGTGGCTGGCCTGGAACCGCATCGAGATGGTCGAGGCGCTGTTTGCCTGCATCAGGGTCGGCGCCTCGCTCGTCGCCCTCAATCCGCGCAGCACGTCGTGGGAGCTGTCGAGAAAGCTGGCGCTTACCGAGCTGCCCATGCTGATCGTCGAGCGGCACGTGCTCGAGACGCAGCGGGCGGTCCTGGAGACGGCCGGTCTCCGCGGCACCGGCGGCGCCTGCCTCGTGCTGGACGGCGACGGGGAGGACGCGTACGAGCGGGTCATCGGCGCGGCATCGGCCGGGCTGGAGGTTGCGAGCGACGCCTCGCCCGAGGCGATCGCCGCCGTCCTCTTCACGAGCGGCAGCACCGCCGCGCCGCGCGGCGCGCGCCTGTCGCAGCGCATGCTCGCCGGCAACGCGCTGGTGACCGTCGCGGCCTGGCAGCTCACGGCCGGCACCGTCGCCGGCATCGTCAGTCCGATGTGGCACGCCGGCGGCTTCGGGGCCCTGCTGTTGCCGACGCTGCTGGCGGGCGGCACGCTCGTGATCCTGCGCCAGGCCGAAGCGACGACGTTCTGGCCGGCGCTGCGCCGGCACGGCGTGCAGGTCGTCTTCGGCGTGCCGACGCTGTGGCTGCAGGCTCTCGAGTGGCCGGGCCTGCACGACATGTCGGGCCGGCTCCGCTGGCTCCTGAGCGGCGGCGCGCCGCTGCCTCGCCGCATCGCCACGCGCTACGACGCGCTCGGCGTGCCCCTGCGGCAGGGCTTCGGCATGACCGAAGCGGGCATCAACCTGGCCACCGAGTCGGGCGACGACGCGGCGACGACGCCGGGGACCGTGGGTCGCCCATTGCCGTGGGTGGAGGTGCAGATCGCCGGCGCTGACGGCGTCGCCCTGCCGCCCGGTGAGGTCGGCGACGTGATCGTCGGCGGTGCGTGCATCGCCGACGGCTACCTCGGGCCGGTCGACCCCGAGGACCGCACCTTCCTGCCGGATGGCCGTGTCCACACCGGCGACCTCGGATCGATCGACGAGGCCGGGCGGCTCCGCATCACCGGCCGGAGCAAGCACGTGTTCGTGACCAGCGGCTTCACCGTCAGTCCCGCGGAGGTCGAACTCGCGCTGCTCGAGAGCTCCGCCGTCTCCGATGCCGTCGTCGTGGCGACGCCGCACCCGACGCTGGGCGAGGTCGGCGTCGCGTTCGTGGTCCCGGGTCGTCGCGGCGACGTCGACACCGAAGGCCTGCGGGCGGCGCTGCGCGACAGGCTCTCGGGGTACAAGATCCCGACGCGCATCGAGGTCGTCGCCGAACTGCCGCGGACCTCCTCGGGCAAGGTCGATCGGCGCGCGCTCGTTGACAGGCCGGCCGACGAAACGTAGGCTTAGAAGTCTGTGTGCCTGGACGGCGGTATCGTCTAGGGGTTAGGACACGTGGTTCTCAGCCACGGGACCGGGGTTCGAATCCCCGTACCGCTACCAACCATGGCGCTCAGCCTGCCGTCCGGCCCCGCCCCGCGGGGCTTTGTCGTCTAGATGCCGACCCGCCTGCTGCTTGCTGGCGCCTTCGGGCTGGCGGCCGGCCTCGCAGGCCTGCTCCTCGGGCACGTCCCGCTCTTCCGCGTCGCCGAGGCGAAGGTCTACGACCTCGCCACCCGGCTCACGGCCACTCCTGCCGGCGCCCATCCCTCGATTGTCGTCGTCGAGATCGACGAGATCAGCCTCCGGCGTCTCGAGCCGGTCGTCGGCCGCTGGCCGTGGCCGCGGCTGGTGCACGCATCGGTGATCGACTACCTCGCGCGCGGGCCGGCGAAGGCCGTGGCCTACGACGTGAGCCTCACCGACCGGGATCGCCGGACCGGGTTCGACGCCGGTGGCGTCACCTGGACGGGCGCCGAATCCGACGAGGCGCTGGTGGCCTCGACGCGCGCCGCGGGTAACGTCGTCCACCTTGCCGAGGGGGTGTTCGAGGGGGCGGTCGGGGCGGCGGACGTCGATCGCCGGCTGACCAGCGCGCCCCAGGGGAACTACCCGCTGGACGCGTCGATCGATCTCAGGCCGGCACTCTCGGGTCCCTACGCAGGACTTGGCGAGGCGGCGCGGGCGCTCGGGCACAACATCATGCTCGAGGACGAGGACGGCCCGGTGCGCCGGGTCATCCCGTTCGTGCGCCGCGATGGCCTCTACCTGCCGTCGTTCGGCATCGTGGCGGCGCAGATGGCGCTCGGCCTGCGGAGTGACGACATCCGCATCGAGGGTGACGACATCGTGATCGGCGCCACGCAGCTGCCGTCGCCGGTCGTCGAGGTGCCGCGGTTCGAGGAGCAGAGCGGGCCGGTCGCGTATGGACGACGCTCGTACATCCGCTACAGGGGCCCGGCGACGCTCGCCGATGGACGCACACCGACCTTCCCTGCGTACTCCTTCTACGACCTCTTCTATTCGGAGCAGCAGCTGCTCGAAGGGCAGACGCCGCTCGTAGACCCGGCCAGCTTCAAGGACAAGCTCGTCTTCATCGGGGCAACGGCGGTCGGCCTCAAGGACGTGTTTCCGGTGCCGTTCGGCAATACCGGCGGCATGGCCGGGCCGCACATCCACGCCAACGTGGCGGACATGGTGCTGTCCGGGCACGTGCTCCGCCGGCTTGGCCCGGCCTTGTGCGTTCTCCTGGCGCTCCTCGTTTCCGTTGGTGCGCGGTATGCCGTGATGCCGACGCGTGCCACTGTCGGGCTCGCGGGTGCCGTGGCCGTGCTCGCTGTCGCGCATGCGGGCGCGCTGTGGGCGTTCGGCCGGGGGCTGTGGGTGCCGGTCGTGCCGGCGACACTCGGGTGGGTGCTGGCCACCGGCGGCGGCTTCGCCTATCAGTACGTGGTCGAGGGCCGCGAGAAGCGGCAGGTGCGCGGGCTGTTCTCGCGCTATCTGTCGCGCGACGTCTACGATCAGGTGCTCGCCAATCCGGCCCTCGCCGAACTCGGCGGTCACCGGCGGTACATGACGGTGCTCTTCTCGGACGTCCGCGGTTTCACCGCGCTCTCCGAACGCGGCGACCCGGAGGCGCTCGTCGAGCAGTTGAACGAGTACTTCTCGACCATGGTCGACGTCGTCTTCGAGCATCGCGGCACGCTCGACAAGTTCGTCGGCGACATGGTGATGGCGCTGTTCGGCGCGCCGCTGGACGACGAGGATCATGCCGAGCACGCGGTGGCGACGGCGGTGGCGATGGTGAAGGCGCTGGAGGTGCTCAACGCCGGCTGGCAATCGCAGGGGCGGCCGACGCTCGGCCTCGGCATCGGCGTCAACTCCGGCGAGATGATCGCCGGCAACATCGGCTCCAGGCAGGTGCGCAGCTACACGGTGATCGGCGATGCCGTGAACCTCGGCGCGCGCCTGGAGTCGCTGAACAAGGACTACGCCTCGCGCATCATCATCAGCGACGCGACGCGTCAGCTCCTGCGCACGCGTTACACGCTACGGCCGCTCGGGAGCGTGGTGGTGAAGGGCAAGAGCGTGCCGGTGGAGATCTTCGAGGTCGTGGTGGACCCGGTGATCGCCGGACGTGAAGACGCGGCAGGCGCGTCGTGACGAAGACACAACAGGAAGGCACAACCGTGAAGGTCATTCGTACATTGCTGGTCCTCTCCCTGTCGCTCGTGGTGGCACAACCGGCGATGGCGCAGCTCGGCGGACTCCTCAGCCAGGGCGCCAAGCGCGTCAAGCAGGTCAACGACTTCCGCTGGACCGACGAAGAGAAGGCGGCGCTCGGCGCCCAGGTGAGCGAACTGGTGCGCAAGCGCTACGGCGTCGTGCAGAACGCCGCCGTCCACAAGTACGTGACCCTCGTCGGCCGTACCGTCACCGAGAAGAGCACCAAGCCCGGCCTGCCGTGGACGTTCATCGTGCTCGACACCGACGCCGTCAACGCGTTTGCCGCGCCGCACGGCTACGTCCACATCACCCGCGGGGCGCTGGCGCTGATGAAGAACGAGGCCGAACTGGCCGGCGTGCTCGCCCACGAGATCGTCCACGTGACCGACGAGCACACGATCGACGCGCTGAAGAAGAACACGATCAAGGGCGCCGCGGCGGCCGAAGCCGCCGGCGGCAATGCGCTGCTCGAATACCTCGCCAACGCCGCCTACAACAACATCCTCGACAACGCGTACAGCCGCGGCGACGAGAACACGTCGGACACGCAGGGCATCGTGCTGATCGACAAGGCCGGCTACGCCCCGCAGGGGCTCGGCAGCTTCCTGACGACGCTGGCCGAGCGCAACAAGAGCGCGACCGAGAAGCGCGGGCTGTTCAGTTCGCACCCCGAGATGCAGGCCCGGCAGGATCGGCTGACGTCGACGATCACCAAGTCCAAGCTCGCCGCCTCCCAGCTGGTCGAGGCGCGCTACAAGTCGTCGATTACATACAAGCCGGTGCCGCAATCGCAGATTGCGACGGTCGAGGCCGGCACGCGTGGGCTGGCGGGCGGATCGGGCAAGTCGGCCAAGTCCGCCGGCAAGGCCGAGGAGCCGCCCAAGAAGAAGGGCTTCGGCCTGGGCCGGCTCGTCGCCGGCGGCGGCCAGGAGAGCAAGTCGGCGCAGACGGTCGGATCGGGAGGGGCCCGCGGTCTGGATCCCGAGAAGGACGCCAAGGGCGGCAGCAACCCTGCCGTCGTGAAGGTCACCGTCACGCCCGCCGACGTGCAGGCCTTCAAGAAGGCGGGTTCACTCGCGTAACGCCGAACGCCGAACGCCGAACGCCGAACGCCCGACTGCCGACTGCCGACTGCCCAACTCCCGACTGCCCAACTCCCTGTGTCCCCTCCCGTCCTGATCGGCGTGATTGCCCTCGGCCTGGCCATCGCGGCCAGGGCGGGCACGCGCAACACCTACGTCAAGCGCAAGATGGTGCTGTCGGTGGCGCTGGCCGCCGCGTACCTGATCGCGCACATCCTGCTGCTGTGGCCGGGCACGCCGGCGGCGCTGGCGCGCACGCTGCACGCCAGCGAGACGGTGCTGCTCGTGCTCGCGGTCAGCAACCTGATCGTCGTGCTGGCCGTCAACCCGTTCCGCCAGGACCGGCTGCCGGCGCATCTGCCCGCCATCCTCCAGGACGCCATCACCGTCGCGCTGTTCGCGACGGTGGTCGTCCTCTTCTTCAACGACCGGTTGCAGTTGACCGCGGCCGCCGGTGCCGTCGTGCTCGGCCTGGCGCTCCAGGACACGCTCGGCAACGCGGTCGCCGGACTGGCGCTGCAGGCCGATCAGCCGTACAAGGTCGGCGACTGGATCCAGGTCGGCGATCACGAAGGGCGGGTCACCGAGGTGTCGTGGCGATCGACGGTGCTGCGCACGCGCGACAGCACGATCGTCGCGCTTCCCAACAGCACCATCGCCGACGGCGCCATCGTCAACTACTCGGCCCCCGCGCCGCCGACCCGGGTGTGGGTCGAAGTCGGGGTCGGCTACCAGCATCCGCCCAACGACGTGAAGGCCGTGGTCGTCGAGGCACTCGCCGGCGTCCCCCTGGCAACGGCGACACCGTCGCCCGACGTGGTCATCGTCGATTTCGGCAGCGCCGCGATCACCTACCGGGCCCGTTGCTACGTGCAGGACATGGAGCGGGTCGACCTGGTGCAGGATCAGATGCGCAGCGCCCTGTGGTACGCGTTCCAGCGCGAGGGCATCGAGATTCCGTACCCGATTCAGGTGGAATGGTCGTCGGAGACGCTGCCGTCGGTGGTGCACGCCGAGCAGGCCGATCTGCCGGACCTGATCGGCGCCTCGCCGCTGTTCGGCGGCCTGAGCAGCGACGCGCGGGCGACGCTCGCGGCCTCGGCCCGGCCGCGCCTGTACGGCTCGGGTCAGGTCGTGGTCCACCAGGGAGCGTCCGGCCGCAGCAGCTTTCTCGTCGCCCGCGGCACCGTGCGAGTGAGCCTGGCGCCGGACGATCACGAAGTCGCCCGCCTCGGCGTGGGCGAGGTGTTCGGCGAGATGTCGTGGCTGACCGGCGAGCCGCGGTCGGCGACGGTCACGGCCGTGACCGACGCGCTCGTATTCGAACTCGACGACCGCACGCTGCGCACGCTCGCCGACGGATCGGCCGGCGTCCTCGACACGCTGGCCGACGCCGTCTCGCGCCGCCGCCTCGAGTTGCAGGCGATCTCCACGGACTCGTTGCGTGCGCTGCCGCCGCCCGAACCGCCGGCCTCGCTGGTGGCGCGGATGAAGCGCTTCCTCAGGCTGCGGTGACTCCTGCCTTCGGTCAGTCCTGATCCGGCTGCGTCACCGGTAGCGGCCCTCGCGGTAACCGCGCGCGTATCCCTGCTGGAACGCCTGCCGGTACTCGTACTTGTACTGGTCCTTCGATCCGTACCGCTTGTCGTAGCCATCGTCTCCGTCGCGGTACTTCTTCTTGCGCGTCGGCTCGTAGCGGTCGTTGTCGCGGGCATCGTTGCGGCCGTCGCGCAGGCCGTCCTCGAAGCCACGCTGCGCGGCCGGCGAGTAATAGCCATCGCGGCCGCCATCCGGGTAGTAGCCGCCGTTGCCCGGGTAGCCGTAGCCACCCCGCGGGTAGTCGTACGCACCTCGATAGCCGCCGCGATTGCGGTCGTAGCCCCGCTGATAGCCTTCGGCGAAGCCGCGACGATACGCATCGTCCATAGCGCCGCTGTTGCCCCAGCCGCGGCTGCCGCGACGGAAGCTGTCGCTGTCGCGATGGTCGCGTCGCCGCCCGCTGCGCGCGTCGCGTTCGCCCTCGCGCACGCCCCGGCTGAAGCCCTGGTCGTAGGCTCGCTGGAAGTCGCCGCGTGGTACCGCGCGGCCCCACTGGACGGTGCTCACGGCCGGCTGCGCAGCCGCAGGTGCCGCGAGGCCGGTGGCCAACAGCGAAGCGAGTGCAACGATCGGGAAGGTCTTGGTCATGGTGTCCTCTTTCCGCAGACGCCATGAAGAAGATCAATCGCTGTGCCAGGCGATCTGTCCTTTGGTGCGGACGCCATGGGCCGGCTTACCCGCTGCCTTCCCGCTAATCGGTCCAGACCAACACGCGCGATTCGTCGTTCTTGCGGAGGAACAGCGGTCCGGGGCCGGCGCTCTCGACGTCGTCGATGGACAGCCGCACCTTGTCGAGGTCGACGTTGTCCACGTTGATGTCCATGCGCCCGTCGGGCGCCATGCGGAGCAGCCAGAACGGCAGCGTCAGCCGGACGAGCTTCCGTTCCTTGCGGGCGAAGACCAGGACGTGCAGGTTGGTCAGCGCCGCGGCCTTCGGGCGATCGCGGCGCCTGGCGAGGGCGCTCCGGGAAATGGATGGGCCGGAGACACCATCCTCGACCAGCGCCGGCACGCCGTCGAACCGCGCCAGCACGGCCGCGGCTTCGCGCTCGTAGTCCGCTTCCGTCGAGCGCTCCTGGACGTGGACCTGCTGACGGACGAGATAGGCGCAACTGCCGACGAGCGCGGCCAGGCCTGCCAGGCAGACGAGCAGGCATCCAAGCGCGATCGGAATCCAGCGACGCGAGGCCATCTGAGCAGGGAGACGTTATCCGCGCCCGAGCCGTTCGAGCAACCGCTTCGCGATCCGGACGCCTTCCGCGTCCCGGCCGCGTTCGAGCAGGGGCATGGCTTTGGCCGCCTGCCACCGTGCCTGAGCTCGATCGCCCAGCGCCAGCGACGCGTCGGCCAGCTCCAGGTGGCTGCGCCCGCGCACCCAGTCGCGGGCCTCGGCGGCGGCCAGGGCCGCCAGCAGATCTTCCCTGGCCTCGGCTGGCCGCTGCAACCGCAATCGCGCCGCGCCCCGCTTGTAGTGCCACAGCGCGTTCTCGCCGTACATCCGGCGCCGCCCGTCGCGCGCGCACATCGCGAGGCCTGCGGTCAGCCAGCGTTCGGCATCGCCAGGCCGTCCCGCCCGGAGCGCGGTCGCTGCCGTTTCGAGCCCCAGCAGCCGGTTGCGCGGGTACGCCTCGCGCAGATCGGCAAGGACGGCCAGGCCGTCGTCCCAGCGTTCTTCACGGTTGTAGAGGAGTACGAGCGCGAAGCGCGCTTCGGTCCGTACGGCGCTGTCGCCGGACCGGGCGGCGTCCTCGACCAGCTGCAGGCCCCGGGCGCGATCGCCGTCCATGCCGGCCACGAACGCCACCATGCGCACCGGCAGGCTCAACCCGGCGACGACGTAGCGATAGGTGCCGAGCACCAGCCGCGGCTCGATCGACGCCGGCGACAGGGCGCTGGCGCGTTCGGCGGTGCGATAGGCGCGGCGCGCCGAACCGAACGCCCTGCTCATCCTGCCGTCCACGGTCGCGGCCCACGATGCCTGCAGACCGAGTGACGAGCTCAGTTCGTACAACGCGCCGGCATCGCGCGGGTGCTGCGCCACGCGCTGTTCGGCGAGACGAATCGCCGTCGACAGGTAGCGCTGGAAGCGGTCGGCGACCTCCGGCGGCGCCGCTGCGGACGACACGTCGCGCTTCGAGATACGTCCGAGATACTCGTCGACCAGCACGGTGCCGCGGTCGAACAGGTAGCGAAGCCAGGTGACGGAGGCGAGGGCGCGGTAGGTGGTCGATAACTCCGGAGCTAACTTGGCAACCGCCTGCATCTCGCGCACGGCGTCGTCATGGTCCAGGTTGTAAGCGAGCTCGTATGCCGCGGCAAGACGGGAGGCGGCATCGTCCTGTGCGCCGGCGCTCGTCGTCATCGCCACGAGGATCGTCATTGTCAGCGCAGCGATCCGGAGTATGCTAAGCCGCTGGTAACGCATCCTCCCTCCCGGAGCACTATCTATGGCGAAGACACGTAAGTCAGCAAGAACAGGTGTGAGCGGCAATCGCGAGCTGCTGACATGGGCCCTGCACGGGCTCGAACAGGAGATCGCGACGACCAGGCAGCGTCTGCAGGAACTCGAAGCCCAGGCCCGCCAGTTGCGCGGCGGGGCGCGAAGTGCGTCCGCCTCCGAGGCCGCGCCGGCCGCCAGTCGCACCGTGAAGACGGTCCGCAAGCGCCGCAAGCTCAGTGCGGATGCCCGTCGCCGGATTGCCGAAGCGCAGAAGCGTCGCTGGGCGAAGGCCAAGGCCGCCAAGGAATAGGTCCCCGCCAGAGCCGTGCGCAGCGCGCGGCTTCGGCAATCGTGCCCGCATGGATCCGGGCGATCGCGTCGATGTCCGGCGCGTACCCGCCCGCCATGCTCACCGCCACGGGCACCTGCTCGACGAGACATCGTCCGAGCACGATGGCGTCGCGCCGGCGCAGGCCGTCGATCGTCAGCCGCATCCGCCCCAGCCGGTCGCCTTCGTAGGGATCGGCCCCCGCGAGATAGAAGACGAGGTCGGGCGACGTGGCCAGCACGTCGTCCAGTGCCGGCAGCAAGTGGCCGAGATAGGCTTCGTCGTCGATGCCGTCTGGCAGCGCCACGTCGAGGTCGCTGCGTTCCTTGTGGAACGGGAAGTTGCCGGCGCCGTGCAACGAGCAGGTGAAGACGCGCGGTTCGCCCGCGAAGATTGCCGCCGTTCCGTTGCCTTGATGGACGTCGAGATCGACGACCGCTATCTGGCGGACCCGTCCCGTCTCGAGCAACGTCACCGCTGCCACGGCGACGTCGTTGAACACGCAGTAGCCCTCGCCGCGATCGCGGAACGCGTGGTGCGTGCCGCCGGCGAGGTTGGCCGCCACGCCGTCCCGCAGGGCGGCGCGCGCGGCCGCGAGCGTGCCGCCCACCGATCGTCGTGACCGTTCCACCATCTCCGGCGACCAGGGGAACCCGATGCGGCGCTGTTCCTCGCGCGTCAGCCGCCCGTCGCGGACGCGTTCGACGTAGTCGCGCGTGTGGACACGCTCGAGATCGCTCCAGGCGATCGGGGGCGGTTCGACGAGCGTGCCGTCGTCCAGCAGGCGATCCTCGACGACGCGGGCCCGCAGCCGCGCGTACTTGTCCATGGGAAAGCGATGTCCCGCCGGCAGCGGCAGCACGAAGTGATCGCAGTAGAACGCTTCCACGGCGGGTCGTCAGGCGTCCGGCGTGCCCGCCCTTTTGACAACGGTCTTGAACGCCTTGCGCGCGGCCCGGATGGTCGCATCGACGTCGCGCGGCCGGTGCGCTCCCGAGAGGAACCAGGCCTCGAACTGCGACGGCGGCAGATAGACGCCGGCGCCGAGCATCGCCTGGAAGAAGCGACCGTACGCCGCCGTGTCGGCCTGCGTGGCGTCGTCGTAGTTCATCACCGGCCGATCGATGAAGAAGACGGTGAGGAGCGAGCCGGCCCGGTTGAGGCTCACTGTGCACCCGGCGCGATGTGCGGCGTCGGCGAGTCCCTCGGCGAGCAGCGCCCCGAGCCGTTCGAGCTTGGAGTAGAGCTTGTCGGTGAGTGCGGACAGGGCCCAGAGGCCAGCCGTCATTGCCAGGGGATTGCCCGACAGCGTGCCCGCCTGGTAGACCGGACCGTCCGGGGCCACGTGACGCAGCAGCGCCTCGCGTCCACCGTAGGCGCCGACGGGCAGGCCGCCGCCGATGATCTTGCCGAGACACGTGAGGTCGGGCCGCACCCCGAACAGTTGCTGGGCGCCACCGCGCGAGGCACGGAAGCCGCTGATCACTTCGTCGAACACCAGCAGCGCACCGGACTTGTCGCAGATCTCGCGCAGCCCTTCGAGGAAGCCAGGCGTGGGCGGCACCACGCCCATGTTGCCGGCGATCGGCTCGACGAGGATGGCGGCCACGCCGCCGCGAGCCCGGGACGCGACACGGCGTACCGATTCGAGGTCGTTGTAGCGCGCCGTCAACGTCAGGGCTGCGGCGGCGGCAGGCACGCCGGGCGACGTCGGTACGCCGAGGGTCGCCGCGCCGCTGCCGGCCTCGACCAGGAAGCCGTCGGCATGGCCGTGATAACAACCGGCGAACTTGACGATCGGGTCGCGCCCCGTCGCAGCACGGGCGACGCGCAGCGCGCTCATCGTGGCTTCTGTGCCCGAACTCGTGAACCGCACCAGTTCCATCGAGGGCACGAGGGCCCGGACGGCCTCGGCCATGTCGATCTCGAGACGGGTCGGGGCGCCGAAGCTGGTGCCGCGCCTGGCCACGCGGCCGAGTGCGTCGACAAGGCCGCGCGGCGCGTGGCCGTGGATCAGCGGGCCCCACGACATCACGTAGTCGATGTACGTGCGGCCGTCCTCGTCGGTGATGTACGCGCCCTTGCCGCTCTTGATGAAGCGCGGCGTACCGCCGACCGCCTTGAAGGCGCGCACCGGGCTGTTGACGCCGCCCGGCATGACCTGGCGCGCCCGCTCGAAGAGCTTCGCGGATCGCGGCGTTTTCCTGAGTGACATCCGATCCCCTGTTCCGATCGCGTCCCGGCCGACCGCGACGTGCCCACCGTACCACGCTCAGACAGCCGGAACGTGGGCCGGGTCTGGGCGGGCGCATGGATCGATCGACGGCGTTCCCTTGGACGAAAATGGGGCGCGTCTCTCGGACGGCCCGTGTCACGCCACCGGGCGGCGTCGAGCGTCGCCGCTGTGCACCGCGGCCGCTCGCTCCTGTTTCGCCATCCGTATCCGCCGCTCCGGCGTGCGACTCGCACCACTCGCCTGCGCGACGGTTCTCGTACATCGCGACGGATGGCGCCACACGTCGCTCCGCGGCCGCGCCGACACGGCGACGCCGGCACGGGGCGGCGCACTTCTGATGCGCTCGCCAGAGCGACAGCCGCGATCAACTGTCAATAGGGTAGGGGGGGCGCCCCCAGCCGCCCCACGAACGGGGCGGGCCCCGCCCGGCCCCGGCCAGCAAACCCG
>CBIHOS010000112.1:0-15802 GCA_966211945.1 uncultured bacterium
TGTCGGCGCAGCGACGCTGTGGTGGACGCTGCTGCTCGTCGCGCTGATGACGGTCGCCTTCGCCGCGGTCCCGATGCTGCGTTTGTCGCGCCAGCACGCCGAGCAGACGCTGCGCGGCAGCGGCCGCGGCATCGCCGGAGGGCGTGGTCTCGAGCGCCTCCGTTCGGCATTGGTGGCGATCGAGGTGGCGCTCGCCTGCGTGCTCCTCGTCGGGGCAGGCCTGCTGCTGCGCAGCTTCGTCAACGTGCTCGACGTCGACCTCGGCTTTCGCCCGAGCCAGGCATCGGCTATCGAGATCGTCTACGAGGACGGCAATGGCGGTGCACGGCGGGGGGCCGTGCTCCGCCAGTTGATCGAGCGCGTCGAGGCGCTGCCGGGTGTGGACGTGGCGGGCGTCACCGACATGCTGCCGCTCGGCCGCAACCGGAGCTGGGGGCTGCGCGCGCCGGGCGCGGCGTACCGCGACAACCACGAGATGGCCGCGCGTGTGCGGGTCGTGACGCCGGGCTATCTCGAAGCGATGGGCATACGGCTGCGCGAGGGACGTCCCTTCTCGTGGACCGACGCCGCGAGCGGTGAGGCCATCGTCATCGTCAACGAAGCCGCGGTACGGCGGCACTGGCCCGATCGCAGTCCGCTCGGACGGTCCGCCGAGGTCACCCTGGATGGCTGGAAGCCGGCGCGCATCGTCGGCATCGTCGCCGACGTGCGGGGCCAGAGCATCGAGGCGTCCACCGATCCCGAGATGTACCTGCCGGTCTGGCTGGCCGGCCCGTCCGGCGCCGAGCTCGTCGTGCGCTCGCCGCTCGCCGCGGCCACGCTGGCGCCGAGCGTGATGCGCGTGCTGCGTGCCGAGAACCCGAACCAGCCGATCGCGCCCCTGCGGCCGCTCCAGGAGGTCGTCGATCGGTCGGTGTCCCCTCGACGCTTCTTCGTGCTGCTGGTCGGCAGTCTCGCCGCGCTCGGCCTGGCGCTGGCGGCGCTCGGCATCTTCGGCGTGATCTCGTACGCCGTGAAGCAGCGCACCCGTGAGATCGGCGTGCGGATGGCGCTCGGCGCCAGTGCTGGCCAGGTGCAGCAGCAAGTCCTGCTGCGGACGATCCGGCTGGCTGGCACAGGGTTGGTCGCCGGAACCATCGCGTCGTACGCGGTGGCGCGCGCGATCAGCTCGCTGCTGTTCGACACGACGCCCGGCGATCCCCTCAGCTACGCGATCGTCGCGGCCCTCGTCCTGATCCTGGCGATCATTGCCGGATATCTGCCGGCCCGCGCCGCTTCGCGTGTCGAACCGATGACGGCGATGCGCGGCGACTGAAGGCTCACTCCAGCACTCCGAGCGCCGTGAGAATGCGCCTGGCGATCGCGACGCGCTCACGGTACGCGCGGCCGTAGTCGTCAGCGCCTATCTGCAACGCGAAGTAGTGCACGTCGGCCCCGCGCTCGACGTAGCCGACGTACCAGTTGGCCGTCTGCTCGCCAGCCGGACGGCAGGCCCCGGTCTTGGCGCTCAAACTCCAGGTGGGCGACTGGTCGGCCACCATGATGGCCTTCGTCAGACGAGTCGTGCGTTCGGAGAGACCGAGCCGTCCCTCGCGGAAGCGGCGCAGGAACTCGACCTGTTCGTTGGCGGAGATGCGCAGCGTGCCGTCCACCCAGAACGGTCCGGTTGCACCATCGAGACCGCCGCTGACGTCGGTGTTGCCATAGGCGAACCGCTCGACCCATCGGCGTTCGACGTCCATGCCGGCGAGACGTGCCTGCGCCCGGTAGTACCAGAGGGCCGAGGCCTTGAACGCCCCCGGCAGATCGAAGTCGCGCGCCCACTGCTTCGGTTGCTTCAGCGCCGGGTCGTACGCGAGCGTCTCTGCCGGGTCGGCGACGATGCCCGATTCGAGGAGGATGGCGGTATTGGGCACCTTGAAGGTCGAGCACGGTGCGAAACGTCGTGCCGCACGAGCGGGGTTGTGTCGGACGTATGCGCCGCTCCGTCCGTCGAGCAGCACGAACGTGCCGTCGAGGTCGCCGAAGTGCGACGACAGGTCAGTACTGGTCGAGGACTGGACGACGCCGAGCGAAAGGGCCGCCGACGCCAGCAGGAGCAACGCACGCATGCCAGGATTATCACGCGCGCGGCGACCACTGCCCGCTCATCGGCCGCCTTCCGCCAAACACGGCTCACCGGGAACTACCGCCAGGCAAACTCGGTCACGAGCGGCAGGTGCCTGGACAGCCCGATGGCCGCATCCCGCGTGAGCCCCAGGCGATCGAGTTCGGGCTGGCCGAGGTCGGCGCTGTCGAGCACGTAGCCTTCGCGCAGCGCGAGCGCATGCGGGCTGTAGAGGATGAAGTCCATCGGGCGTGACGGGAACGGCGTGTCGCGGCCGTCCCACGTCCAGTTCTCCGCGCCATCGAGGTGAAGGAGATCGGCGGCGATGAGACCGGCGTGAGGTGCAGCGTAGGGACCCGACAGGATCACCATCGGCACCGGTGTGTTCACCAGGTTCATGTCGCCAGCCACGATCATGCCGTCGACTGGCGTACGCGCCAGGACCTGAACGATGCGGTCGCGAATCGCCCGCGTCTCGACCCGCCGGCGTTCTTCCTGCCAGCTCGCCGGGGTAGGCCCGCAGCATTGCAGATCGAGGACGACGACCAGCAGGCGCTTGCCACCGGTGGTGACGATGGCGCCGTTGACGGGGACGCCGCCGTCCATGCCGAAGCCGGGGAAGTTCTCCTCGGCGGCGGTCATCAGCCCCTGCAGCCGGCTGCGTTCAGCGTCCGGGTACGGCACGAGCCCGGACAACTCGGGCACCGGATCGAGCGGCAGCCGTGTCGCAATCACGCCGCGCTGCCGTCCGCCGCTGCGCCCGATCGACACGCGCCAGTCCCCGCTGGCTTCCCGGCGCCGCCCGGCCAACACCGTCCGCAACTGCGCCTCGGTCGTCGCCGGCGCGACCTCGTCGAGCAGCAGGACGTCGGCATCGGCACGCGCCAGAAGCGCGTGAAAGGCCGCCGGCTCGCGCGTGAACGCGTCGGACGAGACGTTCCACGCGAGCACGCGCGTCGTCTCGGTGCGTGCTCGGGCCTCGTCGGCTGGCCTCTGCGCACCTCCGCCGCACGCACCAGCCAGCGCCACGACGCCACACGCGACGAGGATCGCCAGACGGCTCGACCGCATGCCGCGATTCTACCCGCCGGGCAGCTCGAAGCACGGGTGCAGGATGCTACTCGCCCACCGGTGTGATCGCCACATCCACGACGACATCGCCCGTCCTGGCCGCGGTGCCGGCGCCACCGCGCTGAGGCGGACTGACCGTCGACGGAGCAGCGTTGCCGCTAGCGCGAGCATGCGTACCGCCTGCAGCGCGTGCCTGACCTGATCGGGCGACGTCGGATTGGTGACGTTGAGCGGATCCGACCCTCGGCACTCACGCCGGCCCGCAAGGCGCATGGTCGTCGGTCGTCGCCCTCGACGCGCGCGCGTCCTCGACCGAGAGCGTGGCCAGGACGAAGTCGGCGCGTCGGACCACGTCCAGTTGCGGCAGCAGCACGACCTCGTAGCCCAGTGACGGGTAGACCCGCGCGAGTCGATCGAACTCCGCCTCGGCTTCGGCGAAGTCGTGGCGGCGCTCGCCGTCCTGCTGATGGATCGCCGGCCACGGCGGCGCGAGAAACACGCGACGGTGATAGCGGTGCTGCGAGAGCAGCGTATCGAGGATGGGTTCGCCGGTGACGTGCTCGAGTGCCGACGCCGCATCGATCAAGCCGCGATCGAAGAAGATCCAGCCTGCCGTTGTCGATACCGTGCCGCGATCGGCAAGTGCGAGCGCGATCGCCCGTCGCGCGAACCCGACCGGGTCGATCCATGGCAGGGGCGAATCCAGACCCGCCTGCACCGCCCGCACGATCCGGCGCCCTGGCTCTTCGACGACGTGATGTCCACGGCGTGCGAGTTCGTCGAGTAGTGTCGACTTGCCGCCGCCTGAACACCCGCTGATCACGACGAACCGGTCGACGGCCGAACGCGACGGCGTCATTTCCGAGGCAATCGCCGCGCGAATTCGAGCGCGCGGTCGAGCAACTGCTGTCTGCTCGCGCGGTCCGCGTACACGTGCGGCGCCGCCCGCACCCAGCCCTGCATCCGCCGCGTGCCGGAGAACATCGGCTCGACACCGTCGATCGCGAGCGCCCAATCGTCCTGTCCCTTGCCGAGGCGGACCAGCATGCCCTCGTGGCGTGCGCCGCACAGGAGGTTGCCATGCAGCAGCCACACCCACCCGCCGAACATCGCCTTGCGCGCCAACCCACTCACGCCCTCGAGTTCGTCGTCGATCAGCGCCTCGAGTCCCCTGTCTCGAACCATGGTGACCTCTGCTCAGGAGTACCGGAGTACAGGAGTCAGGAGTCAGGAGTCAGAAACTTCCTGCCTTCCTGCCTTCCTGAACCATCACGCGTGTCGTGTACGCGATGCCGTCGGGCGTCGGGCCGACAGGGAGGTGCCCGACCACCACGCGCCTGGCCGGGTCGATGATCGCGACGCGTGTGTCCGCACTCAGTGACTGCAGGACGTACTTGCCGTCCGGCGTGATCGTCACGCCCTGCGGCGCGCCTGGCAGAGGCAGGAGGCCGATCTCGCGCCGGGCCGCGCGATCGATGAATCGCACCTGGTGCAGCTTCGGGTCGGGCACGATCACCTGCCGGCCGTCTGGCGTGAACAGCATCCGGTACGGCCATGCGAGCCCTTCCGCGGCCTTCGTGACGGAACCCGTGGCTGGCTCGAGCACGCTCACCTGCCCGGTCTTGTTGCTGCCCACCCACACTTCCTTGCCGTCGGGCGTCACGTTGACGGCCTCCGGCACCTGCGGCACCGGAAAGCTCCTCACGAAGCGATGCGTCGTGAGGTCGAGCTCGGAAACCGTGTGATCGCCCATGTTGCCGGTGAAGCCGCGCGCGCCGTCGGCCGTCACCCCGACCATGTGCGATCCTCCGGCTTCAGTCGGCACCGCGTGCCGGACGACGCCGTCGACGATATCGACGATCAGGACGTGGCGCGTCTGTTCGCAGGTCACCGCGACGAGGCGGTCGCCCGGCAGGAAGACGATGCCGTGCGGGGCGCGATGTTCGCCGAGATCGACGGTGCGGGCGACGCGGAGTCCGGGAACGTCGATGACGGTGAGTGTGCGGCGGGCGCCCCCGTAGTCGGTGATGGCGGCCAGGGCGCCATCCGACGACAGCACGATCTCGTGCGGGTTCGTGCCGGTGGGCAGCGTCGCGAGTGTGCGTCCCGACGCCACATCGACGATCGTCGCGGTGGAGGGCTGCTTGTTCGTGACGACGAGCGTTCCGGACAGCCCGGGAACTTGTCCGACCGCGCTGGAGACGGTCGAGAGGACAGCCGCCAGGACGAGCGCGGCGGTGCGCCACGTGACGCGGCCAGACGGAATGGTATGGGGCACGACGAAGCTCCTCCGGCGCACAACCAGGCGCCGGCGCTCAGTGTACCGGCAGCCGCGCCGGCCATGGCGCGAAGCTGCATCCCGCGGGCCGAGGCGGGTGGTATTCTCCGCGCACCGTGCGCATCCTCACCTGCTTGTGTGCCCTTCTCCTGGGCGTCGTCGCCGTACACGCGCAGCCTGTGGCGCGCGACGTGCCGTACGCGTCGCCAGCCCACGAACGCCAGGTGCTCGACGTCTACGCGCCGCCAGACGCCCGCCAGCTGCCGGTCGTCCTCTGGATCCACGGCGGCGGCTGGCAGGCGGGTCACAAGGGCCTGATCGCCCGCAAGCCCCAGGCGTTCACCGAGGCAGGTCTCGTGTTCGTCTCGATCAACCACCGGCTGCTGCCGCACGTGCCGATGGGCGACATCGTCCGCGACGTCGCAAAGGCCATGCGCTGGGTCCACGATCACGTCGCGGAGTACGGCGGCGATCCGTCTCGTGTGCTGGTCATGGGCCACTCGTCGGGCGGGCAGCTCGCCGCACTGATCTGCACCGATCAGCGTTACCTGGCCGCCGAAGGCGTGTCGCCGGCGATGATCAAGGGCTGCGTGCCGGTCGATGCCGACACCTTCGACATCCCGGCGATCATCGAGGTGGCCGAGACCCGGGCCCGCGCACACGGCCTGCCGATGCCGACCTACGGCCACCGGCTGAAGTTCGGCGACGACCCGGCCAAGCACCGCGACTTCTCCGCCGTGACCCACGTCGCGCGCGGCAAGGGCATTCCGCCGTTCCTCATCCTGCACGTCGCCGAGCATCCGGACACGGGCGCGCAGGCGCGTCGCATGCGCGCCGCGCTCGAGGCGGCAGGCGTGCCGGTGGAGGTCGTCGGCGCGCGCGGGGCGACGCACGCCTCGATCAACGACAACCTCGGCGTGCCCGACGACCCGACGTCGACGGAACTCTTCGCGTTCGTCCGGCGCGTCCTCGCACCAGTCAGGTAGGTAGGTAGGGACGCGCCGCCCGCCTTCGCCAAGGATTCGGCGGACTGGCCGGCGCGTCCGAGACGGCTCGCGAGCGGTCCGAAGCAGCCGGCCACGAGATTCAGTACAGTCGACACATGCGCGCCATCGGCTACCGCACTCCCGGCGATCTCGACGGCCCGGACTCACTCCAGGACATCGTGCTCGACCCACCGAGCCCAGGGCCGCGCGACCTCCTCGTGGAGGTCCGCGCCGTATCGGTCAACCCGGTCGACACCAAGGTCCGGCGACGAGCGGCCGCCGAGGCGGGGACCTGGAAAGTGCTCGGGTGGGACGCCGCGGGCGTCGTCCTCGAGACCGGCGCCGATGTCACGCGCTTCAAGGCCGGCGACGAAATCTTCTATGCCGGCTCCCTGGACCGGCAGGGCACCAACGCCGAGTACCACGTCGTGGACGAGCGCATCGTGGGCCGCAAGCCGGCGTCGCTGGGCTTCGCGCCGGCCGCGGCCCTGCCCCTCACCGCCATCACCGCGTGGGAAACGCTGTTCGATCGGCTGGACGTCAAGAAGGCCGTGCCCGGAGCGGCACCGGCGATCCTCGTGATCGGTGGCGCTGGCGGCGTTGGCTCGATCGCCATCCAGCTCGCGCGCCAGCTGACCGAACTCACGGTCATCGCCTCGGCGTCACGACCCGAGTCGGTCACCTGGGTGCGCGACCTCGGCGCGCACCACGTGGTGGACCACGCGCGTCCGCTCGCCGCCGAAGTGGCAGCGCTCGGCCTCGGCGCGCCTGCCTTCGTCTTCTCGACCACGGCCACTGACCGGCACCTCGGAGCGATTGCCGAGCTCATCGCGCCGCAGGGCCGATGGGCGCTCATCGACGACCCCGGCACCGTCGACATCGCGCCGTTCAAGCGTAAGAGCGTATCGACACATTGGGAGTTCATGTTCACCCGGCCGGCGTTTGCCACGGCCGACGTCGATGCGCAGGGTGCGCTGCTCGATGCGGTGGCGCGCCTCGTCGACGCCGGCGTCCTGAAGACGACTCTCGCCCAGCACTTCGGCCCGATCAACGCCTTCAACCTGCGGCGTGCCCACGCGCTCATCGAGCGCGGCGAGGCGCGCGGGAAGATCGTGCTGGAGGGGTTCTGAGCCGTCCGTCCCGCCGATGGCCGCACTGCTGATGGCCGGCGGCGGCGCCCAGGAGATCGACATGCAGCCCAACGGAAAGACCGCACTCGTGACCGGCGCCTCGCGCGGCATCGGCGCCGCCATCGCGCGACGACTCTCGGCCGACGGCTTCGCGCTGGTCGTCAACTACGCCGGCGGGCGCGACGCCGCCGATGCCCTGGTCTCCGAACTGCGCGCGGCCGGAGGCCAGGCCGAAGCGATCCAGGCGGACGTGAGCGATGCCGTTGCCGTCCGCCGCCTGTTCGACGAGGCGGAACGCACCTTCGGCGCGGTCGACGTGCTCGTCAACAACGCCGGCATCATGAGGCTCGCACCCCTGGCCGACAGCGACGACGCGCTGTTCGACACCCAGGTCGCGGTCAACCTCAAGGGGACGTTCAACACGCTGCGCGAAGCGGCGCGGCGGTTGCGCGCCGGCGGCCGCATCGTCAATCTCTCGTCGAGCGTCGTCGGGCTGCTGCCACCCACGTACGCCGTGTATGCGGCGACCAAGGCGGGCGTGGAGGCCCTCACCCACGTGTTCGTCAAGGAACTGCGGGGGCGCGACATCACCGTCAACGCCGTCGCTCCGGGACCGACGGCCACCGACCTCTTCCTGAACGGCAAGTCCGAGGAGATCGTCGAACGGCTCGCGAAGCAGCCGCCACTGCAACGCCTGGGACAGCCCACGGACATCGCAGGCGCGGTCGCCTTCCTGGCCGGACCGGATGGCGCGTGGGTCAACGGCCAGACGCTGCGCGTCAACGGCGGCATCATCTGACGCCGGCCGTCGCGGCGAGGGCGCGTGCGCTCCCGGTGACCGGCGACGTTGCTCCCTAGAGGATGGACGTGCGCAACCGAACCTGGATACTGCCGCTGCTGCTCATCACCGTGCTGTCCGGCTGCGCCGCCATCGATCGGCTGAGCGGCGAGGGCGAGGCCAAGCGCATCCGGCGCGTCGGCCAGCCGGCTGAGGCGCTCGTCATCGGCATCCAGGACACGGGCATGACCCTCAACGACGATCCGATCGTCGCCTTCCACCTGGAGGTGCGTCCGTCGAGCGGCGCGCCGTACGAGGTGCGCACGCGCGGCCGCGTCGGCCGGCTCGACGTGCCGCGCATCCAGCCGGGCGCGGTCCTGCCTGTCTCGGTGGATCCGGCCGATCCCGAGAAGGTCGCGATTCGCATCTATCGCGACCGGTGATCGGCCCGGGGCCGCCGCACGGCCCTGACCGTGCCGCTGCCGCCGCCACCGCAGAAAAAGCGGTCGGCGCCGTCCGAGTCGAGGCCCGACACGCCGACGCCCGCGGGCATGTCGAGGCTTTCCAGCACGTCGCCCGTCTCGGGGTCGAGATGGCGCACGCTGCTCTGGTCGCCTTCCCATGTCCCGTGCCACAGCTCGCCGTCCACCCAGGTGACGCCGGTCACGAACCGGTTCGACGCGATCGTCCGTAGGATCGCCCCCGTGTCCGGGTCGATCTGGTAGATCTTCCGTTCGCGATACTGCCCGACCCACAGCGTGCCCTCTGCCCAGGCGAGACCGGAGTCGCCGCCGGCGCCGGGCGCCGGAATCGTCGACAGGACCTTACCCGTTGCCGGGTCGATCTTCTGGATCCGCTGCTCGGCGATCTGGAACAGGTGCTCGCCGTCGAACGCGGTACCGGCGTGGGCGGCGACCTCGATGGCCCGGACCGCCTCGCCGCTGTCGGGATCCACCGCCTGCAACGTGTCGCCGCCGGCGACCCACAGGTGCTCGCCATCGAACGCGACGCCGTGCACGCGGTCGACGCCAGGGAACGGACCGTACTCACCGACGATGTCGGCGTCGATTCGAAGCATGGGGCGATCCTACGCGCCTGCCGCGAGCGCCGGGAGTAACAAGGGCGTCGCGAATCCCGGCATCGGCGGCATCGTCCATCGCCGCGCCCGTCCGCGCCCGAACGACTGTACGGTGCCGGCCCGCGCCAGCCCTTCGAGTGCGCGCTGCGCGCTCCGCTGACTGGTGCCGAGCGCAAGCGCGATCGCCGAGCTCGACCAGCTCTCGCCGTCGGCGAGCAGCGCCAGCACCGCCGCGTGTGGCTCGTCCACCGGGCTCGTCAGCACCACGACCGGCACGTCGGCACGCGGCCTCATCGTGAAGCCGCGGGGCGTGGCCGTCACGTCCGCGATGGCGCGCAGGAGCGCACGGAGGCGGCCGATCTCGACGCGCAGGCGGGCCCGATGCGATTCGTCGGCGTGGCGGGCGCCGAAGGCCCGCGCCAGCAGCGTCTCGCGCGACACGTCGCCGGGCCACGCCTCTCCGAGCGCCTGGACGATCGCGAACAGCACCGGGCGCGTCGTCAGCGACACGACGGTATCGGCCCGTCCGACGCGGTGACGGCAGCCGTCGACGACCAGCGCGTTCGACGCGAGAACAGCCTCCACCTCTGCGAGACGCAACGGCCGCATCTCCGCCCCGTCGACGATGCGCGCGGCTGGAGCGGCGAGGATGGCCGCCGCGCGTTCGACTTCGGCGGTCAATGCGCCGATGCCCGCACGGCGAGCCGACTCCGCGGCGCGGTCGAGCGCCGCACCGGCCTCGACCGTTCGGATCCGTCGGATCGCGATGCCGGCGCGCGCGAGCTCGTGCACGGCCCGCGCCGCTGGCAACAGCCACGCCGCGTCGGTCGTCGCAATCAGCCGCTCCGCCTCGTCGAGCCGGCCCAGCATCAGCAGACGCCGGACGTCGATCGAGCGCGCATGCGCGGCGTTGACGTGGTCGCCGTGCCGCTCGAGCGTGGTCCGCGCCGCGTCGAGCCGCCGGGGCGGCCAGCCGAGATCCCGTGCCGCCAGCGCGATCTCGGCCTCGGCGACCCCGCAGCGGGCGCGGGCGACCGAGTCCCTGGCGCCGAACGCGGTGGCGGCGCGGCGGACCAGCAATCGCGCCCGCACGAGATCGCCGAGCTGCGCCATGGCGATGCCGCGCAGCGCCAGCGCCGGCGCGTCGTCGCGCAGCGCCACGCGGTTGAGGGCGCCGAGCGGGTCACCGGCAGCGAGGGCGCGCGCCGCCGCCGTGATCAACGAGTCCAACGCACTCCCGCCACACTTGTCACTCCCACTCGTCGTGTCCCACCGCCCAATCTACTCCACGGCGGCCGCACCCGGCCGCTCTGGACGATCGTCGCGCGACCTGGCGCGACGCCCAATACCGAAGGTTCTCAGAGAGGCACGAGCAATGACGTCACACACGATCGGAACACGGGACGAATGGCTGGCCGCGCGGCGCGAGCTGCTGCAGGCCGAGAAGGACCACACGCGGCGCGGCGACGCACTGGCGCGGCAGCGGCAAGCGCTGCCCTGGGTGCGGATCGACAAGGCGTACCAGTTCGAGACCGAGAGCGGCACGGCCTCGCTCGCGGACCTGTTCCAGGGGCGATCGCAGCTGCTCGTCTATCACTTCATGTACGGGCCCGACTACAAGGCCGGCTGCCCGTCCTGCTCGGCGATCGCCGACGGGTTCAACGGCATCGCCGTCCATCTCGCCAACCACGACGTGACGTTGATGGCGGTGTCGCGCGCTCCGGTCGCGGCGCTGGAGGCCTACAAGCAGCGCATGGGCTGGACGTTCCCGTGGGCGTCGTCGGCCGGCGGCGACTTCAACTTCGACTTCAACGTGGCGTTCACCGAGCAGGAGCAGCGCGACGGCACCATCGAGTACAACTACGCGCGCAACGGCCATGCGATGGACGCCGACCAGCCGCCGCCGCCTGTCTCGTCGATGGCCGCCGCCTGCGGCACCGACACGCTGACGTACTCCAGGGATCGCCCCGGCCTGAGCGCCTTCAGCCTGAAGGACGGCGTCGTGTACCACACCTACTCGACGTACGCGCGAGGAGTCGATGGCCTGTGGGGGATGTTCCAGTGGCTCGACCGCGCGCCGCTGGGCCGAAACGAGACGCGCGCCTGGTGGCGTCGGCGCGACGAGTACGGCCACGGGAGCCGGGCGTCGTGACACGGGCGCTGGCCGCCGACCGCCAGCTGGCGGGCGCCGCCGCCGTGGTCTTCGCCGGTGCGGCGACGGCAACCGCGGCCTGGTGTTCGTCGATGTCCGCGATGGGCATGCCGATGCCGGGGGGCTGGACGATGTCGATGGCGTGGATGCGGATGCCGGGCCAGACGTGGCCCGGCGCCGCGGCCTCGTTCCTGGGCATGTGGGTCGTGATGATGATCGCGATGATGGCGCCGCCGCTCGTGCCGGCGCTGGCGCGCTATCTGCGAGCAGTCGCCGCTGCCGGCAGGCCCCGGATCGGATGGCTCACGGTGCTGGTGGCTGGTGGCTACTTCGTGGTGTGGACGGTGGTCGGCGTCCTCGTCTACCCGGCGGGCATGACGATCGCCGCGATCGAGATGGAGTACGACACGCTGGCGCGGAGCGTGCCAATCGCCTGCGCCGTCGTCGTCCTGCTGGCGGGGGTCGTGCAGTGCACGGGCTGGAAGGCGCGCCAGCTCGCGTGCTGCCGGGCAGAGCCGCTGCCCGACGCCCGCGCCGCCACTCCCGTCGCGGCCGTGCGGCACGGCGTGTCCCTCGGGCTGGCGTGCGTCACCTGCTGCGCGAACCTGATGCTGGTCGCGGTGGTCATGGGCGTGATGGACATGACGGTGATGGCGCTCATCACCGCCGCGATCGCGGTCGAACGCCTCGCCCCGGCGGGTGTGCGGCCGGCGCGCGCCGTCGGCATCGTCCTCATCGCAAATGGTGTACTGCTGCTGGCCTGACTGGACACGAGCCCCGCAAGGGTCCCCGCATGTCGACACCTCAAAGTACAGAGCTGAATGATACAGTTGTGTAGATGGAGAACGCGCCGATTCCGCTGTCGATTCTCGAGCTTGGCCGGGTCCGCCAGGGATCCGACCGGCGTGCCGCGCTCGACGAAGCCAGGACGCTCGCCCAGCGTGCTGAAACGTGGGGCTATCGCCGCTTCTGGGTGGCCGAGCACCACAACGCACCGACCGTCGCGACCGCCGCGACCTCGCTGGTGATCGCGCACATCGCCGCAGGGACTCGGACGATTCGGGTGGGCGCGGGCGGCATCATGCTGCCGAACCATGCGCCGTACGTGATCGCGGAGCAGTTCGGGACGCTCGAAACGCTGTTTCCGGGACGGATCGACCTCGGGCTCGGGCGCGCCCCGGGCACCGACCAGCTGACCCTCCGGGCGCTGCGCCGCGACCCGTCAGCTGCCGACCGCTTCCCTGAGGACGTCCTGGAGCTGCAGGCATTCCTCGGTCCGATGCAGCCGGGACAGCGCATCGAAGCGGTCCCCGGATCGGGCACCGAGGTTCCGCTGTGGATCCTCGGGTCGAGTCTGTTCGGTGCACAACTGGCGGCGCAGCTCGGGCTGCCCTTCGGCTTCGCCTCGCACTTCGCGCCGCAGTCGCTCGACCACGCGCTCCGCATCTACCGGGAGCGCTTCACGCCGTCGCGGCAGCTGGATCGTCCGTACGTGCTGGTCGGCGTCAACGTGATCGCGGCGCCGACCGACGACGAGGCGCGCCACCTGGCCACGTCGCAGCAGATGTCGTTCGCCGATCTCGTGCGCGGCATGCGCGGGCTGGTGCAGCCGCCGATCGAGGACATCGAGCGCTACTGGTCGCCGGTCGAGAAGGCGCACGCGTCGCAGATGTTGGCGTGCAGCGTGATCGGCAGTCCGTCGACGGTCCGCACCGGGCTCGCGGCGTTGCGCGCCCGCACGAATGCCGACGAGCTGATGGTCGTGTCCGATGTCTTCGACCCGGCCTTGCGGCTGCGGTCGTTCGAGACGATCGCGGACGTTGCGGGTGTGCGCGACGCACCGGACGCGGGCATCCCGGCGGCGGTGAGTCGTCGCTGATCGCGCCGTTCAGAAGCCGAGCGGCGGCTCCCACCGCGCGTCCCGCCACGCAGTATCGCCGTTCAGGTAAGCGCGCAGGATCCGCTGCATCGTCGCTGCGTCGGCGCCGCCGGCGACGTCGTGCATCGTCTCGCCGTCGTCAGTGACCTGGACCTGATAGGGTCCCTCGCCTTCGCCCGCCGTCTGCAGGAACCGCGGGCCGTCCTCGAGGATCAGGTACTCGACGTCCCCACGCTGCAGCGCCGCCAGGCCGTCATCGAGCTGCGCGGGCGTCACGCCTGGCAGGCTGCCCGACCCACTCAGGGCGCTGTGCCCTGCCTCCGAGAACAGCGACGCGAACAGCGAACCGGACTCCGGCCACCTGAGTTCCATGAGCGTGCGCCGACGATACCACTCTCGTCGCCGGTGTCCCCACCCTTCTGGTGAGCAGGCCAGCCCCGGTGGGGCCGCGCGCCGCGAACCCGTCGTGCTGTGCTAGCGTTCGGCCGCATGTTCCCAGCCCTGTCTCGCACGTGCGCTGCGATGCTGGTGTTCACGGGTGCCGCCGCCGTCCTCATGGCTGCCGGTCCGGAGCCGATCGATCACGCCGTCAACGCCCGCATCCGTGCCGAGGCACGCGATCGCTCGCAGATCATGCGGACGCTGCACGTCCTGACCGACGTCCATGGGCCCCGGCTCACCGGCTCGCCCAACCACAAGGCCGCGGCCGAATGGGCTGTCGCCGAGATGAAGGCGTGGGGCTTCGATCGCGGCCAACTCGAACCGTGGGAGTTCGGCCATCCGGGCTGGCTCAACGAGCGCCTGTCGGCGCACGTGGTCGCGCCCGTGAAGGATGCGCTCGTTGGCGAAGCGCTCGCATGGACCAACGGCACGAATGGCCCGGTCCGGGCCGCCGTGGCGCATCTCGTGCTGCCCGAGCGGCCGACGGCCGACGATCTCGCCACCTATCTCGACGGCAAGGCCGCGGCCGTGGCAGGCCGGATCGTGCTGGTCGGTGCCGGCACGCCGGTGCCGGTGACGCTCAACCCGTCGCCGCTGCGTCGCGATGCCGACGACCTCGCGGCGATCTTCGACCCCGTGGACCCCCGCCCGCCGCAGTTCGGGCCGCCGCGCCGGTCGGCGCAGGGGGCTCCGGCGTCCGACAGCGAACCACAGCGACTCACGGCTCGCCAGATCAACGAGCGCGTCGATACGTTCCTGCTCGCGCACAAGGCACTGGTCCGGGTCAACGACGCGGGCCGCGACCACGGCCAGATTCGTGCCTTTCACAACCCGAGCTTCGACGCCGGCGCGGCACCGCCAACGATGATCCTGCGCAACGAGGACTTCGGCCGGCTCGCCCGCCTGGCGGCCGATGGTCGTCCCGTCGAACTCGAAGTGGACATCGTCAACACCTGGTACCCCGAGGGCACGACGTCCTACAACGCGGTTGCGGAGATTGCCGGCACCGACAAGGCGCAGGAGGTCGTGATGCTCGGCGGGCATCTCGATTCGTGGCACGCGGCCACCGGCGCCACCGACAACGCGATTGGCGTGGCCGTCATGATGGAAGCGGCGCGCATCATCAAGGCGCTCGGTCTCCAGCCCCGCCGCACGATCCGCGTGGCGTTGTGGGGCGGCGAGGAGCAGGGACTGCTCGGCTCGAAGGCGTACGTCGCGAAGCACTTCGGCACGGCGGAAGCGCCGACCGCGGCGTTTGCGCGATTTGGCGGCTACCTGAACGTCGACTCGGGCACCGGCCGCATTCGCGGCGCCACGGTCTTCGGCCCGGGTGAGGCGGCGCGCATCCTGCGCGAGCTCGTCGCGCCGTTCGAGGACATGGGCATGGCCGGCGCCACCGCCACCAGCAGCCGACGATCCGGCGGCACCGACAGCACGTCGTTCAATGCGGCCGGGTTGCCCGGCATCGGCCTGATGCAGGACCCGATCGAGTACCAGTCCTACACCTGGCACACGAACCTGGACACCTACGAGCGCGTCATCGAGGCCGACGTGAAGAAGAGCGCCGCGACGATCGCTTCGATCGTCTATCACCTGGCGACGCGCGACGCGCTGTTGCCGCGGTTTGCGGCCGGGGAGATGCCCGCGCCGGTCACGGCCGCGCCGCCGGCCCGCCCGGCACCGGCCACGCCGCCACCGACGGCGGCTGCCGGGCGCCCGTAGATCACCCCGATGCCATCGCGATGCTTCGCTCAGAGGACTGCATGACTTCGTTCACTCCGTCTCGTCGGCACGTGTTGACGCCGATCGCGGCCGCGATCGCCGGCACGTTCATCGCTGTCACCGCGGGCGGCACGGCGCACGCGCAGAACGCGGCGTCCACGCCCCTTCGGGCGCTCTACG
>CBIHOS010000113.1:0-15790 GCA_966211945.1 uncultured bacterium
TGCGGCCGGAGCCGGCCGGCCGGCTGCGGCCTCGACGTCGCGCCGCATCACCCGTCCCGCGTCGCCCGATCCCTGCACCTGCGACATGTCGACCTGGTGCACCTGGGCGGCCTTGCGCGCGGCCGGCGTGCTGCGCGGCGCTTCGACACTGCCGGCCGGCGCTGTCGCGACGGCTGGTGTCGGTGCGTCCGGCGGTCCTGGAGTGGCGGCGGCGGCCCCGGCAGGCGCCGCGGCCGGAGCGGCCGGCTGGCCCGATCCCGCCTCGATCGACGCCAACGGTTCGCCGACCTTCACGTCCTCGCCTTCCTGACGCAGGATCTTGCCGAGCACGCCGGCCTGATCGGCGTTGACTTCGAGGTCGATCTTCTCGGTCTCGAGTTCGACGAGCGGATCGCCGATCGCGACCGCGTCGCCTTCCTTCTTCAGCCAGCGCGCGACGCGCGCCTCGACCACCGATTCACCGAGCTGGGGGACCACCACCTGTGCGGCCATGTGTGCGCTAAGCCTTTGCCTTGACCCGCGAGCGCGACGTACGCGACGCGGGAGCGGTGGGAGCGTATGCCTCGGCCACCAGCATCTTCTGGTTGATCAGGTGCCAGGCGAGCGACCCTTCGGAGGGGCTCGCGCTGCGCGGACGTCCGATGTACCGGATGGGCAGTCGGCCCTCCAGCAGTTCCTCGAAGCAGGGACGGAAGAACTCCCACGCGCCCATGTTCAGCGGCTCTTCCTGCAGCCACACGACTTCCTCGACGTTCGGATAGCCGTCGATCACGGCGTCCACCGCGTCGGAGGGGAAGGGATAGAGCTGCTCGATGCGGCAGATCGCAGTCTGTCGATCCGACTGGCGCGGCTCGGCCGAGACGAGGTCGACATAGACCTTGCCACTGCAGAAGATCACCCGCCGCACCTCGCGTGACCGCACGCGCGCCTCCTCATCGTCGATCACCGGGCGCCACGCGCCCTCGGCGAACTCACGCGGGGCCGACGCCACCAACGGGTGACGCAGCAGGCTCTTCGGCGTGAGGACGATGAGCGGCAGCGGATCGGTCGTGAGCAGCAGCGCCTGGCGCCGGAGCAGATGGAAGAACTGCGCGGCGGTCGTGCAGTTGGCGAGCCGCAGGTTGATGTCGGCGCCGGCGCCGAGGATGCGCTCCGGGCGCGCGCTCGAGTGCTCGGGGCCCTGGCCTTCGTAGCCGTGCGGCAGGAGCAGGACGAGCGACGGCGTCTGGCCCCACTTGGCCCGCGCCGAGGTCACGAACTGATCGAGGATGACCTGGGCGCCGTTGATGAAATCGCCGTACTGGCCTTCCCAGATCACGAGACGCTCGGGCGCCTGGACGTTGTAGCCGTACTCGAACCCGATGGTGGCGTTCTCGCTGAGCGGGCTGTTGTGGACCTCGAAGGCGGCGCGGCCCTGCGGCAGCCGTTGCAGCGGGATGTCGATGGCGCCGGTCTCGACGTCCCGGAAGGCGGCATGGCGATGGCTGAAGGTGCCGCGCTGCACGTCCTCGCCGGTGAGGCGGATGGGAATGCCGTCGGCCAGGATGCTGGCATACGCCAGTTCCTCGGCGGTGGCCCAGTCGATCGTCCGCTCGTCGGTGCTGTCGAACATCGTCCGGCGTCGATCGCGCCCGCGATCGAGCTTGCGGTGCCCGTGGAAGCCGTGGGGGCGCGTCAGCAGCGCCTCGTTCATCGCGGCGAGCTGATCGAGCGCCACCGCGGTCCGGACGTGGCGTGCGGCACCGGCCGGCGGCGGTTCGGGAATCGGGTTGACGATCGCTTCCTCGGGCTTGAGCTGCTCGTAGACCTGCTCGAGCACCTTCATCCGGGCCTCGACCATCCCCGCGCCGACGTCGGCCTTGCCGGTGCTCGCCTGCACGTGCCGCGCCCATTGCTCGCGCACCGTGGGGTGGGCGGCGATCCGCTGGTACATCAGCGGCTGCGTGAAGGCCGGCTCGTCGCCCTCGTTGTGACCGTAGCGGCGGTAGCCGACCAGATCGATCAGGAAGTCGCGATGGAACCGGGCGCGATACGCCCAGGCGATGCGAGCGGCTTCGATGCACGCGACCGGGTCGTCGGCGTTGACGTGGATGATCGGGATCTTGAAGCCGCGCGCCAGCCCGCTCGCGTACGAGGTCGAGTAGGACTCGGCCGGCGTCGCGGTGAATCCGAGCTGGTTGTTCGCGATGATGTGGATCGTGCCGCCGGTCGTGTAGCCGTCCAGACGCGACAGGTTCAACGTCTCGGCGACGATGCCCTGACCAGGGAAGGCCGAATCGCCGTGAATGAGCAGGGGCACCGTGCGGGCGCCGTCGAAGTGCGGACGTCCGGGGCTCGCCGCGTCCGTCCCGGCGGCGCGGGCCATGCCGACGATGACCGGGTTCACGAACTCGAGGTGGCTCGGATTGGGAGCCATCGATACACTCAGATTGCTGCCGACCTTGCGCAGCGCTCCGGCGTGGTACTTCACGTCACCCGTCCAGCCGAGATCGATGCGGTAACCGTTGCGCGTCTGCGCCGGGTCCTTGTACTCGGCCAGGATCTGTTCGTACGGCTTGCCCAGCACGTGCGCGAGCACGTTCAGCCGGCCGCGGTGCGCCATGCCGATGAGGACGTGCTGCACGCCGGCATCCTCGGCACCGTCGATGACCGTGTCGAGAATCGGCACGAGCATGTCGAGCCCCTCGACCGAGAAGCGCGTCTTGCCCGGGAAGGTGCGATGGAGAAACCGCTCGAACGTCTCGACCTCGGTGATCCGGTCGAGCAGCGCCTCCTCGTCGACCGGCGCCATCGGCGGCCGGAAGCGGCCGCTCTCGACCGCCAGGCGCAGCCACTCACGCTCCTCGGGCACGAAGACCTGGGCGAAGTCGTAGCCGCTGCGGCTGCTGTAGGCCTTGCGCAACGCGGCAATCGCCGCCGCCGCGTTCGGCTGCTCGTTGGCGAGCGGACCGCCGACGGCCGACGCCGGCACCTGGTCCAGCACGCCCTCGGTGATGCCGTGCGCCGCGGGCGCCAGCGCCGGATCGCCGGTGGGGCGTGAGCCGAGCGGATCGATCTGCGCCGCGAGGTGCCCGTAGCGGCGAATCGCCTCGGCCAGCGTCGCCGCGCCGACCACGGTCTGCAAATCGAGCCGGTCCGCAGCCGGGCTGGTCGTCGTCGCGGGCGCCTCGGGAGGCGTCCATTGCTCGAAGTAGGCCCGCGTCTGCGGGTCGACCGAGGCGGGGTCCTGCCGGTAGCGCTCGTAGAGCTCGAGGACGTAACCGGCGTTCAGACCCTGAAACTCGTGCCATCCACCCATACGAAATCAGGATTCTATCGCACGGCGGCGATCGCGCCGGACGAGACGGCTCACGCGGAGCGCCAGTGTTCACGCGGCAGCGACAGCAGCACGTAGCGTCCGCGCAGCGTCCGCACGGCTCCGGCATAGTCCGACTTGGGAATGGCGCCCGCCAGCAGCCGGTTGCGCAGCCGGCGGATCTCGTAGCGGTACAGGGCATTGACGTGGTCGCGCAGGAACTCGACCGGCGTGTCGGCCTTGGGCTGCAGGCCGTGGCCGGCGAGTGCCGCCATGACGAGCGGGGAGAAGGGTGGGGCGGACACACGCAGCCTACAGCCTACAGTCTACAAGCGGGATAGGTAGGGACGGCCCGCCGGGCCGTCCGACAATCTCGGACGCGCCGGCCTGGCCGCCATAGCCTTGGCGAAGGCGGGCGGCGCGTCCCTACCTGTTCTGGCTAGAACGCGAAGTAGATGAAGTCGAGCGACGTGCGGCTGCGCAGCACGAGGATCGTCGCAAACATCACGCCGACCGCGAGCGCCTGCCACGCCACCGTGCTGGCGTGCACCTCGCCCTCACTGGCCGCCGGCCTGTCGCTGTACGAGCGTCCCTGCCACGCCGTGTACAGCGTGTGCGCCCAGAGCGGCAGCGAGAACGTCAGGGCGATCAGGAACAGGTACAGGCCGGCCTGCCGTTCTGCGAGCGGCGCGGTGCCGGGCACCAGCTGCAGATCGCGCCACACCATCGCCGCGTCGCCCTCGCGGAACAGCAGCCAGCCGATGTGAATCAGCACGAACATCACGGCCCACTGCAGCAGGCTGCGCCACAGCGCCACGCGATGGCGCCCCGGGTGGCGGCCGATGCCGCGCATCGCGCGCCACAGGCGTTCGATCGTCAGCAGCAGGCCATGAAAGGCGCCCCACAGCACGAAGTTCCACGCCGCGCCGTGCCAGAGGCCCGACAGGACGAACGTGATCATGATGTTGCGCACCGTCCGGGCCAGGCCATGACGCGAACCGCCGAGCGGGATGTACAGGTAATCGCGAAACCACGAGGACAGCGAGATGTGCCAGCGGCGCCAGAAGTCGGACGGCGAGATCGCCCGGTACGGATGGTCGAAGTTCTTCATCAGGTCGAACCCGAGCCAGCGCGCGCTGCCGCGGCCGACGTCGGTGTAGCCCGAGAAGTCGGCGTAGATCTGCACGCCGAACGCGAAGACGCCGGCCCACAGCATCTCGAAGCCCGGGTCCTTCATCGAGAACACCCGGTTGGCGATCACGCCGACGTTGTCGGCGATCACCAGCTTCTTGAACAGGCCCCAGCCCATGAGCACCAGGGCATCGCGCGCCACCACCAGGTTGAAGATGCGCGGCGTGAGCACGCGCGGGATCAGCGCCTCGGCCCGTTCGATCGGCCCGGCCACCAGCTGCGGGAAGAACGCCACGAACAGGGAGAAATCGGCCAGCGGCCGGCAGGCACGCAGCCGCCCGCGGTAGACGTCGATCGTGTAGGACAGGCTCTGGAACGTGTAGAACGAGATGCCGACCGGCAGGACGATGTTCAGCAGCGGCAGCGACACCGACAAGCCGAGTGCGACGAGGCCGGCCGAGACACTGTCGACGAAGAAGTTGAAGTACTTGAAGAACCCGAGCACGGCCAGGTTCGAGACCAGGCTCAGAATCAGCCACCACCGCCGCCGCCGACGCTCCACATCGTCGGGATGGGCGAACGCGTCCGCCGACAGCGCCGGGTCGCGATCCATGCGCAGGCCGGCGTACCAGTCCACCAGCGTCGTTCCCGCCAGCAGCAGGCAGAACCAGGGCTCGAACCATCCGTAGAACAGGTAGCTCGCGACCAGCAGGAACCAGTTCTGTCCGCGGTGCGGCAGCCGCCAGTAGACCGCCGTGACGATGACGAAGAAGGCGACGAAGTCGAGGCTGTGGAACGTCATCGGAACAGCCGGTTCAGGTTGACGCGGAACTCGCGCGTGTACCGCTGGCGATGGGCCCGGGCGATGTGATCGCCGTCCTCGTACATGGCGAGCGTCTGCCGCGGATCGCCGGTGTCGTCGTGGAAGGCCATGCCCTCACGCGCGGCGTACGCCCTGAAGTCGCGCATGTACGCCTGCATCCGCTCCGACTGGGGCGGCGGGCGATTGCCCACCGGCCGGCGCTGCACGCGCACGAAACAGACGGTGATGCCGTGCTGCCTGGCGAGGTCGACGATCAGCGGCAGCACCGACCGCGGCATGTTGCGGTTGAAATCGGCCTCGGCGTCCTCGGCCGCCTGCAGATCGGCGGCCGCCATCGGGCGCAGGCGATCGAGCCCCATCGTCTCGAAGTTCAGTCCGTCGAGCCACGATCGGCGGGCCGGCTCCTCGCTGGTCCACAGCCGCACCGGCCAGTCGTACAGCTGCCGCTCGACCCAGGCGTTGGCGCGGTCGACGTTGTAGAGCGTGTTGACGCCGCTGTGCAGCCGGAACCACGGACCGCGCACGCGCGCGGCGATCACGTCGTTGAGCGCCGGTTCCTCCGGTCCCGCCACCTCGTCGAGCGACCAGCGGAACGGGCCGGTGAGCCTGAACAGCGGATCGGTCATGTTGAGGTCGCGGAAGAACATGAACACGACCTTCGGCCGTTCACCGCTCGCAATCAGGTAGTTCTTGAAGCTCAGATACCAGTAGGCCGATCCGGTGCCCGCCCGCGCCAGGAGCGCAACGTCCTGGCCGAGGAGGCCGGCGAGATAGCCGGGGTCGATGCGGGTGCCGAGCATCGAATCGCCGATGAAGACGTAGGCCGGCCGCAGGCGCTGCAGGTCCGTGATGGGGCCCGGCCTGAACGCGATGCGCTCCCGCGATGCTTCGAGCGCCGGCAGGTAGCTGGGCTCCACGGCGCGGGTCGAGAGCAGGGCCATCACCGGATGCCAGAGCAGCGGCAGCACGGCGCCCACCAGGAGGATGGCGATCAGGCGGATCACGCCGCGGCGAGACCACTCGGCGGGCGGGACGCGGGGGAGTTCGTGCGGCGGAGGCGGCGTTGGCGGCGAGTCGGACACGTAAGGCCCGGAAAGTATAGAACGGCCTCACGTCACGACCGGGTATCGGGTTGCAGGGACGCTCAGACGTCGAGTTCCTCGGCTTCCTCGGCGCGGTCCATGATGAAGCGGAACCGGGCCGAGGCGTCCTTGCCCATCAGCTCGTTGATCACGCGGTCGGTGATCAGGTGATCGGCGATGCGCACCTGCAGCAGGCGGCGCGTCTTCGGGTTGAGCGTGGTCTCCCACAGCACCTTCGGCATCATCTCGCCGAGGCCCTTGAACCGGGTGATCTCCGGCTTGGCGCGTCCCGTCGCCTTCTTCACCACGGCATCGCGCTGCGCATCGTCCTGGGCCCAGAACGTCTCCTTGCCGATGTCGATGCGGTAGAGGGGCGGCTGGGCGAGGTAGACGCGGCCGCTCGTCATCAGCTGCGGCATGTGCCGGTAGATGAAGGTGAGGAGCAGGGTCGAGATGTGGTGGCCGTCCGAGTCGGCATCGGCCAGCAGGATCACCTTGCCGTAGCGCAGGCGCGCGAGGTCGAAGTTCTTGCCGACGCCGCAGCCGAGGGCGGTGACCAGGTCGGCGAGTTCCTTGTTCTCGAGCACCTTCGCGGTCGACGCACTCTCGGTGTTCAGTACCTTGCCGCGCAGCGGCAGGATCGCCTGGCGCACGCGGTCGCGTCCCTGTTTGGCCGAGCCGCCGGCCGAGTCGCCCTCGACGATGAAGAGTTCGCTGAGCCCGCGGGTCGTGGTGGTGCAGTCGGAGAGCTTGCCGGGAAGCGTCAGCCGGTGCGCCGTCGCGGTCTTGCGGGTCACTTCCTGTTGCGCGGCGCGGCTGGCCTCGCGGGCTCGCGCCGCGAGGATCACGCGCGCGACGATCGATTCGGCGATCGAGATGTTGTGATTGAGCCAGTGCTCGAGCGCCGGCCGGACCAGTCCGTCCACCGCCGACGTCACTTCCGGGTTGTTGAGGCGATCCTTGGTCTGGCCCTGGAACTGCGGTTCCTCCACGAACACGCTCAGGACGCCGACCAGCCCCTCGCGCAGGTCTTCGGCGGTGAGCGTCACCCCGCGCGGCGTCAGGTTGTGCGTCTCGATGAAGTTGCGCATCGCCTTGCCGAGCCCGGCCCGCAGGCCGTTCTCGTGGGTGCCGCCCGAGCCGGTCGGAATGCCGTTGACGTAGCTGCGCAGGTGCTCGTCGGTCGATTCGGTCCACTGCAGCGCGAGGTCGAGCCGCAGCGCGCCGTCGCGGGCGACGACGAAGGCGCTCTCGTGCACCGCCCTGGCGCCGCGGTCGGTGACCAGCTTCTTCAGATAGTCCGCGAGCCCCTCGGCGTGCGTATAGGTGACCTTCTGCTTACTGACCTCGTTGTCGAAGGTGATCTTCAGGCCGCGGTGCAGGTAGCTCGCGATCTCGAGGCGCTCGGCGATGGTCTCGGCGTCGAACTCGATCTTCGGGAAGATCGTCGCGTCGGGGTGGAAGTACACCGTGGTGCCGGTGCCGCGGGCCGGCCCGAGCTTCTTCACGGTGCCTTCGGGAACACCCTGCCGGAAGCGCTGCTCCCACAGGTGCCCGTCGCGCTTGACCGTCGCGACCAGTTCCTTCGACAGCGCATTGACGACGCTGGCGCCGACGCCGTGCAGGCCGCCCGAGGTCTTGTAGTTGCCCTGCTCGAACTTGCCGCCGGCATGGAGCACGGTGAAGATGACCTCGAGTGCGGTCTTCTTCGTCTTCGGGTGCTGGTCCACCGGAATGCCGCGGCCGTCGTCGGCCACGGTGATCGAACTGCCGTCGGCGTGCAGGGTCACCACGATCTGCGTGGCGTGCCCGTTCATCGCCTCGTCGATGGAGTTGTCGAGGATCTCCCACACCAGGTGGTGCAGACCCGAGGCCCCGACGCCGCCGATGTACATGCCGGGGCGCTTGCGGACCGGCTCGAGGCCCTCGAGAACGGTGATGTCTTTCGCGGTGTAGGACGTGCTCATTCGGCGGGAAGTGCGCGGCCTGCCGCCTTCGGCCTACAGCCTACCTGTGGCGCGGGGCGGGAGCCGCAGCAAGGATACGGCAGGCGGATAAAAAGCGAAAGGCGGCAGACGCGGCTGCGTCCACCGCCTCCCCTGTTGGCCGAAGGCCCGCCTCGAGAAGGGCGCCTCGGGGAGGCGCCCCTACCCTCATTTGATGAACAGCATCTCCCGGTACGTCGGCAGCGGCCAGTCGCTCGACGGCACGAGCGACTCGAGAGCGTCGCCGGTCTCGCGCAGGCCGATCATCGCCGGGACGATCTTGTCGCGCATGTACTTGGCGTGCCGGTGCGAATCGCCGTTGCCCTCGTGCGCCACGGCCTTGATGAGCGCCTCGGTCCGCACCTTGAACGTGTCGACCAGCTTGGTCAGCGTGGTCAGCAGCTTCTTGGCTTCCTTGCTCTGGACCCCGGCCGCCTTGCCTGCCGTGACCGCCTGCGCCACCTGCGTCAGGTAGCCGAGCGCCGCCGGCAGGATGTACCGGTTGGCCATCAGCACCATCGTCTGGGCCTCGATGTTGATGGTCTTGTTGTAGGCCTCGAAGTTGACCTCGAGCCGCGCCTCGAGTTCGCGCTTGGTGAGGACCTTGTAGGCCTCGAACAGCTTGACCGCGTCGGCCGAGATCAGCTCCGGCAGGGCGTCGACGGTGTTGCGCAGGTTCAGCAGGCCGCGCTTGGACGCTTCCTTCTGCCAGGCCTCCGAGTAGCCGTTGCCGTTGAAGATGATCCGCTTGTTGTCCTTGACCAGGCGGACGAGCAGCTTGCCGACCGCGTCCTCGAGGTCGACGCCCTTGCCGACGGCGGTCTCGAGCTCGGTGGCGATGTAGTCCAGCGACTCGGCCACCGCCACGTTCAGGACGATGTTCGGGAACGCGATGCTCTGGTTGGACGACACCGCGCGGAACTCGAACTTGTTGCCGGTGAAGGCAAACGGACTCGTGCGGTTGCGGTCGCCGGCATCGCGCGGCAGCTTCGGCAGGACGTCGACGCCGGTCTCGAGCAGGCCGCCGTGCGTCGTGCTGCGGGTGGCGCCCTTCTCGATCTGCTCGAAGATGCTGGTCAGCATGTCGCCGAAGAAGATCGAGATGATGGCCGGCGGCGCTTCGTTGGCGCCGAGCCGGTGATCGTTGCCGGCGCTGGCCACGCTCATGCGCAGCAGGCCCTGATACCTGTTCACCGCCCGCATCACGGCGGCGCAGAAGACCAGGAACTGGATGTTGTCGTGCGGCGTGTCGCCCGGGTTCAGGAGGTTGTTGCCCTCGCTGTCGGACATGCTCCAGTTGACGTGCTTGCCGGAGCCGTTGACGCCGGCAAACGGCTTCTCGTGGAGCAGGCAGGCGAGGCCGTGCTTGGGGGCCACGCGCTTGAGCGTCTCCATGATCATCATCTGGTGATCGGTGGCGACGTTGGCCTGCTCGAAGATCGGCGCGATCTCGTACTGGCTCGGCGCGACCTCGTTGTGGCGGGTCTTGACCGGCACCCCGATCGCGTAGAGCTCGTCCTCGACCTCGCGCATGCAGGCGAGCACGCGCTCGGGGATGGAGCCGAAGTACTGGTCCTCCATCTCCTGGCCCTTCGGCGGGCGGGCTCCGAAGAGCGTGCGGCCGGCGCCAATCACGTCGGGACGCGCGTAGTAGAAGTGCGCGTCGATCAGGAAGTACTCCTGCTCGGGACCGCAGGTCGTGGTGACGCGATCGGCGGTGGAGCCGAACACCTTCAGCACGCGGACGGCCTGCTTCGACAGCGCTTCGATGGAGCGAAGCAGCGGCGTCTTCTTGTCGAGCGACTCGCCCGTCCAGCTCACGAACGCGCTGGGCAGCACCAGCGTGGTGCCCGACGCCGTCTTGTAGATCCAGGGTGGGCTGGTCGGATCCCACGCCGTGTAGCCGCGCGCCTCGAAGGTCGATCGCATGCCGCCGGAGGGGAACGACGATGCGTCGGGCTCGCCCTGGATCAGTTCCTTGCCGCTGAACTCGGTGACGGCCTTGCCCTCGGGGGTCGGCGACAGGAAGGCGTCGTGCTTCTCGGCGGTGATGCCGGTGAGCGGCTGGAACCAGTGCGTGTAGTGGGTGGCGCCGTGTTCGAGTGCCCAGTCCTTGACGGCAACGGCGACCGCGTCGGCCACCGACGTGTCGAGCGCCTCGCCGCGGGTGATGGTGCGACGCAGCGCCTTGTAGACCGCACGCGGCAGCTTGATGCGCTGCACGGCATCGTTGAAGACGAGCCGGCCGAAGTCGGCGGCAGAACGGGGGGCGGGGCGGGTGGCGGGGCCGTTGACGGCCCAATCCCGGATGGCGCGAATGGCTTCGCGCGACGCAGCTGAACCCATGACTCTCGTGTGCCTCGCGGTCTGTACGACGTGGGACGCCGGCGCACGGGAGGTACGCGACGTGAGGACGGAAGTATGCGCGAATCAAGACGGCTCAGCAAGACTCTGGCGGCAGTTTGTTTCAACGCTAACTTTAAAACAACAAGTCCTGTCGGTCCTTTCCCACCACGGCCGGGGTCGCTATCATGGCGACGTGAGCACCCCGACGCCCCGCGAGCAGGCGGCCCACGACGCTGCGGCCCTCGTCGCCGTCCTGCGCAGCCAGCCCCAGTCCCCGCTGACCACCCAACTGGTCGATCTCGGCGAGCACCTCGAACGCGCCGTCACGGCCTTCCACATGGAAGCCATCCGGTTCCGCGCCTTCACGATGAGCCGCCTGATCAAGCAGCACCAGGCCGAACTGCCCGCCGACGTCCCGGCCCGCATGGACGCCATCCTCCACGACCTGGAAGCGGCGGGATTCCACACCAAATCGGTGACTGCGTAGCACCACCATCACAATGCGCAATGCTCAATGCGCAATGTCGAGTGCCACTGCCGCGTGAGGTGGAACCGACCACGAGCGCGAGCAGTGCGTCGGTACGCACGCACGCACACCGTCGCGACGTCGCGTTCGACATTGCGCATTGAGCATTCGGCATTCAGCATCGACAGCCGAGCCCCGTCAGGGGCGAGGCGGCGGATAGCGATGGTGGTAGCCCGCGAACTGCTCGTTGACCTGGCTCCGGTCCGGATTGCCGGTGAGGTCGCCGAAGGCCGCGATCATGTCCGCCGCGGCGTCCCAGCCAACCGACTTGGTTTCTTCGTAGTGACCGTGCGCCTCGCCCATCGCCTGGCCGTAGGTGCATGAGCCGAGCACCGCGGCGCGGGTGGTCTCGGGCAGTGCCTCGGCAGCCGCCGGATTGTCGGCGAGGCCCTTGCACCGCGCGCCCGAGATGGCGTCCGGAAAGTCGATGATGCCGGCGGCGTGCAGGCGGGCGCAGGTGCCGGGACCGCCCGCGGCGTCGGCCATGCAGCGGATGCGGTAATCGGCGATCGGCAACACGTAGCCGATCTCGTCGTTGCCGAGGCCCATCGCCCAGCGCCAGCGTCCAGGCATCAATCGCTTCACGTAGCCGGGCGTCGTCATCGCGGCGACCGCGGTGTGCGAGGCCCGTTCCTCGTCGGCCCAGGCCGCCGGCGTCGCCTTGATGCCGCGCGGCAGCCCGATCACGAGTTCGCCGGGCACCTCGCCCGGCAGCACCGCGATCGACAACTCGCCGATCTGCAGGAGCCCGACGGCGCTGCGCAGGTGGTCGCCGGTCCGGATCGGCCCGACGACCGGATCCTCGATCGCCGCACGCCCATCGTCGCGGCAGGTGGCGTCGGTCTTGGCGCCGGCGGGCGGACAGACGAAGAGCGGCCCCGGCTTGAAGCCGAGCCCCGACCGGCCGGACGCCGGATCGACGACCGCGAGCTTGCGGAAGCCGATCTGCGACATCCGCGTGAAGAACGGGTGCTGGCGGAACTCCAGCGTTCCCGGCGCGAGCGCGACGGCGTCGTTGAGGAGCGCGTTCACGGCAACGCCCAACTGCTCGCCGATCAGGATCGCCTTCCGGAAATTGCGCACCTGGAAGTCGGTGCCGTCGGCGCCTGGCGGCACGGCATTGGCCGGCGGCGTGTAGCCGTCGCCAATCGGCGCCCGATCGGACACTTCCCAGGTCGCCACGTCGCCCGGCGACGCCATCGCCCCGATCGCGCCGTTGATGTAGAGGACCTCGCCGCCCATCCGGCGGGCCAGCCAGCGCGCCAGCGCGCCGGGGAAGTCGGCGGTCAGGTATCGGCCCTGGGCGTTGCACTCGTCGCCGGTCCAGCCGAGCACCGCGCAGGCCCTGGCGATGGGCTCGCGCGGCGGCGACCAGTTGAGCGTGCTCTCCGGATGATTGGCCCACTGCACGAGCGTCGCGATCACCCGGCCGTCGGCGGCGCGGGCCTGCAGCACGCCGAGCGTCGGATCGAACACGCGCAGGCCGCTCAGATCGCTGGCGCCGAAGTAGTGCGTCCCTTCGGCAATGCGCAGCGTGGCCGGTTCCAGCCGATCGATCGCCTCGCGGACCGCGTCTCGCGCCTGCTCGAGGAAGAAGCGATACCACTCGGCGTTGACCGCGAAGGCCGTGTCGGGGCCGTGGTGATTGTGGGTGGCGTGGACCACGAGGTCGACGCGCGCCTGCAGCGGCGGTGCCAGCACCTCGCGCACCATCCGGCGCAGTTCCTCGACGTCGGGGGCAAACATCATGTAGACGTCGGCGGAGACGACCACGACGATGCGGCTGTCCTGGCGCGCGAGTGCGAGCGCGCGCACGCGCAGGTCGTCGCGCACCCAATGGGCGTTGTCCTTGCCGTTGCCGACGGTGATCGGCCCCTGATCGAACTGCGCGGCGAAGACGCCCGGGTCGTGCGCGTCGGCGTCCAGCGGCAGACGCTCGGGTGCGGCATAGCCGTGGCCGCCGTCCACGGTCGGCAGCACCGATCGGCTCGAGGCGCCGACGCGCCATCCGTCGTCTGGCGGCGCCTGCGCCGCGCGTCCGCACGCGGCGAGCAGGCAGAAGGTCAGGAGAACAGGCAGCCGGCGCATGCGCGACCTCCTTTGCCACGAAGCGCCCGACACGTCGGGCGGCTACGCATCGATTCCGGCGCTCACTCGGGCGGCCCGACGACGATCGCGGCCGGCGGAACGATCCGGGTGAAGGAGCCGCGCTGCAGGAGTTCGCGTCCCTTGCCGCCGCGCGAGGTGACGTCGTACTTCGCCGTGCTCACGGTCTGTTCGGCGCCCCGCGACGTCTCGACGACCATCAGGTCGCGATCGCCGCGCGACGCGATGAAACCGAGGAGGCGATCCTTCTTCTCGTCGATCTTGATGAGGATGACGCCGCGGCCGGGTCCCGACAGCACGTTGACCTCCTCGACCGGACACAGCATGGCGCGCGCCTCGCGGGTCGCGGCGATGATCGTCTCCTCGCCGGTGACCTGCACGACGCCGACCACCTCGACGCCGTCGGGCGCCTTGACGACACGGCGCCCCGCCCGCGTGCTCGGCTCGATGAAACCGGCGAGGCTGAAGCGCAGCGCGTAGCCGTCCGAGGTCGCCGCCAGCGCGTGACGCGGCGGCGTGTCGCCCTCCACCTTCGGCTGCAGGTCGGGGCTGACCCGCGGGTCGAGGCTCATGACGGCGACGACGCGCTCGCCGTCGCGGAACTTGAACAACCGCTGGATCGGCTCACCGTAGCCGGTCGACGCCGGGATGTCGACGATGCGGCTCGTGTAGGCGACGCCGTGCGTCGTGAAGAAGACGATCGAGGCGCGCGTGCTGCCGCCCACCGCGGCCAGCACCTCGTCGCCCTCGCGCAGGCGCGTAGTGGCCGGGTCCTTCACCTCCTTCTGGCGCTTCACCCAGCCGTCGCGCGTCACGATCACGACGTTGTCCTCCTCGATGATGAAGGCCTCGGCGTCGTACTCGATGACCTCGTCGTCGCTCGCAAAGGAGGTGCGGCGACGGTCGGCGCGGGTGTCGCTGTACACCTTCTGGACTTCGGCGATCTCGCCGCGCACCAGGTTCCACCGGCCCGGTTCGTCGTCGAGCAGCGCCCGGATCTCGGCCTGGCGCTCGCGCTTGTCGCCCAACTCGCGCTGGATGATCAGGATCTCGAGCCGCGCCAGCCGGTAGATCTTCAACTCGAGGATCGCGTCGGCCTGCTCGGCGTCGAGGCCGAACTTCGCGATGATCTTGGTCGCCGCGTCGGCCTTGCCATCGGACTTGCGGACGATCTCCAGAATCTGATCGAGCGCGTCGAAGACCTTCTCGAAGCCTTCGAGGATGTGGATGCGCCTGGCGAGCGTGGCGGCTTCGTGTTCGAGCCGCCGGCTCACCACCTCCATCCGGAAATGGAGGAAGTGCCAGAGCATCGCCTTGAGATCCAGGCGCTCGGGGCGGCCGATGTCGTCCTGCTCGGTGGGGATCAGGCAGGTCAGGTTGACGCCGAGGCTGACCTGCAGCGGTGTGTGCCTGCACAGGTACGCCATGACCAGCGCTTCGTCGGCGTCGCGCTTGATCTCGAGCTCGACGCGGATGTCGTCGGTGCTGACGTCGCGCACGTCGAGCAGCGGCGGCAGTTTGCGTGAGATCACCAGGTCGGCGATGCGCGTCACGAGTTCGGACTTGTCGACGGTATAGGGGATCGAGGTGATCGTCAGGATCTTGGTGCTGCGCCCGACCTCGCCCTTCTCCCAGGTGCCGCGCAGGCGGACTGCGCCGCTGCCGGTGCGGTAGATCTCCTTGAGTTCGTCGGGCGAATTGAGGATCTGACCGCCGGTGGGGAAGTCGGGCCCCTTCACGTAGCGGCACAACTGCAGCGTCGTCAGCTCCGGATTGTCGATCAGCCGCAGCAGCGCCGTGCACACCTCGCCGAGGTGGTGCGGCGGCACGTTGGTGGCCATGCCGACGGCAATGCCCATCGCGCCGTTGATCAGCAGCGTCGGAACGCGGGAGGGCAGGACGACGGGTTCGGTGCGGGTGCCGTCGTAGTTGGGCCGGAACGGGACGGTGTCCTGATCGAGTTCGGTGAGCAGTTCGTCGCTGATGCGGGCCAGCCGGCACTCGGTGTAGCGCATCGCCGCCGCGCTGTCGCCGTCGAGCGACCCGAAGTTGCCGGAGCCGTCCACGAGCGGATACCGCAGCGAGAAGGGCTGCGCCATGCGAACGAGCGTCTCGTAGAGCGCGCTGTCGCCGTGCGGGTGGTAGTTGCCCATCACATCGCCGACGACCTTGGCGCACTTGCGGTGCTTGGCGTCGGCGGTGAGGTTCTGCTGCCACATCGTGTAGAGGATGCGGCGCTGCACGGGTTTGAGGCCGTCGCGCACGTCGGGGAGCGCCCGCGACGTGATCACCGACAGCGCGTAGTTCAGGTATCGGCTCTGCGCCGCCTCGTGCAGCGCCACCGCCGTTTCACCGGGCCCGGTCGGCGGCAGGCCGCCGCCCTCGGGCGCATCAGGCCGATCGAACAGGTTGGGTTCAGAGGACATTCAACGATCGGCAGTCGGTAGGGGGCAGTCGGCAGACAGACGGGCCGCCGCCAGTCGGGATCGTGCACCA
>CBIHOS010000114.1:0-15756 GCA_966211945.1 uncultured bacterium
CGACGTCTCCATGAGTAGACCTATCCGCCGCTCGCCGCGCCGGCGGTCATTCCCACGCGCGGCCAGGAGTCCCTTCCATGATTCGTTCGATTCTTCGTACCGCGCTCGCCCTCTCGCTCGTTGCCGGCGGCGCCTCGATCGCCTCGGCCCAGTCCGCCGACACCTGGGGCGGCGGCACGCTCCTGAGCGTCGACGCCGCGGCCGGCACCATCGCCGTGAAGCAGGGCAGCCACGAGCAGACCTACAAGCTGGCGCCGGAACTGCGCATCCAGGACGGCAGAAAGACGCTGAAGGCCGAGGATCTCTCGGGCAACATCGGCCGTCACCTGACCGTGAAGTACGCCGCCGACGGCGACTCGCGCGTCGCCGCCCGCATCAACCTCCGTGGTGACAAGGTCGCGGCCACCGCGGCCGCCAGCCAGCCGGCCGGCGAGGCCACCACGCCCCGCTGAGCACTCTCCCGGGTCGTCGCCGTTGCGCCTGCGGGTGCGGCGGCGACCGCCCGCTCCCACCGCCTCGATTCGTCTCACCTCAGAACGCGATCTCGACGCCGATCCACGCGGCCCGCGGCGCGCCCGGACTCAGGAAGCGCCGGTCGTCCTCGTACGCTTCTCCGAGCAGCTCCGCCGAGCCGAGGCCGCCGAACGTCTCGTAAGCCGCATCGAACAGGTTGATCGCCTGCACGACCAGCGTGGCGCGACGCGCGGCGCGCCACCGCACCTGGGCGTCCACCGTCGCGAAGCCGGCGACGGCCGGCAGGCGGTTGGCCTCGTCGCCGCGCAGCACCTGCGACGACTGGGCCCGCACCGACAGCACGCCAGCCAGGCGCGGCCCCAGCGGACCGGACACCGTCACCCGCCCCACGTGCGATGGCACGGCCGGCATCACCGCGCCCTCGTCGACCGACAGGTTGCCGTCGACGGCGTCGGGATGGAACGGGCTCGCGATCGACAGCGCGGTGCCGAACGTCGCACGCTGCCACGTGTAGGTGCCGGAGGCGCGCAGTTCGCCGGCTCGCCACTCGGCGGCGGTCTCGAGGCCGCGGCGCTCCGTCCGCTCGACGTTCTCGAAATGTCCGGCGCCGCGCACCGCGCCGCTGCTCACGAAAATCAGGTCGTCGGCCACGCGCGTCGTGAAAGCCGCGGCAGTCCACGACAGCGTCCGCCAGCGGCCGCGCACGCCGCTTTCCCACGTCCGCGCCACGACCTGCTCCAACGGCGGATCGGAGACGAACGCGTTGGGCAGCCGGCAGGGATCCTCCGGGTCGGCGCAGGTGAGTTCGACCGGGGTCGGCACGCGCGACGACTCGGCGACGCCGCCGAACACGTTCAGGGACGGACGCACGTCCCAGGTCAGGCCGGCCGCCGGATTGAGCCGCGCAAAGCGATGGTCGCCGTCGAGCGCCGTGCCGATCCGATCCTCCAGCGTGACGGCCGACCAGTTGGCGCGGGCCGAGGCCGTGGCGTGCAGACCGTCGCGCAGCTCGATCGTGTCGCTCACGAAGAGGGCCGCGGTCCGCGTGCGCGTCCGCAGATCGATCTCGGCATCGTCGTCGAACCGCCCGGCGCCGATCGCGCCGCGGCTCGGTGACAGCGTCGCGGCTTCGGCGCTGAACCCGAAGCGGCTGCGCGCCGCGTCGAGGCTGCCGCCGACGACCAGTTGATGGTCGCGGCTGCGCAGCGGGCGCGTCATCACCATCTGCACCATCGCGCCGGCGGCGTTGCTGCGGGTCCGGCTGCGATTGAGGACGGCGTCGAAGCTCTCCATCGCCTCCTCGTCATCATCGTCATCATCATCGTGGTCGTCCAGGTCGTCGCCATGCTCGTCGTCGTCGTCGGCGGCGTCGCCGTTGAGGGACGCGAGCCTGGTCGGCCTCGCGTAGGCGGTCGACTCGAAGCGGAGATACGACGACAGGAACCGATCGAACCGGGCGCTGAACGCGCGCGTGTCGTTCTCCGTGCGATCCGGGTGTGTGAAGACGGCAGAACGACGCTCCGCGAGCAGTCGCGCGGGCACGGTGCCGTTGCCGAGCAGGTCGTTGCTGGACACGAGCGCGGTGACGTCGGCCCGCGATGCGGCGCCTTGCCAGCTCGCCTTGCCGAACAGGCGGCGCAGCGTCGAGGGCGACTCGTCGCGCCACCCGTCCTCGTCGATCCAGGCGGCCGCACCGTAGGCGGCCAGCCGCCCGCGCCGGGCGCCCCAATCGCCATCGCCGCGCAGGCGTCCGAACGATCCGGCGCTGACCGCGAGCCGGCCACCCGGCGCACTGAACCCATCGCGTGTCCGGACCGACACCGCGCCGCCCAGCGTGTTCAGTCCGAACAGCGGATTGGATCCCGGGATGACCTGCAGGCTCTCCACCGCCGCCGGCGGCAGCGCATCCCAGTTGACGACGTCGCCGAACGGCTCGTTGGTGCGAACGCCGTCCTGATAGACGGCGAGACCTTCCGACGCGCCGAGCAGCGGCGAGCCGGTGAAGCCGCGGAACAGGACGTCGGGCTGAAACGTACCGCCTTGCGCCTCGCTCACGTGCAGGCCGCCGATGCCGTGGGCCAGGAGGCTCGCGACGTCGATGCGCCAGTCACCGAGCCGGCCGGGCTGCACGATCTGGACGTTGGCCGGGACACGCCAGCGTGGCTGGCCGGTGCCGTCGACCGGGGTGACGGCGACGACGTCGACGCGCTCGGCCACGGTGGGCGGCGGCGGCGTGGTCGCCTGTGGATCGCGACCCGGAGCCGGTGCTGGTGTCTGTGCGGTGGCGCGGGCGGCGAGGACGAGGCACGCAGCCAGGAGAATCAGTCGCATCGCACACGATTGTAGCGAGACCGTCGCGCGCGGTAGGCTCGTGTCGAGACGCCAGGTGACCGCCGCCGCGATTGGCCTGCCGCGACGGGCCCGGCCGGCCCCGCCCGCCGCAACACGAGCCGTCCCGGAGTCGTACAGGTCACGATAGCTACGCACCGTTCGGCCGGACACCGCCCCGGCCAGGGAGACAGGAACACATGAGAGCTGGAACTGGGTGGGTCGCGGCGCTGACGCTCGGCGTCGCGCTGACGGTCACCGTGCGCGCCACTGGCGAGGCGCAGCAGCAACCCGCGCCACCGGCCCAACCGCCGGTCATCGAGGGCCACGGCGGACCGACGCCTCCGGGCGCACAGGCTCCCCAGGCACCGCGTCCGGCTGGTCCCGGCGCGCAGCAGCCGCAGCGGCCGGGCCGTTTCCCGGCCCAGCAGCGCGGCGCCTTCGATCCGGCCGTCGTCCAGCGGGGACGCGGCATCTATGCGAGCACCTGCGCACCGTGTCACGGGCTCGACGCGCGCGGCGGACAGCTCGGCGGACCGAACCTGCTGCGGTCGCAGCTGGTGCTCAACGACAAGAACGGCGAGTTGATCAGCCCCGTCGTCAAGAACGGCCGGCCCGGTAACGGCGGGGCCGCGATGCCGCCGATGGCGCTGCCCGATGCCGACATCGTCGCGATCGCCACCTTCGTCCACTCGCTGCAGGCGCAGATCGGTGGGCAGGGCAATCCGCCGCCTGGCGAGGAGGTTCCCCTGAACATCCTGGTGGGCAACGCCAAAGCCGGTGAGTCGTACTTCGCCGCCAAGTGCGCGACGTGCCATTCGGCCAGTGGCGACCTGAAGGGACTGGCGGCGCGGGTGACCGAGCCGAAGGCGCTGCAGAACCTGTGGGTGTCCGGCGGACGCGCAATCGCGCGTGGTGGCGGTGCGGCCCGTCCTGCCGGTGCGCCGCCCCGGGCCGTGACCCAGGCCACGATCACGCTGCCCTCCGGCGAGAAGGTGACCGGCCCGCTCGTGCGCCACGACGACTTCCTGATCACGGTGAGCACGGCCGCGGGCCCGCGCACGTTCCGCCGCAACGGCGACGTGCCGAAGGTCGAGATCGTGGACCCGCTCGAGGGTCACCGGGCGCTGCTCGGCGTGCTGACCGACGCCGACATGCACAACGTGACCGCATACCTGGTGACGCTCAAATGAGAACGCGACGACTGCTGCTCATCCTCACGCTGGCGGCGCTGCCCGTTGCCCTGGCCGGCCAGGGGCCCTCGCTGGCCCCCAGCAAGTTGCTCGAGCCGCTCGCCGACGAGTGGCCGACCTACTCCGGCGACTATTCCGGGAAGCGCTTCAGCGCGCTCACGCAAATCGATCGCACGACGGTGAAGCACCTGTCGCTCGCGTGGACCGCCAAGATCACGGCGGGCGCCGGCAACGCCGGCCGCGGCGGCTTCCGCTTCGGTCAGGCCGCACCGGCCGTGATCGTCGGCGGCGAGGGCCCGGCCGACTTCCCCGCCGTTTCGGCCAACGTCAAGGGCACGCCGTTGATGGTCAACGGCACGCTCTACGTCACCTCGCCCGACAACGCGTGGGCGCTCGACGCGCGCGACGGCCGCGAGCTCTGGCACTACTTCTGGCGCACCAAGGGCAGCACGCCGATCGCCAATCGCGGCGTCGGCATCTGGAACGACTACCTGTACTTCGTCACGCCGGACAACTACTTCGTCTCGCTCGACGCGAGGACCGGCAAGGAGCGCTGGAACAAGGTCCACGCCGACTTCTCGCAGCAGTACTTCTCGACGATGGCGCCTGTCGTCATCGGCAACCACGTGCTGCTCGGGACCGGCAACGACATCGACTCGCCGGGCTACATCCAGTCGTTCGATCCGGAGACCGGTGAGGTGCAGTGGCGCTTCTACACGGTGCCGATGAAGCAGGGCGACAAGGGCCTCGACACCTGGCCGAGCCTGCTGTCGGCGCAGTACGGCGGCGGCCACCCATGGCTGCCCGGCGTCTACGACCCGGAGACGCACCTCTACATCTTCGGCACCGGCAACCCGATCCCGGCCTACACCGCCGGACGCGGCGAGGGCGACAACCTGTTCACGTGTTCGCTCGTGGCCGTCAACGTCGACACCGGCAAGCTGGCCTGGCACTTCCAGACGTCGCCGCACGACATGCACGACTGGGACTCGGCCCAGACGCCGGTGTTGTTCGAGGCGACGATCGACGGCAAGCCGCGCAAGCTGATCTCGACGGCTGCCCGCAACGGCTACTTCTTCACGCTCGATCGCACGACCGGCGAACACATCGTCACCACCCGCTACGGGACGGCGACCAACTGGGTGAAGAGCGTCGACGAGAAGGGCTACCTGAAGCGCGATCCGATCAAGGACCCGACGATCCCGGGCGCGCTGACGTCGCCCACCTCCGGCGGCACCATCAACTGGGAACCGCCGGCCTACTCGCCGGTGACCAAGCTGTTCTACGTCTCGGAGAAGAACGGCTACTCGATCTACTACCTGACCGATCCCGATCCGCGCGGGTCGATGGGGCTGGGCGGTAAGGAGGAAGTGCAGGTCGGCTCGGCCGGCAACTTCCTGACCGCGATCGATCCGACGACCGGCAAGATCGTCTGGCGCCGGCCGTATCCCGGAAACGGCGGCGGCGGGGGCGGCGGCGGTCTCCTGACCACGGCGGGCAAGCTGGTGTTCGCGGGCGATGCGGGCGGCAACTTCGTCGCCTACGACGCCGAGACCGGCGCGCCGCTGTGGCACACGCGCATCGGCAACGTGAGCAACGCCGCGATCACCTACATGCTGGACGGCCGTCAGCACATCCTGGTGGCGTCGGGCGACACCCTGTACGCGTTCGCGCTCTACGAGTAACGGCGACATGGCACGTCTGCTGTCGTCCGGACCTCGCGCCCTCGTGACGGCGGCCCTGGCGGCCGCCGCCGCGTGCGGCTCGCCCACCCCCCCGGCGGACACGGGCGCGGCGCCAGCCGCGCCCGTCACTGCGGCGCCGCCGGCCGGGCCCCGCCTCTACGTCTCGCACGAGACCGAGGGGCCGGTGATCGTCATCGATCCGGCGACCGGAGCGATCGAACACCGGATCGCCGTCGGCAAGCGGCCGCGCGGCCTGAAGGTGACGCGCGACGGCACGCAGTTGCTCGTCGCGCTGTCCGGCTCGCCGATTGCGCCGCCCGGCGTCGACGAGTCCACGCTGCCGCCCGCCGACCGCGCCGCCGACGGCATCGGCGTCGTCGATCTGGCGACCCGTCAGCTGATACGTACGTATCCGAGCGGTCAGGATCCCGAGAGCTTCGACCTCTCCCCCGACGGCCGCACGCTCTACGTCTCCAACGAGGAGACGGCGGAGATGTCGATCCTCGACCTGACCACCGGGGTGATCACGACCCGCGTGAGGGTCGGCGAAGAGCCGGAGGGTGTGACCACGAGTCCGGATGGCGGCACGGTCTGGGTGACGTGCGAGGAGATCAACGAGATCGTCGGGGTCGACACCAGCACGGCGGCGGTGGTCGGCCGCGTCCGCACGGCTCCACGACCGCGCTCGATCGTCTTCACACCCGACGGCGCGACGATGTTCGTGACCGGCGAGACCGGCAACGCCATCTCGGTCGTCGACGTCGCGAGCCGCAAGGTCACGACGACGATCGCGCTGCCAGCCGGCGGGGACGGCACGCTCGCGGCGCGGCCGATGGGCGCGGTGCTGTCACCCGACGCGCGGCGGCTCTACGTGTCCAACGGACGGGGGCGGACGGTTTCGGAGATCGACGTGGCCACGCGCGCCGTGCTGCGGACATTCGCCGACGTCGGCGAGCGTCCGTGGGGCATCGATCGGAACGCCGACGGCAGCGTGCTCTACACGGCCAACGGCCCTGGCGCCAACGTCTCGGTGATCGACGTCGCGTCGGGCAAGGTGACCCGCCACATCGACACCGGCGGCAGTCCCTGGGGGTTGGTGGTGCACTGACCAACGCAAAAGTCAGAAGTTGAAAGGGCACAAAGGGCAAGAAGGACGGCGAACTTTTTGCCCTTTTCGCCCTTTCGACTTCGACAGGATCAAGGCGCGGAACGCGCCCTACCAGGATCTATCTGGTGAGATGCACCCCACCATTGGTGGTGGTGATGCGGATCGGCGCGCCGCCGCCATTCAACGCCACGTCCAGCCGGCGATCGACCCGGCCCTGGACCGTCAGCGGGAAGTCGGTGCGGACACCGCCGTTCACGGTGGACACTGCGAGCTGGCACGCATAGCCGTCGGGCAGCTTCACCTTGACGCCGCCATTTGTCGTGCGGGCATCGAGCCCGGCGCCTTCCCAGCGCGCACCGGCCAGTTCCACCGACACGCCGCCGTTCACCGTCGTGCCCTTGACGTCGCCGGAGACGCGCGACAACGACACGCCGCCGTTGACCGCATCGAACGCGAGCGTGCCCGAGACGTTGTCCAGCGCGATGCCGCCGTTGCGCGTGCTGGCGGTGACGTCGGTCTTCTCGGGCACCCACACCTCGTAGCTCACGTGCCAGCCGCGGTTGCGTACGCCTCTGGTATCGGGACCGGTCGCCTTGACGGTGCCACCGGCGGTGGCCACCTGCACCTGCCTGGACAGCGCGTCGGCGTCGGCCTGCGTCGACGCTGTCGTCACCACCCGCGCCCGCACGAGCGTATCGGCACGCGGTCCGCCGATCACCCGCACACCGCCATTGGGTCCGGCGTCGATGCGGATCGCGCCGGCCGGCACCGTGTACTCGCGGACGTCGCAGGCCCGCGCCCGCTCGTCGTTCCAGCCCGACTCTCGGCACCACTCGTCGGCGGACCTCCGCTCCTGCGCGGCGACCGGCACCACGCCGAGCGCCAGGACCACCGCGCCCATCACCATCAGCTGCTTCATTGCGTCTCCCGTCGCGCCGCCCGGGCGCGGTCCGGCGCCCCGTGGCCGGCCATCCGGGTCCGCGGAGATCGCGGACACGCCCTTGGACGGCAGGCGCGTCCCTCGCGTTCGTTCTCGTCGAGGCCGCGGACGCTTCGGAGGTAGGGCCGGCTCTCCGAGCCCGGCCGACCCCTGCCGCCGCTGACAGCATCAGAGCGTGCCCGGCCGTCAGGCGCCAGCGAAGCCCCAACGCCCAGGCCCGAAGGCCCAAGGCCCAGGGCCCAAGGCCCACCTAAGGCCGTTGATGGCGACGGCGCAGGCGCGGATGCGTGTCAGATGGAACGGGGGCGAGGTCGGATGCGGGCGTGCCTCGTCGCGTGCGTTGGAGCGGTGGGCACCCGCGCTGCGAGGACGAACCATTCGGCGCCTCGCTGGACGAGGACGCGGCCGGTGGGATGCGCGACCAACGACAGGGCCACGCGCGTGGCCTCCGACTCCGTGGGATAGAACTCATGCCACGGGTTGACGCCGAACCCGTTGTCCACCCAATAGCCGCGGAAGGGGTTCCAGCGGATGAGCACGTCGTGCAGGCCTGGCGCCGCCATCGCTACGACATCGGAGCGAAGGCCGTGCCAATTTCCTGTGACGAAGGGCGGTCGCTTTCGACCTATGCCTGAGTAAGTCGCGGGTACAGGTACGCAGGTTTGACCGTGTCAGGCGACGACGGGCGCGGCGAACGCCGGGCTGGTGACCAGCGCCGCGGCGCCCTTCAGGCGCGGCTGGTCGCCGAGCGGCACCAGGATGATCTCGATCGCCGCCGACTCGGGGATGAGCGCCAGTGCCGCGAGTTCCCGGCGCAGCGCTGGTTCGACGAACGCCCAGCCTTCGGTGATCTCACCGCTCATGTAGATGCGCGCCGGCTCGACCGCCTTGATGATCGTCGCGAGGCCGCGCCCGAGGTAGGTGCCGGTGTCGGCCAGCACCTGCAACGCCCTGGCTTCTCCTGCCTGCGCCTGGCTGACGATCGTGTCCACCGTCGTCGACCCGAGACGACCCGCGTACGGCCATCCGTCGTTGGCGCCGAGATAACGCCCGACGATGGCGCCGACCGAGACGTAGGCTTCCCAGCAGCCTCGCTGGCCGCAGGCACAGCGCGGGCCGTCGAAGCTCAGGGGCACGTGGCCGAACTCGCCCGCCCCGTTGTGCGCGCCGCGCATCAGCTGTCCGTCCAGCGCGATGCCGACGCCAACGCCATCGGACGCGTTGACGAAGACGACCGGCGCGTCCGCCGTCGTCTGCCCGCGCACCGCCCAGACCTGCGCGAGCACGCACGCCTTGACCGAGTTCTCGACGAACACCGGGATGCCGAGCGCGTCCTCGAGCGGGTCGCGCAGCGTCACGTCCTTCCAGCCGAGCGTCGGCGCGAGCCGCAGGCGCCCCTGCGCGGTGTCGACCAGACCGGCGATCGCCACGCCGACGCCGAGGCACTCGCCCGCGTCCGGATGGGACTGCAGCAGAGCGCTGATGTGCGCGGCCAGGTTCGGCACGAGGTCGTCGGTGTGCTCGGGCGTGGGGAGTTCGTCGATCTCGGCCAGCGGGTGCCCGAGCGGATCGGTGAGTTGCACGAGCGTGCGGCTGGCGCTGATGTCCACGGCGAGCGCGCAGCGCTGCCGTGTCTCGATGAACAGGTGCTGCGGCTTGCGCCCGCGTTTGCTGTCGCCCTTGGCGCCCTCGAAGACCTGGTGGGAATCGAGCAGATCCTGGACGAGCCGGCTGATGGCACCGCGGCGCACGCCCATCAGACGCGCGAGTTCCGCCCGCGAGATCGGCTGCCGCGTCCGCACGAGGTTGAGCAGGATCTGGCGGTTGATCTCGCGCGACGTGCCGCGATGCGCAATTCGGAAGTCTGTGGGGTTGATGCGTCGCATCGGGATCCCGAAACGTGGATTATGGTCCAGAATGGTCCAATTGTGACAGCTCGGTTGGGGACACGATGACGCCGCTCGCCCGGAGCGCCGCGTCGAGGGCTCGATCCTGGCAGGTGTTCGTCTTTCTTGTCGTCGCCTTCCTCGCCGGCGCCGGCGCGACGCCGCGAGCCGGACAATCCGCGGCTGGCGGCACCGCGCACGCCAGACTCGTCGATCAGCACCAGCGCGCCGTGGCGCTGGCCCATCAGGTGACGGCGGCCAGCCGCACGGGCGGCGCGTCCAGTGCGCTGCGCGATCTCGGCGCTGCACTCGAGGCACTCGGCGGCGCGTCGTCGGCCGGCCTGCCGGCGCCGTTGCGAGACGCACTGACGCGTGCGGGGCAGGCGCTGTCGTCGATCGGCGCCGAACCGCCAGCTTCGGCCGCCGCGCTCACCGCGGCGCGTGTGGCGCGCGAGGTGGACGATCGGCACGTGGCGGCGCTCCTCGAACGCGTGCGGGCCGCGCTCGACACCGGGACAGGACTGGGACTGACGTTCCAGGGCAGTTATGCGCAGTCGCGCCCGAAGGAGGCGGCGTACGGCGGTCACGCCTCGGCGATGGGGCCGGCTCCCGTCGCACCGGCGGTTTCCGACAACCTCGCGTCGCCCGTGACGTTCGTCGAGCGCGCGACGCTGCCGACCCGGACCTACGCGGGCGGCGCCACCAAGGACCACATCCTCGAGTCGTCGGGCAGCGGCGTCGCGCTCGTCGACTACGACAACGACGGTTGGCTCGACGTCTACCTCGTGACCGCCGCCGCGCTGTCGCCGTCGCGCGAGCGCCTGCCGCACCGGAATGCGCTGTACCGCAATCGCGGCAACTGGGTGTTCGAGGACGTCTCGGCCGCGGCCGGCGTGGACGCCGCGGCGTGGGGCAACGGCGTTTGCGCCGGTGATGCCGACGGCGATGGCGGCGTCGATCTCTACGTCACGAACTGGGGCCCCAATCTCCTCTTTCGCAATCGCGGCAACGGCACGTTCGTCGAGACGGCGGCGGCCGCCGGCGTCGCCGCGGGCGGCTGGAGCACCGGCTGCACGTTCTTCGACGCCGATGCCGACGGCGATCTCGATCTGTACGTCGCGCGCTACGTCGAAGCGAGCTGGGACGATGTGGTGCGGGCCAGCCGCACGCTGACATGGCGCAACGGGCCGAAGATCATGGTCGGCCCCGCCGGCCTGCCGGGCGAGGCCGATCTGTTCTTCGTCAACGACGGCCGCGGACATTTCACCGAGGCCGCCGCGCACGCCGGTCTGACCGATGGCGCCAGGGCCTACGGCTTCGGCGTCGTCGCCACCGACGTGGACGATGATGGCTGGGTGGACCTGTTCGTGGCCAACGACTCCAACCCGAACTTCCTCTACCGGAACACCGGCGACGGACGCTTCGAGAGCATCGGCCTGCTCGCCGGCGTGGCCGTCAACGGCGACGCGCGCGCCCAGGCCGGCATGGGCGTCGAGGCCGCCGACGTCGACGGCGATGGGCGCATGGACCTGGCGCTCACGGCCTTCGCCCACGACCGCAACACGATCTACCGCAATCTCGACGGCCGGACGTTCGAGGATGCGAGCGTCGGCATGGCGATCGCCGCTCCGACGTTCGAGCGCATGGGATGGGGCGTGGCGTTCCTCGACGCCGATCTCGACGGGCGCCAGGACCTGCTCGTCGCCAACGGCCACATCTTCGCGGACGTCGGCGACTACCCGGCGCTCGGCGAGACCTTCGCGCAGAAGAACCAGCTGCTGCTGAACACCGGCCGCACCTACCGCGACGTGTCGGCCACGGCCGGCGACGGCCTGCAGGTGGCGCGCGTCAGCCGCGGCCTCGCCGTCGGCGATCTCGACAACGACGGCGACCTCGATGCGGTCGTGAGCAACATGGGCGACACGCCGACGCTGCTCGAGAACGCGCAGCGTACCGGGCATCACTGGATCGGCGTGGCCCTCTCGGCCCCGACCGGCAATCGCCTCGCCATCGGCGCGCGGGTGACCGTGGCCGCCGGCAGCGCGCGTCAGGTCCGCGAGATCCGGTCAGGCGGCAGTTTCCTGTCGCAGCACGATCTCCGCGTGCACGTCGGGCTCGGCACGCATGGCGGTCCGGTCGACGTGGACGTCCGGCTGCCCGGTGGCGCCCGCTGGCAATGGACGGGCCTGGCCGCCGATCGCCTCCACACGCTGACGCTCTCGCCAGCGGCGCGCGTCCAGGCGGCGCCGACACCGCGATGAGCCGAATGCGTACGTGGAGCTGGATCGTCGCGCTCGGCGCCGCCGTGCCGGTCGTCGCCTCCGGACAGGAACCGGCGCCCCGGCCGCCCGCCTCGACGTACCGGCCCGCGCTTGCAACGCCCGACGGGCTGGCGCCGTTCCTTGCGCAGTTGGATGCCGGGCACGACGCATTTCCGAGCGAACGTGATGCGCAGGACATCGAAGCCCGCCTCGACGCGTTGGGCGCGTGGCTGCGCACGGGCGGAGCTGCCGCGCCGGCACTGTTCGCACCGGATTTCCGCGGCACGCCGCTGACGGACCGGACTGGCACATCGCTCGGCGCCGGTCCGCTGACCGTCGTGCGCGTCGCGCCCCCGCCCTCGACGGCGGCCGCGGGCACGCTCGATGCGCGCGCGTTCGTTGCGGATCTGCGCCGCTGGCTCGAGGGCATGCGGCGCATACGCGTGACCGAGTTTCGCGTGACCGCCATCGAGACCGGCGCGGCGCCGGCGCTCAGGCGCACCGACGTCCGCTACGACATCGTCGGCGAGGCCGGCGACGCGCGGATGCAGATCGTCGGCACGTGGCGGATCACGTGGCGCAAGGAGGCCGACGGTTGGCGGGCGCTCGGCTGGCGCGACGCCGGGCACGTGCGCAGCCGCGCCGCGGCGCCGCTGTTCACCGAGGTCACGGCGTCGCTCCTGGGTGAGACGGCGTCGTTCAGGAATCAGCTGTCGGTGCCGCTCGACACGTGGAACGCGGCCCTCGATTCCGTGTTGACCCGCGACTCCAACGGGCACCACGGCGTCGCGGTCGGCGACGCCGACGGCGACGGACGCGAGGACCTGTACGTGGCGCAGCCCTCGGGCCTGCCCACTCGCCTGTACCGGTCGCGCCAGGACGGCACGTTCGAGGACGCGACCGACGCCGCCGGCCTCGGGCTGCTCGACGACACGGCGCAGTCGATCTTTGCCGACATCGACAACGACGGCGATCAGGACCTCGTCGTGGCCACGAGCCTGCAGCCGGTGCTGTTCCGCAACGCCGGCGGCGGCCGGTACGAGCGCACCGCCGACGCGTTCACGTTCGCCAAGCCGCTGCAGGGCATGCTCACCGGCCTCGCGCTCGCCGACTACGACCGTGACGGCTTCCTCGACGTGTACCTGTGCGTGTACTCGTACTTCTTCGGCGCCGGCGAGGACAAGGCCGGCACGCCGATGCCCTACCACGACGCGCGCAACGGCCCGCCGGGCGTGCTGCTGCGCAACGACGGCAGCGGGCGATTCGTCGACGTCACCGACGCAGTAGGACTCGATCGCGGCAACGACCGCTACCACTTCGCGGCGAGCTGGGCCGACTACGACGAGGACGGCTGGCCCGATCTCCTCGTGGCCAACGACTTCGGCACGAAGAACCTCTATCGGAACCTCGGCGCGGCGGGCGGCGCCGTGCGCTTCGAGGACGTCGCCGCGAAAGCCGGCGTGCTCGACCACGGCGCCGGCATGAGCGCGGCGTTCCTCGACTACGACAACGACGGCCGGCTCGACATCTACACCGGCAACATGTGGAGCGCGCCGGGGCAGCGGATCACCGCCGACGCGGCCTTCCTGCCCGACGCGCCGGCTGACGTGCGCGCCCTGTACCGTCGCCACACGCGCGGCAACGGCCTGTTTCGCAACAAGGGCGACGGCACGTTCGAGGACACGACCCTGGCGGCCGGCGTCGCGATGGGCGGCTGGGCGTGGGCGTCCGATGCGATCGACGTCGACAGCGACGGCTGGCAGGACCTCTACGTCGCCAACGGCATGCTGTCGCGCGGTGACGCGAACACCGATCTCGAGAGCTACTTCTGGCGGCAGGTCGTGGCCCGGTCGCCGCTGACGCGCGTCAAGGGCACCCCGTACGACGAGGCCTGGCGGGCCATCAACCAGCAACTCGTGCACGGATCGATCGCGAGCCGGCAGCGCAACGTGCTGTACCGCAACGACGGCCGCGGCGCGTTCGACGAGGTGTCGGGCACGATGGGGCTCGATCTCGAGCAGGACGGCCGCGCCTTCGGCGTCCTCGACGTCGATCGCGATGGCGATCCGGATCTCGCGGTGATGGCGGCGCGCCAGGCGCCGCATCTGCGCGTGTTCCGCAACGATCATCCGGCCCGCGCCGTGCTGGCGATCCGCTTGACGGGCAGCGGCCGCAGCAACCGCGACGCGGTCGGGGCCCGGGTGCGCGTCGACACCGGCGAGCGGCAGACGGTGAAGGTCGTGCATGCCGGCTCCGGCTTCCTCTCGCAGCACTCGCGCGAGCTGATCTTCGGGCTCGGCGACAGCCGGCAGGTCCGGCGGCTGACCGTCGAGTGGCCGTCGGGCGCGCGCCAGCAGTTCGACGATCTGGCCGTGAACACCCGGTACACGCTCACCGAGGGCGGCACGATCGCGGCCTCGCCGATCGATCGGCGGGCCGGCTCACGCGTAAGCGCACCTGCATCTGTCCCGCCGCCGGCACCACCGGCGACCACGTGGTTCGTGGAGCCGGTGCCAGTACCGGACTTCGCCGCGCCAGATCTCACGGGAACGGTGCGGTCGCGAGCCGGCCTGGCGGGACGTCCGGCGGTGCTCGTCTTCTGGCGCAGCGACGTGGCCGCCTCGCGCGAGGCCGTGACCCGGCTCTCGGCCGCGACGCCGGCCCTGTCGCAGGCGGGCGTCGCTGTCCTCGCCGTCGCGCTGGACGACCCGCAGAACGGACGCGATCGCGTCGTCGCGGCCGCCCCGCCCGGCCTGCCCGTCATCCATGCGAGCGAGGAGTTCGGGCGCCGCTGGGCGATCGTCTACCGGCACCTGTTCATGAACAAGCAGGCGATGCCGCTGCCCTCGGCCCTGCTGCTCGATCCGGCCGGCAGCGTGGTCCGTGCCTATCGCGACGAGATCGATCCCTCCGCCATCGTCGCGGACGCCGCCGCCATCGACGCGCCGGCGGCGGCGCGGCTGGCGCGGGCGCTGCCGTTCCCGGGCGTGTTCCATGCGCCGCTGCCGCCGCGCAACGAACTGCCCTATGGCCGCGAGCTGCTCGAGCAGGGGCTGGACGCCGATGCCATCGCCGCCTTCGAGCGGGCCAGCGCGCGGGCGCCGGCGCCATCGGTGCTGTACCGGCTTGGCAGCCTGCTCGCCAGGACGGGCGAGGCGGCGCGGGCCCGGACCGCGTTCGAGCGGGCGCTGGTACTGGATCCGGCCCTGGCCGAAGCGCACAACGATCTCGGAACGCTGCTGGCCCAGGCTGGCGACCTGCCGGGCGCGATCGGCCGCTTCCAGCAGGCGCTGGCGGCGACGCCCGACTATCCCGACGCGCTCAACAACCTCGGATACGCGCTGCTGCTCTCCGGGCGCGAGGCAGAGGCCCGGCCGCTGTACGAAAAGGCGCTGGCGCTGCAGCCGGACTTTCCAGAGGCGCTCAACAACCTCGGGCTCCTGCTCGGGCGGGCCGGGGACCTGTCGCGAGCCGAAACCTATTTTCGAGACGCACTGACGCGGCGCCCTGCCTACGGCGAAGCCGCGAACAACCTCGCGTTGGTCCTGGTGAACACCGGCAAGGCCGCCGAGGCCGTGACCGTGCTGGAAGACCTGCTGACGCGCGCGCCGGGGCACGAGCCGGCCTACGTCACGCTGGCCAAGATCCATCTCCAGGCAGGGCGGACCACCGAAGGGGTAAGAGCCCTCGAACGCCTTCTGCAGCGCAATCCGACGCATCCCGACGCGCTGGCGCTCCTGAAGGCATTCGGGCCGAATCGGTAGGGCGGTCTCCGCGCCGACCGTCCGAAACGTTCCGACGTTCGGCGTTCGGCGTTCGGCGTTCGGCGTTCGGCGTTCGGCGTTCGGCGTTCGGCGTTCGGCGTTCGGCGTTCGGCGTTC
>CBIHOS010000115.1:0-15555 GCA_966211945.1 uncultured bacterium
CGCGTCGCCGCCGCGGCCAACGCCTGACGACGTTCAGGCGAGCACGCGTCGGGTCGCGGTGTCGAGCGCCCGGTCGCGGGTGAGCAGCGGCACGGCGCCCAGCCGTGCCGACGCCAGCAGATGCATGTCCACCCAGCCCAGTCCGCGGCCAGCAAGGCCGTGCGATTCGAGCAGGTGGTGTACCTCCGCCTCCGTGGCCACGGGGGCGGCCGGCAGGTGGCGGAGGTGTTCGAGGACCTCGGGGCGCCGAGCCAGGGTGCCGCAGGCGATTTCGCCGATCACGAACGGGTGGACGAGCACCATGCCGTCCTCGAGCAGCTGGCCGAGTTCGGCATCGCCGCGCCGGAAGTGCTCGATCCACACCGAGGTGTCGACCAGCGTCATGTCGTCGGCGCGGGCCGGCGCCGCTGGCGGTCGCCAGCCGTCGCCGCCGGGTCCGTGCCACCGAGGCGGCGCAGCCGGGCGCCATGCTCCCTGGCGATGAGGGCGCGCAGTCCCTCGTGCACCAGCGCGGTCTTCTCCGAGAGGCCCGTCAACCGGCGCGCCTCGTCCAGCAATGCGTCGTCCAGGATCATGGTCGTCCTCATACATACGAGTGTGCATGTCTTCGTGCATCCACGCAAGGGGTAAATGACGGACTGCGCGCACCCGGGACACGGGTACGCGCCTGCCGGCCTGGCAGTGTGCACACCGCGGGCCAGGGCCGGTGATGCGTGGACGGGAGGACGCGAGCGGGCACGACGATCCGGAGGGCAGGGACTGCCACTCCGCGTGCGCTCACAGGGTGAAGAATGCGCGACTCGCGCCGACGACCGTCAGTCGGCGTCGCGGCCGCGATCGCGGCGCACTGTCACGCGCCGCCCGCGAACCTTCGCGCTCCGCAGGGACACCATGACCCGCGTCGCGAGGCTTTCCGGGACCTCGACGAGCGAGGAGTCGTCGCCGATGCGAATCGCGCCGATGACGCCGCTGTCGACGTCGGCCTCGCCGGCAATCGCGCCAACCAGATCGGCGGGACGCACGCCGGCGCTCCGCCCGATGTTGATGTGCAGGACGGTGAGCGGCCCGGCGCCGCGCGGCGGCTTGCCCTTCCCGCGTGCGTGACCGTCCGATCGCGAGTCCCCATCGCGGCCACGGCCCGGCGCCGCACCGCCCTTGCCTCTGGCCGGCGAGCGCGCCTGGCGAGGACCTTCGTCCAGGCGCACGGATGCGAGCGCCTCGTCGAGGGAATGGGTCTGCTCCTGGCCGTCGGCCGCGCCCTTCTTGCCGCGGCTTCTCGGCGTGGCCGCGGCTCCGGCCGCCACATCGTCGTGCAGCAGGCGGACCGCTGCGGCTGCGACATCGAGCACGTCGAACTCGGCGGCGAGCCGATCGACGACGACGCGAGCCTGTTCGAGACCGCCTTCGTTGATCTGCGCCTTGATCGCGGCGAGGGTGGTATCGAGTCGGCGCGCCTGCAGGTCGGCCTCGCTCGGCACCTTGAGGATCTCGATGCGGGATCGGGTGGCGCCCTCGATCTGCCGGAGCGCGCGATGCTGTCTCGGATCGACGAGCGAGATCGCGAGTCCTTCGCGGCCGGCGCGGCCGGTGCGGCCAATCCGGTGCACGTAGACTTCGGGGGCCATCGGCAGGTCGTAGTTGATGACGTGCGACACGTGGTCGATGTCGAGGCCACGCGCGGCCACGTCGGTCGCGACGAGCACATCGGCCTGACCGGCGCGGAACAGCTGCATGACGCGATCGCGCGCCTTCTGCTCCATGCCGCCGTGCAGGGCCTTGGCCGCGAAACCGTGCGCCGTCAGCGTGTCGGTGAGCTCGTCCACCTCGGTCCTGGTGCGGCAGAAGACGATCGCCGAGGCCGGCGTCTCGACGTCGAGGATGCGGCCCAGCGCCATCGTCTTCTGCATGCGCGGCACGAGGTAGGCGACCTGCCGGATGCGGGGCATCTTGCCGGGCGCGCGCTTCTCGCTCGGGATGCTGACCCGCACCGGATCGTTCAGGTGGGTCGAGGCGATCGCTTCGAGGCGCGGCGCCATCGTGGCGGCAAACAGCGCCGTCTGCCGCTCCTCGGGCGCGTGCGCGAGAATCGCCTCGATGTCCTCGGCAAAGCCCATGTCGATCATCTCGTCGGCCTCGTCGAGGACGACGACGCGCAGGGCGGAGAGATCGAGCGTGCCGCGGCGCAGGTGATCGAGGGCGCGGCCGGGCGTGGCGACGACGATCGAGACGCCGCGCCGGAGCGCGCGCACCTGCACGTCCATCGGTGCGCCGCCATAGAGCGGCGCAACGCTCAGCGTCGTGCCGCGCGCGTACTTGTGGAGCGCCTCGGCGACCTGCATCGCCAGCTCGCGCGTGGGCACGAGCACGAGGCCGCGCGCCGCCGTGCTCTTGGGCCCCTTGCGCGAGAGCAGTTCGATGATCGGCAGCGCGAAGGCCGCGGTCTTGCCGGTGCCGGTCCCGGCCATGCCGAGCACGTCCTGCCCGTCGAGGATCAGCGGGATCGCCTCGCGCTGAATGGGCGTGGGCTCTTCGTACCCGAGCGCGGTGACGGCTGCGACGAGCGGCCGCGACAGGCCGAGGGAGGCGAAGGCCGGAATCTCGGCGTCCTGCGTGGGAAGGTCGTTCACCCCCGGATCGTAACAGCGCCGGCGCTCAGGACCGTGCGCCGGCCGCCCCGGTCGTGATGAGATGGGCGCCATGCGACTGCTCACCCTGGGCCTGGCGCTGCTGGCGTGGGCCGGCAGCGCCGCGCCGGCGTCCGCGCAGGCGTGGCGCCTCCGCGTCCACGACGATGGCCGGCACCTCGTGCGCGAGGACGGTACGCCGTTCTTCTGGCTGGCCGATACGGCCTGGGAACTCTTCCACCGCCTCGACCGCGAGGAAGCGGCCCGCTACCTCGACGACCGGCGCGAGAAGGGCTTCACCGTCGTCCAGGCTGTCGGCCTCGCCGAGTTCGACGGCCTGACCCGGCCCAATGCATACGGCCACCTGCCGCTGCTCGATCGCGACCCGGCCCGCCCCGACGTCGAGGACGGGCCGCGCAACGACTACTGGGACCACGTCGAGGAGATCGTCGACCTTGCCGCCGCCCGAGGGTTGTACGTCGGCCTGCTGCCGACATGGGGCGCGCACGTGCTGCCCCTCTGGGCGAAGGAACCTGCGGTGCTCGACGCCGGCAACGCCGAGGCCTTCGGCCGGTTCGTCGCGCAGCGCTTCGGCGGCAAGCCGAACATCGTGTGGATCCTCGGCGGCGACCGGCCGGTCGTCCAGAAGGACGCCAACACGCTGCCCGTGTGGCGAGCCATGGCACGAGGCATCCGGGCCGTCGACACGACCCATCTGATCACCTATCACCCCATGGGCGGCACCCGGTCGTCGACCTGGCTGCACGCCGAGCCCTGGCTCGACTTCCACATGATGCAGAGCGGCCACGGCGCCCGCGACCAGCCGGCGTGGACGTGGATCGAACAGGACCTCGCGCTGGCTCGCCCCAAGCCGACGCTCGACGGCGAGATCAACTACGAAGACCATCCGATCGACTGGAACCCGCTGAACGGCTACTTCCGCGCCGCCGACGTACGGCGTCAGGCGTGGCGAACGGTGCTGGCCGGGGCAGCGGGCGTGACCTACGGCAATCAGTGCGTGTGGCAGATGTTCGATGCGGGACGGACGCCCATCGCCGCCCCCGAGATGCCGTGGCACGTCGCCATCGACCGCCCCGGCGCGGCCCAGATGACGCACCTGCGCCGCCTCGTCGAGTCGCGCCCATGGCTCACGTCGCGCGCCGATCAGACGATCCTGGCCGCCAACGCGCCCAACGCCGATGGTCACATCCGCGTCCTCCGCGGCGACGGATTCCTGTTTGCGTACCTGCCGCTGGGCCAGACCGTGACGCTCGACCTGAGCGCGTTCGACGGCCGCACGCTGGTGGGCTGGTGGTTCGATCCTCGAAGCGGATCGGCACAGCGCATCGGGGAACTGGAAAGCACATCGAAACGCGTCCTCGACCCGCCGGGCGAACCGGCCACCGGCAACGACTGGGTGCTGGTCCTTGACGAGCGGGACCGCGGCTGGCCGCCGCCCGGTCAGCGTCGCTGAGACCGGCTGGCTCGCCTCGTGCATGGGTGCAACGGCATGGCTGATGCCGGTCCAGGCACGCGTCGCGTCTTCGTGACGACGGTCGTCGTCGTGGCGGTGGTGGGCCTGGCACTGCTGGCCTGGCGCGGGATGACCGCGCTGCTCGTCACGTTCGCGGGCGTTCTTCTCGCCGTGCTGCTGCGCAGTCTCGCGCAGGGCGTCCAGCGGCTGCGGCCCATGGGCGACACCGCGTCGCTCGCCGTGGTGTGTCTCGGCCTGCTGGCGCTGGCCGGCGGCGGTGCGTTCCTGCTCGCCGCGCCGCTGCAGCATCAGTCGGCGGAGCTCCTCGACGAACTGCCCAGGGCGGTCGCGCAGCTGCGCGACACGCTCGCAACGATGCCGCTCGGCCGCCGGCTGCTGTCGCTTGCTCACGGATCCTCGGAGGATCTCTCGTCGGTCGCCGGGCCAGCGGCGCAGCGCGTGGTGCGGGTCGCGTCGACGACGGTGTCGTCTGTCGGCTACCTCGTCCTCGTGTTGTTCACCGGGCTGTTCCTCGCTGCCGAACCGTCACTCTATCGTCGCGGGCTGCTCCGGCTGTTCCCGGTGCGGCTGCGGCCGCGTCTCGATCAGGTGCTGCTCGAGGCCGGCGAGAGCCTGCGGCGCTGGCTGCTCGGCCGCGCCCTGCTCATGGTGGTCATCGCGGTCGCCACGTGGATTGGCCTGGTGGCGCTCGGCATTCCGATGGCGCTCGCGCTCGCCGTGCTGGCGGGAGCCTTCACGTTCATCCCGAACTTCGGCCCGATCATCTCCGCCGTGCCGGCGATGCTGCTGGCCGTGCTGCAGAGTCCGATGCACGTCGTCTACGTCGGGCTCCTGTACCTCGGCATCCAGACGGCGGAGAGCTACACCCTGGAGCCGTACGTGATGCGCAAGGCGGACAACCTGCCGCCGGCCATCGTCATCGTCGGTCAGCTGTTCCTCGGGGTCGCGCTCGGGGCCCTCGGCTTCGTGCTCGCAACGCCGCTGATCGTCGTGATCGCCGTCGTCGTGCAACGGCTCTACATCGAGGACACGCTCGAAGGTTGACGGTCCGTCCTCGCTGCTGTCAGTCTGCCCCGATGACGCGCCTGAGCGACGCCGTGGCCGCGCTGATGGCGGCCGATCCGCAGGGCACGTGGCTCGGGACGCTGTTCGCGCAACTCCCCGACGTGCACTGGGGCGCGCTCCGGAACCCGGGGCGCCCTGTCGATGCGCCGCTGTCGCGCACCGTCGGACTCGTGGACGGCGATTTCACGCTGCCCTGTGTCGTCGAGACCGACACGCTGCTGCTCGCGATCGAGGACGCGCGCGAGCGGGCGCTCGCGATCGGCACGTCCGCGGACCCGAAGCGGCACCACGTGTCACGCTGCATCGAGGCGCTGCGCGAGTTGGCGCGGGCGCGGGCCAGGGCCCGCGGCGAGGACACCGACCCGCTCTTCGGCGTCGTGGTCGTTGGCGGCCCGCTGTCCGACGATCCGCACCGGACGACGATCCTGGAAGGCTTGCCGCACATCGAGCGCGAGCAGGCAGAGGACCTCTACGCGAGCTATTGGGGTCGCGTGTCGTCGGAGGCGTTCGAGTCGCTCGGGGGCGTCGTCGCCGGATGAGCGTCGACCGACTCGTCGGCTGACGCGGCCACCGCCGTCAACAGCGCGGCGACGACGAGGAAGTAGTAGTTGAGGAACGCCTTCTTGCCGAAGGCCGCGAGCAGGAAGCAGGTCAGGCCGACCGCGGCGGCAAATCCGGCCGGCGTGCGCGGGGCCCTCCACCACGACAACCCGAGGCCGAAGAGGCCGGCGCCGAGCGAGATGGCCAGCGCCTGCTCCTTGTCCAGCGTCCACTGCAGATCCACGAGCATGCGGGTGAAGCTCAAGGCATCCATCCGGAACGGCTCGCGCATCTGCAGCAACACGGCGGACCGCATGAAGGCGTCCCAGTCCAGCAGCGCGATTGGCAGCGTCACGGCCGCCGCCACCGCCACGGCCTTCGCCGCAAACAGCGCCTGGGCGCGCCACGATCCGTGTGCCAGCATCGGCACGAAGACGAGCGCGACGGCGAGGTGCTGCTTGGAGGCCATCAGCAGACCGAGCGGAAGCCAGGCAAGGGTCGGCCGGGTGACGCCGACGAGGACCGTCGCCGCGAGCAAGGCGACAGGGAACGGCTCGGTCCAGCCCTGTTCGATCTGGAAGATCACGCGGGGCGCCAGCAGGATGGCCGCGGCGCAGAGCAGGCCCCGGCCGGCGTCCGGTGGGTCGGCTGCGCGCCGCCCGACCCGAATCAGGAGCCAGGCCGCAACGGCGAGCGCGATGACTTCGGCGTACCGCAGGTCGCCCAGGATCGCCTCGCCCGGCCACGCCAGCAGCAGGCTCAGTGGCGGGTAAGGAAAGCCGAACAGGATCCGCTTCCCGTCGCGCATCTCCGGCGCATAGAACTGTTCGTGGTCCTCGTAGATGTCCTCGAACGTGATCGCGTAGGGACTGCCGCCGTGCGCGAGAGCGCGAAAGGCGTCCTGGTGCACCGGGATGACGTCGATCCGCGGCTCGGGCGACTGCCTGATCGTCCAGCCGCCCATCCACAGGCCGACCGCGACGACGACGGCGGCCGCGGCGGCGTGCAGCACAGGACGGTGCCTGCGACTCGCTGATGGCGCGAGCGCGGCGAGGGTGGCCAGCGCGACGGGCACGACGAGGGCCGGATGGTGCCACGGCCACGGGTCGCGCATGTACATCGCCACCGGCTTGCTCACCAGGCCGACGGCGCTGACGATGACGCCTGCCGCAAGCAGGCCGCTCGTGGTCGCGTTGCGGCGCGGCGCGTCGCCCCAGGGCCAGTGCACGCCGGCGACGCCGAGGACGGCCATCAGCAACGCGAGGCCGAGCCAGGGCAGCGTGACCGGATTGTAGAAGCCGTCCGAGATCTGGAGCGCGAGGCTGAGCGTCAGGGCGGAGAGGGTCAGCCAGGGACCCGACAGGGCGCGCACCGCGCAAGCCTGCCCGACGCTCCCGCCGTCACGCAAGCTGAAGCCTACGCGTGCGTCTGCCGGCTCAACACGACCCAGCCGCGCGACACGAGGTCGTCTTCGCCGGCCAGGGTCTGGAGAACCCAGGCGGCGGATGCGGGGAGCGTGGCGGCGGCGCGGCGAGTCGGGCGGGCCGCCGCGGGGCGGGCGCGCAGCGACGACAGGTCACGCGAGGGACGGGTGACGCGGAAGAGGCGGTCGGTTCCAGGATCGAGACACATAGCGGCTCCTTGGGCCAGGACGGTCGATGGTCCGGAGAGAGCCGCCATGCCAACGGGGCATGGGACACGGGCTTGCGACAGCTCCTGCTGTCGCCACATCGACGCCGGTCCTGCTGGCGTCGGGGCACCCTGGCGTGTGGCCGGGGTTGCCGGGCGCGTCGAGCGCGCCACTCCGGATGTACGAGAGCCATCCTGCCACGCATGACGGGCGCGGCCAAGCGCCACGCCTGTCATGCGGTGCCCTATGACGGAGCTGGCAGTCAGCGCTTGCGGGCGGCGGTCTTCCTGGCGGTCTTCCTGGCCGCCTTCTTCGCCGTCTTCTTCGTCGTCCTCTTCACGACCCTGCGGGCAGCCTTCTTGGCGACCTTGCGCGGCGCCGCCTTCCGGGCAGCCCTGGCGGTCTTCTTCGACGTCCGGCGGGCCGCTTTCCTGGCCGTCTTCTTCGCGACCTTCTTCACCGCCCGCCTGGCGGTCTTCGTCGCGGCCTTCCGGGCAGTCTTCTTCGCGGCCTTCTTCGCGGTCTTGCGGGTCACCTTGCTGGCGGCCTTGCGCGCCGTCTTCTTGACGGCGGCCTTCCGGGGGGCCTTCCGGGCGACCTTCCTGGCGGCGCGCCTGCGCGGAGCCTTGCGCGGTGCCGGTGCCGCGACGGCCGTGACCGCCTCCGGCTCTGACGCCGCGACGGTTTCCGGTGCGATACCCGCGATCATCGTCTCGTTCACGTCGTTCATCGTGCCTCCCGTGCACTGGGCCCGCGCGCACGCGGGCAGATGGAGTCCTCGCGTGGGTGTGTCGGCCGCGCGCAGGCAATTCTGTAGGAACTGCGACGAAGAATACCCGTAAACAACGCTGGACGCATCGTTCGATCGCACGACGCAGGCGGGCCGCGACGCCGATCGGGTGCAAGACGGCCGGCGCGAACCACTCGATCGAGGCGGCGAGGACAGGTTGGCTATACTCGCCCCTGATCTTCCCAAGGAGTGTCCATGCGACTCACTCAGTCCCTGCTGACCGTGGCAGCCGCCATCGCAATCGCGGGCGTCGGCCCCGACATCAGCGACACCGTGACTGCCGCCGGTGCCGCCCGCGTCGTCCAAAGTCCGGCGTTCAAGAATCCCGTGGCGCTGCAGTTGTACAGCTTTCGCGAGAGCTTCAAGACCGACGGCGTGCCCAAGACGCTCGCCAAGGTCAAGGCGATGGGCTTCACGCACGTGGAACTGGCCGGCACCTACGGCCTGACCCGCGAGCAGTTCAAGGCGGAACTGGACAAGGCCGGCCTGACGCCGGTCTCCATGCACACCGACATCAAGTTGCTGACCGGCGCCGACGCCGGCAAGGTGCTGGACGATGCGAAGTTCTTCGGCATCGAGTACGTCGGCAACGCCTGGTTCCCGCACGAGGGCACCTTCGACGAGGCCGACGCCAAGGCGGCGATTGCCGCGTTCAACACGGCCGGCAAGAACGCCGCCGCGGCTGGACTGCAGTTCTTCTACCACGCGCACGGCTTCGAGTTCGCGCCCGGCCCCGGCAACAAGACCCTGTTCGACACCATCGTCGCCCAGACGAACCCGGCGCAGGTCAAGTTCGAACTCGACATCTTCTGGGCGCACCACGGCGGCGCCGATCCCGTCGCCCTGCTGAAGGCCTATCCGGATCGGTTCGTCCTGACCCACATGAAGGACATGAAGCCCGGCACCAAGAAGGACTTCACGGGGCACGCCCCCGACGACACCAGCGTCGCGCTCGGCGCCGGCGAGGTGAACGTCAAGGGCGTCGTCGAGGCGGCCCGCGCCACGAGCGTCGAGTGGCACATCATCGAGGAGGAGTCGCACGAACCGGAGAAGAACGTGCCGGCCGGACTCGCTTACCTCAAGTCGCTGGCGGGCGGTCCGGGGAGATAGCCGCGCCGCGGGCAGGGCCTGCGGGCCCTGCCGCCTTCCATGCTGCTGCCACTGTCTCTGCTCGCGCGGACGCCGATGCGGACCGCGCGCCTGGTGCTCGCGCCGTTCGACGCCTCGCACGTCTCGCCGCTGGCGGCGATGCTCGCCGACCCGGTCGTGATGACGTTCTTTCCGCGCCCGATGACCTTGCCGGAAACCGAGGCCTGGTGGCGCCGCACCACCGAGCGCTACCGCGCGCATGGCACCGGCCTGCTCGCGGTGCACGAGGCCGGCACCGGCGCATTCCTCGGCGACTGCGGCCTGCAGATCCGCGTCTTCGGCGGGCGCACCCACCTCGAACTCGGATACCACTTCGCGCGGCACGCCTGGGGACACGGCTACGCCACTGAAGCGGCGCGCGCCTGCGTCCAGGCCGGCTTCGACGATGCCGGCGTCGCCGACATCGTCGCGCTCATCCGTCCCGAGAACCGGCCGTCGCAGGGCGTGGCGCGGCGGCTCGGCATGCGCGTGGACGGCGCCGTCCTGCACGGCGGACTGGTGCACGACCAATGGCACGTGTCGCGCGAGGCGTTTGCGGGACTCACCCTACAATAGGTTCGTTCCCGCCATGGCCCTTCGAAACATCCCACGCGCGCCGATCATCGCCTTTGCGCTCTTCCTGTTGATGGCAGTGCCGTCGTTCACCGAGTTCTACACGGACTGGCTCTGGTTCGGTGAGGTCGGATACCGCGGCGTCTACCTGAAGTCGATCACGACGCGGTCCGGTCTGGGCAGCTCGGTGTTCGTGATCGCGGGCGCGTTCCTCGCCTTCAACCTCTTCGTCGCGCTCAGCGCCGTTCCGCTCCGCAACATCGTCGTCGTGACGCCGGAAGGGCCGCGGACGATCTCGCTGCAGCCGCGGCGGCTGCGGCCGGTCGTCTGGCTCGTGTCGGGGCTGGTGGCGCTGCTGCTGGCCGGCTACGCCTCGTCGGGCTGGAGCAGCTACCTCGCGTTCACGCAGGCCGTCCCGTTCGGGCAGGTGGATCCGGTGCTCGGGCGGGACGTGTCCTTCTACCTGTTCCGCTGGCCGTTCCTCTCGCTCGTCCAGCACCTGTTCTTCCTGATGGCGCTGCTGACCGTGGTGACGACCACGGCGGCCTACGCGCTGGCCGGCAACCTCGGCCTCCGTATGGGCCGCGGCGTCTTCATCACCGAAAGCACGCGCCGGCACCTGTCGATTCTGCTGGGGCTGCTGCTGCTGGCGCTGGCGCTCGGCGACTGGCTGTCGATTCCAGAACGCCTCTTCCAGCAGTCGGGCATCATCACCGGGCCGTCGTACACCGACGTACACGCCCGCATCCCGGCGCTGCGCGTGCTGGCCGGCGTCGGTGTGGTCGGCGCGCTGCTGGCGCTGTACCAGGCGGTCAGCGTGCGCCTGTGGCCGATCGCCGTCGCCCTCGGCGGCTACGTCCTGGTGTCGCTCGGCGGCACGATGTACGCGGCGGCGGTCCAGCGCTTCGTGGTCGCGCCGAACGAGCAGGTCCGCGAGACGCCGTTCATCGAACACAACATCGCGGCGACCCGCGCCGCCTTCGGCCTGGATCACGTCGAGGAGCGATCGCTGTCGGGCGAGGCGTCGCTGACGCGCGAGGACCTCGAGCGCAACACCGCGACGATCGAGAACGTGCCGCTCTGGGATCACCAGCCGCTGCTGGACACCTTCTCGCAGATCCAGGAGATCCGCACCTACTACGACTTCGTGTCGGTCGACAACGACCGCTACACGATCGACGGCAAGTACCGGCAGATCATGCTGTCGGCCCGCGAACTGAACTCCGAGAACCTGCCGAACCGGACGTGGATCAACGAGCAGCTCACCTTCACTCACGGCTACGGCCTGACGCTCGGCCCGGTCAACGAGGTGACGCCCGAAGGCCTGCCGATCCTGTTCATCAAGAACCTGCCGCCGGAGTCGAGCGGCGATCTGAAGGTGGACGAGCCGTCGATCTACTTCGGTGAACTGTCCAACGACCACGTGTTCGTGCGGACCAACACCAAGGAGTTCGACTACCCCTCCGGCGAGGACAACGTCTTCACCGAATACAGGGGCCGCGGCGGCGTGCCGATCGGGTCGTTCTGGCGCAAGCTGCTGTTCGCCGTGCGCTTCGGATCGGGGAAGGCCCTGCTGTCCGACGACCTGCGCGTCGACAGCCGCGTCCTGTACTACCGCCGGATCAGCGAGCGGGTCCGCAAGATCGCGCCGTTTCTCAGCTACGACCAGGACCCGTACCTGGCGATCGCCGAGGGCCGCCTCTACTGGATCCAGGACGCCTACACGACCAGCAGCCGCTATCCGTACTCGACGTCGATCGGCTCGGGCGCCAACGCGTCGATGAGCAACGGCGCGGTCAACTACATCCGCAACTCGATCAAGGTCGTGATCGACGCCTATCACGGCGACACGCAGTTCTATCTCGTCGATCCCAACGATCCGATCGCCCAGACCTACGGCCGGATCTTCCCCGGGCTGCTGCGTCCGCTCGGCGAGATGCCGGCGTCACTGCGCCAGCGCCTGCGGTACCCGCAGGACATCTTCGAGGTGCAGGCGAGCCTGTTCGCCACCTACCACATGCAGAGCCCGGCGGTCTTCTACAACAAGGAGGACCAGTGGGAGGTGCCGTCGATCGACATCGACGAGCAGCCGGTGCGGATGGAGCCGTACTACACGATCATGAAGCTGCCCGGCGAGCGCGGCGCCGAGTTCATCCAGATGCTGCCGTTCACGCCGCGCCAGAAGGACAACCTGGCGGCGTGGATGATCGCCCGCAGCGACGGCGAGCACTACGGCAAGCTGGCGGTCTTCCAGTTCCCAAAGCAGAAGGTGGTCTTCGGGCCGCGGCAGGTCGTGGCGCGGATCAACCAGGACCAGGCGATTGCGCCGCAGATCACGCTGTGGAACCAGCAGGGATCGAAGGTGATCCAGGGCACGCTGCTCGTGATCCCGATCGAGGAGTCGCTGCTCTACATCAGGCCGCTCTACCTGCGCGCCTCAGGCGGCCAGATCCCGGAACTCAATCGCGTCATCGTGGCCTACAACGACCGGATCGTGATGGCCGATACGCTGACCCAGGCGCTCGACCGGATCTTCCCGCGCGAGGGCGAGCCGCCGCCGCCCGAGGACGATGCGGCGCGGTTGGCTGCGGCGCTGCTCGCGGCACAGCCCCAGGGCGGCAAGCCAGGCGCGCCGTCCGCACCGGGCACCGCGACGACGACACCGCAGACGCCGTCCGCCACGCCAGGAGGCGCCCCAGGCCCGTCCCCGGCCGCACCGCCGGCCCTGCCGTCGCCTGGCCTCGGATCCCCGGCCATCCGGACGCTCGTCCAGCAAGCCGGCGATCACTATCGCCGCGCGATGGACGCGCAGCGGGCTGGCGACTGGGCGCAGTACGGCGAGCAGATTCGCCGCCTCGGCGAGGTGCTCGCGCAACTGCGTGACGCCGAACGCCGCGCCGCCGCGCCGCCGCGTTGAGAGCTCCGAATGGCCGGGCCGTCACGGCCGCCGGTCGTCCGGCCGTCCATGGTGCGGACTTTGCAGATTCCCAGGCCGGCGCACAGACGTGCGCCCTTTCTTACTCGTCCCTGTCGTGGACGCCCCTGGAGGTCTTTACATGATCCGTATGCTTCGTGTCTCCGTTCTGGCCGCAGCCGTCGCGTCTGCGCCGGCGCTCGCCCTTGCCGAAGAGCCGGGCGCCAGACGCCCGGAGGCGACTCCCGGCGTGCTGAGCGCCGCGCTGGCCAGGGCGTGGGCGCCTGAGCCCGCCGCCGCCCCCGCTGCGTTCGCCATCCAGTCGCGTCGGGGCGGCTCGGCTGGTCCCAACATCGGCGCAGTCGGACTTGGCGGCGTCGCCGGTCTGTCCGATTTCGAGATCGGACCGAGCTTCCGGTACTGGGTCACCGAGCGCTGGGGCCTGCAGGCCCACCTCGGCTTCGGCGGCGACGACGATTTCCTCGGCGACGACGTCGAGTACATGCGGTTCGAACCGACGTTCATCGTGGCGATCGGAGACTTCGGCAATGCTGACCTGAACGTCCGTCCGTACGCCGGCGGCGGCCTGCGCCTCGTGCGCACCGACATCGGCGACTTCAGCGACACCGACCTGCGCCCGGCCGGCGTCGGCGGCGTGGAGTTCGGCTTCCGCGCGGTGCCGCGGCTGAAGGTCAGCGGCGAGTTGAGCATCTCGACCGACAGCGAGCCCGACGACTTCGACTTCGACGACGCGCCCTCGCTCGGCGGCGTGCGCCTCGCGGCGCTGGTGCACTACTTCTTCGACTAGTCGGCGGAACAGGACGTGAGGACTGTTCTCCTGTCTCAGACCTCGGCCTCCGTACCGTCGAAGCGGCGGAAGGCGAACCGCGCATTCGCCTCCGGCAGGACGTCCCGCAACTCGCGCAGGAGGGCCGCGGCCACCGCTTCGCCCAGGCCGAGGCCGGCTTCGGCGTCGCTGCGCCACTGGACGCCGGCAAACGCGCGGCCGAGCGCGAGGTTCCAGGCCAGTTTGTCCAGCTCACCTCCGACCGTCAGTGCCTCGTCCACCGGCTGCACGCCGCTGCCATCGGGCAGCGCGTCGACCGGCGCGGGCCACTCCCAGTCGGCCGCGTAATACGCCTTCAGCACCGTGACCATGGCGCCGGCCGTCGCCGCATGGGCGGCCGGATAGGCCGGGTGCAGCGGCGCGCCTTCCGGCCACGCGGTCGGCAGCAGGCACGTACCGCCGCGGCGACGCGTCTCGGCGAAGCCGTCCGACTGCAGCAGCCTGGCATCGGGCCATGCCGCGATTGGACCGCCGGACGCGGCCGCCTCCAGCCGCCCGCCCAGTTCCTCGGGGCGCAGACGCCGGTGCACCACCCACTTGTGGAACCACGCGCCGCGCAGCGCGTGCATCGCCACCCGCGACGCCAGATCGACGATGAAGGGTAAGCCGAAGGTGACGTAGCCGGCCTGGTTGGCGGAGTGGACGTATGGGTGCTCGGCATGCACCGGTGCACGCAGCGCTTCGAGCAGCAGCGCCGCCTGAACGCCCGCCTGGGCCGGATAGTCGGTGCGCGTCCACGTCGCGAGATCGCGGCCGCAGCAGATGTGGCGGCGGCCCGTGCGGGTCACGTCGCGGCGCGGCATCGCGCCGTTCTGCGACGCCAGCCAGTCGTCCCACGTCGCCAGGAACTGCTCGCCCGGCGCCTGGATGGCGACGCGCGGCGACAGCATCTGCGCTCCCATCGGGACGGCCCGCAGGAGGAACTGCGACACGACCGGGCCCGGCAGCGGACGCGCGCCACGCCGCGGCAGGATCGACGCGCCCTGCATCGCCGCGCCGGCCCGCGCGAGGTCGGCCGCTGCCCGCGCCGCGAGCGGATGTCCGGCGTACGCCGCGAAGGGCACGTCGCGCAACAGTGCCAGCCAGTAGCTCTCGATCGCGTCGATGGCAAACGCCGGCGATCCGTAGCGCGGCGGCGCCGGCGACGCGAGCAGCGCCGCGTCGAGGCCGTCGAGCGCAAAGGTGAAGGCGGCCTGCGGCGACACCAGGCGACGCGGTCCACCCATCGGCACCGCCTCGAAGCGCGATGGCTCGCCGCCGGCGGCCGCGGCCGCGAGCGCGCGGTACGCCTCGGGGTCGACAAGTCCGAACCGGTCGTGCGGAAGACCCTTGCTGAACATCGCGAGGAAGGCCGGCACCTCGCGTTCGTCGGCGTTGTCGGCGCGTGTCGGCGCGCCGATGCTCGCGGCGGTGACGGCCGCCTTGACGCGCAGGTCGTACGCACGCAGCCGGCGCGGCTCGGACGGCAGCACGGGCAGCGCCGCGCGCAGCCACGTCGTGTCACCGATCGGCCCCTGCGCAAACGTCCGCGTGGCGGGCGCCATGCCCGCGATGCCAGTGGCGGCGAGCCGCCGAAGCCAGTCCCTGCGATGCATCGAGGCGTCGAGAATTGCAGAAAGCCGCGCCGGCGGCAAACGTCGCCGCCCGCCGCGGCGTCAGCGCGGTTCGAGCGTGAAGACGACGGCCGGATAGGCGACGTCAGGGAAATAGCCGGCCGGCCGCAACCCGGGGGTCCGCCGCAGGCGCCCGTCGAAATCGAGGAAGTCGGCTGGCTTGTAGCGGTTCTCGTGCACGACGACGTACCTGACGCCGCGCGCGCGCAGCGCGTCCACGCTTTCGCCGCGCGGGAACGTGATCACGCTGTTGAGCAGATCCAGGTACGACTTCGGGTAGTAGCCGCTGTAGCCATTCACGAGCGGCTGCCCGTGGAACCGCCCGAGGTAGCTCCA